>NZ_JABAED010000010.1:0-187122 GCF_023701875.1 Rahnella sp. CG8
GATATTTTTTGCCACCGAAGTGGCTGATATCGTCTTGTGAGTGCCCACACAGATTGTCTGATAAATTGTTAAAGAGCATGCCGCGGTTCGCAAGGAATCTTATGCGGCGCGGGAGGCGTATATTACGTTTTCCCGCTGAAGAGTCAAGAGATTATTCATTCGAACATTCTTCTTTTTCTCTTCCCGTCCGGGCGACTTGTCAGTCGTTGTTCCCGGTCAGTGGAGGCGCATTATAGGGAGTTCTCAGAAGGCCGCAACCCCTAATTTCACTTTTTTCACCAACCGTTCATTAATCCGTCAATTTCGTCCAAAATGGACAAATACCGGTCGTTTTTCGCTAAAAACACACCAGTTTCAAGCCAGAGGCTGGAGTAGACTCTCCTTCATAATTAAGAGAAAGACATTCAGGAATACCTTACATGCTACTTAATGCACATCAACAGGCAGCTCAACGTAACCTTTCTTACCTGCTGGCGGAGAAAATTGCACAACGCGTTTTGTCTGGGGAGTATCCGGAAGGGGCTATTCTTCCTGGCGAGAATGAGTTAGGAGAGATTTTTGGTGTCAGCCGGACGGCCGTACGTGAAGCAGTAAAAACGCTGGCGGCTAAGGGAATGCTTTTACCCCGTCCGCGTATTGGTACCCGGGTAATGCCACAATCGAGCTGGAACTTTCTCGATCAGGAATTGCTGACCTGGTGGATGACCCGTGAAAACTTCGATCAGGTGATGGCGCATTTTATTGTTTTACGCAAAGCACTCGAACCTCAGGCTTGTGCGTTAGCCGCACTCGCTGCCAGTAAAGAGCAAAAGCATCAGCTCTCTCTATATATGTATGAAATGCGCCAGTTGCATAACAGCTTTGATCGGGAACACTGGATAACGGTAGATACGCAGTTTCACCAGCTAATCTATGAAGCGGGGAAAAATCCTTTTCTGACCTCTTTTGCGAATTTATTCAGTTCAGTGTATCAGAGCTATTTTCGGGCAATTACAGGCAATGAAGTGATTAAACTGGAACATCACCAGCGGCTGACGGATGCCATTCTGGCCGGTGATGCCAATGCCGCACTTCTGGAATGCCAGAGTCTGTTACTTGCTGATGAATGATCCCACAGACTGACGGACTACCAGCTCTGGGGTGAGCACTAAAACCTGAGGCTCTGAAGCCGGGTCTTGCAACCGATGCAGTAATGCATCAACCGCCAGTTCTCCCAGTGAGTCTTTAGGCTGATGGATTGTTGTCAGCGGCGGCATCATATATTGCGCCAGCTGGATATCATCGTACCCCATCACGGCTACATCATCGGGAACACGCAATCCACGCTGATAAAGTGCCTGATATACGCCAACAGCCATCGCATCGTTACTGGCGAAAACCGCATGCGGCGGTTCGGGCAGCGCCAGCAACTGCTGCATTGCGGCTAATCCGCCTTCAAATTCAAAATCACTACACACCTCATAACCAGGTAAAATCTTCAAACCGGCTTTTTCCATGGCCTGACGATATCCACTCAGCCGTTCCTGTGCGGTGGTTTTATCCAGCGGGCCGGTAATGCAGGCGATGCGATGATATCCCTGACGGATTAAAAACTCCGTCGCCATTTCGCCGCCCAGCAACGCGTTATCCTGAATAATATCTATCGCGCCATCAAACGGTGACCAGTCCATCATCACAATCGGCAGTGACGGATAACGGCTGATAACGTCTTTCGAGGGTCGGTGGTTTTCGGTGCACATGATCAGCAGTCCGTCGACCCGCTTTTGCAACAGCGTTTCCAGGCTGCGGTTCATACGTTCGGCGTCATTATCGGTATTACATAAAATGAGGCTGTAGCCGCGTTCATAACAACTACGCTCCACCCCACGCACCACTTCCGAATAGAAAGGGTTACTGCTGGCGGTCAGTAACATGCCGAGGGTGCGTGTCTGGTTCAGCTTAAGGCTGCGGGCCAAGGCGGAAGGCGCGTAATTGAGTTGTTCAACGGCAGCATTCACTTTCTCAGCGATGGATTCACTGACAAAACGATTCTTGTTGATCACATGGGAAACGGTAGAGGTTGAAACGCCCGCGAGGCGGGCGACATCTTTCATGGTGGCCAATCAGGCCTCCTGTTGTGCGAGGAAATCGTCTATTTCTTTGCGCCACGGGACGGAAGGTTGTGCGCCAGGACGCGTCACGGCAATCGCTGCGGCGGCGTGTGCGAATCGTACTGCGCTGTCCATCGGTTTGCCTTCCAGCAGGGCTGTGACTAACGCGCCGTTAAAGGTATCACCTGCTGCTATCGTATCGACGGCTTTTACACGGAACCCCGCCACTAACTTTCCTTCTCCGTTCTGGCTGAGCCAGATGCCTTTACTGCCCAGCGTAATGATGACAGTCGTGATGCCTTTGTCATGCAAAGCGTTTGCGGCGCGAGCGGCATCTTCATTACTGTCGACTTTAATTCCCGTCAGCTTTTCAGCTTCAGTTTCGTTCGGGGTGATTATATCCACCCGTGCCAGCAATTCATCGGGCAATTCACAGGCCGGAGCCGGATTAAGGATCACCTGCGTACCGTTGTCTTTAGCGATCTTCGATGCCGCGATCACCGTTTCAAGCGGAGATTCAAGTTGCATTAATAAAGCAGAAGCACCAATGACCTGCTGTTTATAGCGATCAAGATATTCAGGTGTAACAGCTTTATTTGCCCCCGCATCTATGCCAATAACATTCTCACCTTCCGCATTCACGAAAATCAGCGCTACGCCAGTGGTGGTGTCTTTAATGGCTTCGATGGGGTGCGTATCAATATGGTCACTGGCCAGCTGTTTGCGAACTCGCTCGCCAATATCGTCATCTCCCACACAGGCAATAAAAGAAATATCAGCGCCACTGCGACCGGCTGCAACAGCCTGATTCGCCCCTTTACCGCCAAAGGCTACGGTGTATTGCTTACCGATAACCGTTTCGCCCGGTTGCGGGAAGTGGTTGATATTCAGAATGTGGTCAGCGTTGATACTGCCGAGTACCACCAGTTTGCCGGTTTTCATGTGGAGATCCCTGAGTCAAATAGCGCCTCCATCAGGAGGCGCAGTTACAGCATCGATAAAAAGAGTATTACGGCTGAGCAACCAGTTTCAAATCAACAGGGATAACAGCCGGCACTTTCTCGCCTTTGAGTACTTTATCTGCAGTCTGAACGCCGATCACACCGATTTGTTCAGGACGCTGTGCCACAGTCGCGCCCATTTTGCCGCTGTTAACGGCTTTGATACCGTCGTCGGTGCCATCAAAGCCAACGACCAGCACATCCGTTTTACCGGCAGTCTGCAGGGCGCGCAATGCACCGAGCGCCATTTCGTCATTCTGAGCGAACACGGCCTGCACGTCCTGATGCGCAGTCAGCAGATTCTGCATGACGTTCAGGCCCTTGGTGCGGTCGAAGTCAGCAGGCTGGCTGGCGAGGATCTGGAAATGGTGTTTTTCAGCGGCCTGAGCGAAACCTTTACCGCGTTCACGGGCAACAGACGTCCCGGCGATACCTTCGAGTTCAATGACTTTAGCGTTTTCGCCCAGTTTTTTGGCGATGTAATCACCGGCCATTTTCCCCCCGAAGGCGTTATCAGACGCGACGTGGCTGGCGACAACACCCTTAGTAGCCTGACGGTCAAGGGTGATCACCGGGATTTTCGCCTGGTTTGCCATCGCAACGGCATTGCCTACCGCATCAGAATCCGTCGGGTTGATCAGCATCAGCTTGGTGCCACGAACCGTCAGGTCCTGTACGTTTGCCAGCTCTTTCGCCGGGTTGTTCTGAGAATCAAGAACCACCAGGTTATAACCCAGTTTGTCCGCTTCTTTTTGCGCGCCGTCTTTCATGGAGACGAAGAACGGATTGTTCAGCGTGGAAACGACCAGCGCAATGGTGTCTTTCGCCAGAACGTTAGCACTGAAAGAAGCGGTGATCGCTGCGGCGGAAACCCAGACAGCCAGTTTTTTCATATTCATGGTCATAAGTCCTGTAGGAGAGTTTATTTGTTGCTTTTGTTATCCACCAGAACCGCCAGCAGGATGACAACTGCTTTTACGATCATCTGGTAGTAGGAAGAAACACCTAATAAGTTCAAACCGTTATTCAGGAAGCCAAGGATCAATGCACCGATCAGCGTTCCAACAATGCGTCCTTTACCCCCGGACAGGCTGGTTCCCCCTAATACCACTGCGGCAATCGCATCCAGCTCATAACCCGTACCTGCGTTGGGCTGCGCAGAAGATAAGCGTGCCACTTCGATGATACTGGCCAGAGCGGCTAACAAACCACACAGGGAGTAGACGATAATTTTGACTTTATCGACGCTGATACCTGACAGACGCGTAGCGGATTCGTTACCGCCCAGCGCGTAGATATAGCGCCCCAGCCGGGTGTGATGCAGCATGTACCATGCCGCAATAAACACCACAGCCATCAGCCAGACGGGTGTCGGGATACCCAGCGGGCGACCGATACCAAACCAGCCAAAAACATCAGCGACATCATTAAAGCCGGTACTGATCGGGCTGCCGTTGGTGTACACCATCGTAATACCGCGCAGCAGCAACATCATGACCAGCGTAGCGATAAACGCCTGGACTTTCCCTTTGGCCACAATCATTCCGGTGACGCCACCCACAGCCGCACCTAACGCCAGCGCGGCGCCAACGGCAACAAACGCATTCACTTCCAGCCCGACAATCGAGGCGGCAACGGCGCCGGTCAGCGCCAGCAAAGAGCCGACGGATAAATCGATCCCGGACGTCAGGATCACCAGTGTCATGCCGACGGCCATAATGGCGTTAACGGACGTTTGCTGAAGGATGTTAAACAGGTTATTGACCGTAAAGAAATTCGGGCTCATGGAAGAGACCACGGCAATCAACACCAGCAGCGCAATCAGAGACTTTTGCTCCAACAACCACTCTTTACTGATCCAGCGCTTTTTGGCTGGCAATGTCTGAGAACTCATATCTGATTACTCCTGCGTCACGCCGTATTGCTTGCCGACAGCGGCAGCCATCAACACTTCCTGCGTAGCCTGTTCTATCGGGAATTCACCGCTTAAATGGCCTTCATGCATCACCAAAACCCGGTCACTCATACCGATCACTTCAGGCATTTCTGAGGAAACCAAAATGATACTCAGCCCTTCGCGCTTGAACTGGTTTATAAGCTGGTAAATCTCTTTCTTGGCACCAACGTCAACGCCGCGCGTCGGTTCATCGAGGATCAGGACTTTCGGCCGCGTCATTAATCCACGGGCAATTGCCACTTTTTGCTGATTACCGCCGGAAAGCAGGCCGATGGTCTGCATCATCGACGGCGTTTTGATATTGAAGAGGCGGATGAAATCGCCGACAGCCTGCTGTTCTTCCGCATGTTTAAGACGTCCGCCAGCGTGGCTGAAATAACGCAGCGCCGTCAGCGACATGTTTTCTTTCACTGACATGCCCAGAACTAAGCCATCGCGCTTGCGGTCTTCAGAGATATAAACAATGCCGTTTGCCAGCCCGTCCTGCGGTGAGTGTGTCACCACTTCGCGGCCATCGAGCGCCACATAACCACTTTTACGCGGTAAGGCTCCGTAGAGAATTTTCATCAGTTCGGTACGGCCTGCGCCCATCAGACCGGAAATCCCCAGAATTTCGCCGCTGTACAGATCAAAGCTGACGTTATCCACGCCCGGTCCGCTGACATCGCGTACCTGCAAACGCAGCGCACCGCGTTCATGATTAATGCGCGGGTATTGCTCTTCGAGGCGACGGCCCACCATCATTTCAATCAGCGTGTCTTCTTCAAGCGAACTGACCGGCCGCTCTGCAATAAACTGCCCGTCACGGAACACCGTCACGTCGTCGCAGATTTCGAAAATTTCTTTCATGCGGTGGGAGATATACACCACACCGCAACCGGCGGCTTTCAGTTCCCGGATCACGTTAAATAAAGAAGCGGTTTCGGTATCGGTCAGGGCATCCGTCGGTTCATCCATAATGATGACTTTGGATTCAAAGCTCAGCACTTTGGCAATTTCGACCATCTGCTGGTCGCCGATGGATAAATCGCCTACCAGCCGGTCGCTTTTGTAACGCAGATTCAGGCGCGCCAGCAGTTTATCGGCCTCGGCATACATCTTTTTCCAGTTGATGCGGCCAAAACCGTTCACAAACTCACGGCCCAGGAAGATATTTTCAGCAATCGTCAGTTGGGGGATCAGGTTCAATTCCTGATGAATGATACCAATCCCGGCTTCCTGAGAGGCTTTAGGGCCACTGAAAACCGCTTCCTTGCCAAGAAAATGCACTGAGCCGGCATCTTTCTGATAGATGCCGGTCAGCACTTTCATCATGGTGGACTTGCCCGCGCCGTTTTCTCCCACCAGCGCCATTACACGTCCCGGATAGACGCTGAGCGCCGCGCCGGAAAGTGCTTTTACGCCGGGAAAGGCTTTATCAATGCCTGTCAGTTGCAGCAAAGGTTGCATAAAGGCCTCAGAAGGTTACGCCAGCACACAGAATAACGTTCGCATAAGGCGAACATTCCCCGCTGCGGATCACAGCCCGACTTTTTTCGCTTTGTGCTTTGAATGACTCATGACTGACGTAATCCAAAGCAATGGTGTTTCCCTGGTGTTGTTCGAGTTGTGTCAATTGGGCGAGCAACGCTTCATGGAGTTGAGGATTTTTAGTGAGGATTTCCTCGGCGAGGATAGCCCGCTCAACCTGCATCTCATGTGTCACTACCTCTAAGACTTGTAAAAAGGTGGGAACTCCCTGGGTCAGGGCCAGATCGATGCGTTGGCAAGCTGCTGGCACCGGAAGTCCGGCATCGCCAATAACCAGCTGATCGGTGTGACCTAACCGGGCAATAACATGTGAGATTTCGGCATTTAACAGCGGTGACTTCTTCATTGTGAACTCCTACAGCGAAACGTTTCGCTCACCGATGAGTTTATAAAGATCCCCGGCCATCGCAACGGAGTTATGATGGAATTGTGATCAGCGTCGAAACGTTTCGCTGAATAATTAAGAAACCGCAGGGAAATTTGAGTTAGTCGTTTCAGAAAGGAGAAAGAGAAAATAAAACAGGGCACCCGAAGGTGCCCTGCGAGCAGTAGAAATGAGGATCAGATTTCTACCTGCGTACCGAGTTCGATTACGCGGTTCGGCGGAATTTCAAACTGATCTGGCGCGCGTAAGGCGTTGCGGCTGAGCGCCATAAAGAGTTTGCCACGGAAGTAGAGATACCAGGGGCGCTTGGTCAGGATCAGTGATTCGTGCGACATAAAGAATGACGTTTCCATCATCCGGCACGGCAATCCTTCCAGACCGCAACGGTGGAACACTTCCTCCACGTTCGGCGTTTCTTTAAATCCGTAGCTGGCGACCACACGCCAGAACGTCGGCGAAAGCTGTTCGATGGTGACGCGCCGGACGTTATGTACATAAGGCGCATCTTCGGTGCGTAACGTCAGCAGTACCACACGCTCATGCAACACTTTGTTGTGTTTGAGATTGTGCAGCAACGCAAACGGAATGACGTTGATGGCGCGCGACATATACACAGCCGTACCCGGAACACGCACCGGCGGGGATTTCTCCAGAGAGGCGATCATCGCTTCCAGGGAATTCCCATGCTCGTTCATGCGGCGCATAAGGCGGAAGCGCTCGCTTTTCCAGGTCGTCATAACGATAAACATGCCCAAACCCAGCGTCAGCGGCAACCAACCGCCGGAGAACAGTTTAGTAGCGTTCGCCGCGAACAGCGGGATATCCATAAACAGCAGACCGATCAGCAAAAGCCCGACCAGGAAAGGTTTCCAGTGCCAGTTTTTGAGTGCCACCGTACAGGAAAGAATACTGGTCAGCACCATCGTACCGGTCACTGCGATACCGTATGCCGCTGCCAGATTGCTCGAATGCTCGAAGCTGGCGATAACGATAACCACCGCAAAGTACAGCAACCAGTTAATGGCCGGGATGTAAATCTGGCCTGCTTCCATTTCTGAAGTGTGGATGATGCGCATTGGCGGTAAATAGCCTAAACGCACAGCCTGACGCGTCAGGGAAAACACACCGGAGATAACAGCCTGAGACGCGATAATGGTGGCCAGCGTTGCCAGCACCAGTAACGGGATCAAAGCCCAGTCAGGCGCCAGCAGGAAGAACGGGTTTTTAATCGACTCCGGATCTTTGAGCAGCAATGCGCCCTGACCGAAGTAGTTCAGCACCAGAGAAGGCAGCACCACGGTGAACCAGGCCAGACGGATCGGGAATTTCCCGAAGTGGCCCATATCCGCATACAGCGCTTCCACACCGGTAATCGACAGAACGACCGCGCCAAGTGCCAGGAAGGAAAACGACTTATGCTCGATAAAGAAGTTAACCGCCCACATCGGGTTCATGGCGCGAAGTACTTCAGGGTTCTGCATGATGCTGTTCACGCCGAGAACAGCCAGCGTCAGGAACCACAACAACATCACCGGCGCAAACAGTTTGCCCACGATGCCGGTGCCGTGTTTCTGAATAATGAAAAGCAGCGTCAGGACAGTAATAGATAAGGGAACGATATAAGGATCAAGTGAAGGTGCTGCGATTTCCAGACCTTCCATCGCGGAAAGAACAGAAATAGCCGGAGTGATCACCACTTCACCATAGAAGAAACTTCCGCCGATCAGGCCGAGAATGACCAAAACGGCAGTGGTGCGTGCCGAGGTGTTTCTGCCCGCCAGAGACATCAGCGTCAGAATACCGCCCTCCCCTGCGTTGTCCGCCCGCATCACGTAAGTGAGGTACTTGAGCGAAACAATGAGGATTAACATCCAGAAAATCAGAGAGAGAAAACCAAAAACGACGCTGGGTTCAACGTTGAAACCATAGTGACCAGAAAAACACTCTCTTAAGGTGTAGAGAGGACTGGTACCAATGTCGCCATAGACCACACCAATGGCGGCCAGGGTTACTGCTGGGAGTGACCGTTTATGTTCAGTGCTCATATTTCGTTTCTTTTTTGCTCGAACATCCGTAAGCGATGAGTGCGCTCGATCTTATGATGCCCACTAAAAGGCGCACAGTATGCACGAATAAATTGGATTGCCTACCCTTAAATGTGCAGCTAAACCGGCGTTCATATGAACGGGGTCACATTTCTGATAATAGAAAATTTTTAGTAATCAACAAGCTATAACGACAAAAATAAACGTGGCATATCGCTATTAGCCAGTACACTATTCAACAACTCAATGGAAACCGGAAGAGACAGTATGGCGCAATCTCCCCTTCTGGCAGAACGGATCGCCCGTCTTGCTAACGCATTAGAACATGGCCTGTACGAGCGGCAGGATGCCATAAGACTTTGCCTGCTGGCAGCCCTGTGCGGCGAAAGCGTTTTTCTGCTCGGCCCGCCAGGTATTGCAAAAAGCCTGATTGCCCGGCGCCTGAAATTTGCGTTCCGACATGCGCGCGCTTTTGAATATCTTATGACGCGCTTTTCCACGCCGGAAGAAGTCTTTGGCCCGCTCTCGATTCAGGCCCTGAAAGATGAAGGCCGCTATCTGCGTCTGACCGAAGGTTACTTGCCGGAAGCTGAAATTGTCTTCCTTGATGAAATCTGGAAAGCAGGCCCGGCCATCCTCAATACATTGCTCACCGCCATCAATGAACGCCGCTTCCGTAATGGCGAACGAGAAGAACCTATTCCGATGCGTCTGCTGGTCAGTGCGTCCAACGAATTACCCGAAGCCGATGGTGGCCTCGAAGCGCTGTACGACCGCATGCTGATCCGTCTGTGGTTGGATAAAGTGCAGGATAAGCAAAATTTTCGCTCACTGCTGACCAGCCGGAACAATGAAAACGCCAATCCGGTGGCAGAGTCCCTGAGTATCAGCGATGAAGAATACCAACAATGGCAGCCGGAGATCGACAAAGTCAATCTTTCAGACAGCTGCTTTGAACTGATCTTCCAGCTGCGCCAGCGCCTTGATGCCCTGGATACGGCACCTTATGTCTCTGACCGTCGCTGGAAAAAAGCTCTGCGCCTGTTGCAGGCCTGCGCATTTTTCAGTGGCAGAAAAGCGATCACGCAGGTGGATCTGATCCTGCTGAAAGACTGTTTATGGCATGACCTTAATACTTATAACCTGCTGCAAACCCAGATTGAGCAACTGATCACCGAACAGGCTTATCAGCAGCAGACACTGCTGATGAAAATTCAGCAACTGAATCAGCAATGGATGCAACATCAGCAGCAACAGAGTTCGCGTCAGTCAATCAAACTGAGCAAGAAAGCCGGCATTTTCAGCCGCAAGCCACAGTACAGCCTGCCTGAATCACTTAACACCACCAACCTGACCCTGTTATTGCAAACGCCTTTACATCTGCATGAAATAAAAGTCACACACCTGTTATTCGAACGCATCATCCTGGAAGAGTGGTTAAATAAAGGAGGCGTACTGAAAGCCAAACTCAACGGGATTGGTTTTGTACAAACCGTGGATCTGGAAATCGATGACAAACAACAACTTCTGGTGCTGGATGTTAGCCGTCAGAGCACGCCGCTGACGCTGCCGGGCCATGAGCATATTGCCGTTCCCGACGAAATGAAAAATACGCTGAGTGACCTGACCGCAAAACTGGCGCAGCAGAGACATGAATTCAGCCAGCAGCAAAACTGTCTGTTTGTTCCGGCAGAATGGATGGCAAAAATAGAAGCCAGCCTGCTTCAGGTGGCTGAACAGTTGCGTCATCAGCAACAGACATTCAGTGGTCACTGATCATGTTCAGTCTCGAGTCACTGGATCTTCTGCTGGCCATCAGCGAAGCCGAACTGATTGAAGAACTGCTCGTCGGCTTGCTGGCTGCGCCAGCGCTGACGGTGTTCTTCGAGAAATTTCCCCGTCTCAAGCGTGCCCTGACCAAAGATCTCCCAGAATGGAAATTGCGCCTTCGCCAGAGGATCCACGAAACGCCGGTTCCCCAAGAGCTGGCGAAAGAATTCTATCTTTATCAGCATTGCCAGCAGATCGACGCCACGGCTTTTCAGTCCGGACTGCCTTCCCTCATCGATGAACTGGAGCAACTCAGCTCTCCCTTTGCCACTGAAGCCCGCACCTTACAGGAGAATAATGAAACCTCACGGACGGCGAAAACCGGCAACAGCTTTCATACCTTGTTCCTCCAGCGCTGGCGCCTGAACCTGACCTTCCAAACGGTGAACGTTCATCATCAGTTACTCGAACAAGAACAGGAGCAGTTGCAGGAAGAATTGCTGCAACGACTGCAGCTCAGCAGCGAGCTCTCTCCTTTATTAGCGGAGAACGATACGGCAGCAGGCCGGTTGTGGGATATGAGTAAAGGGAAGCGTCTGCGGGGTGATATTCAGTCGCTGGCGCGTTTCGGCGCTTTTCTTCAGCAGCAGCCTGAGCTGATGCATCTGGCAGAACAACTGGGGCGCAGCCAGACGGTCAAAACCAGTCCGCATGAAGATGCAAAAATGGAAACTCACCGGCTGATGGTGCGCGAACCCGCAACGGTGCCGGAAGAAGTGAACGGCATTCATCAGAGCGATGATATTTTGCGCCTGATGCCGACGGAGCTGGTGACGCTGGGGCTGCCTGAGCTGGAATACGAATTTTACCGCCGTTTGCTGGAAAAGCGTCTGATGACATATCGCCTGCAAGGGGACGTCTGGCGCGAGAAAGTGGTCAAACGGCCTGTGGTCTATCAGCAACAGGAACCGCAACCGCGTGGGCCTTTTGTCGTCTGCGTCGATACATCCGGTTCGATGGGGGGATTTAACGAACAGTGCGCCAAAGCGTTCTGTCTGGCGTTACTGAAAATCGCACTGGCTGATAACCGCCGATGTTACATCATGTTGTTTGCCAGTGAAGTGATCCATTATGAACTGACCTCCAACGGCGGCCTGGATCAGGCGCTGCGCTTTCTGGGGCAGCATTTTCGTGGTGGTACCGATCTGGCCGCCTGTCTGAATGCCACACTGGATAAACTCGCTTCTCCGCAGTGGGAGGATGCTGATGCCGTGGTGATCTCGGACTTTATCGCCCAGCGGTTGCCAGATGAAGTACAAAAGAAGGTCAGGGCGTTGCAACGGGAAAAACATCACCGCTTTCATGCCCTGGCAATGTCGCACTATGGCAAGCCCGGCATCCTGCGCATTTTCGATCATATCTGGCGCTTCGATACCGGTATGAAAAGCCGCGTACAGCGACGCTGGCAGAGAAATTAAGCCTAAAGAGAAAGATAATCATGACTGAAATTTATCAGCTCGACGAGCTGGATCGCGGGATCCTGAACGCCCTGATGGATAATGCCCGTACACCATATGCTGAACTGGCAAAAGTGTTCACCGTCAGCCCGGGGACGATCCACGTCCGCGTAGAAAAAATGAAACAAGCGGGCATCATTACCGGCGCGCATATTACCGTCAATCCTAAACAGCTGGGTTACGACGTATGCTGTTTTATTGGCATCATTTTGAAAAGTGCCAAGGATTATCCGTCGGCACTGAAAAAGCTCGAAAGTATAGAAGAAGTGGTCGAAGCCTATTACACCACCGGGCATTACAGCATTTTCATTAAGATCATGTGCCGCTCGATTGATTCCCTTCAGCACGTACTTATCAACAAGATCCAGACAATTGACGAGATCCAGTCGACCGAGACGCTGATCTCCCTGCAGAACCCCATCACACGTACCATCCAGCCCTGAGCACTGATTTCTATACCCCTATTATCCACAGGTAGATCCCAGCTCATTCACAGCGTACAATAGCCTCCTTTTCCCGGGTGAGAGCATCATGTCTGACATTACCCTGATCAGTGGCAGTACGCTTGGCAGTGCCGAATATGTAGCAGAACACGTGGCTGAGAAACTGGAAGAAGCCGGTTTTTCCACTCAGATGTTCCATGGTCCGGAACTGTACGAAGTTCCGCAGGAAGGTATCTGGCTGATCGTGTGCTCGACACACGGTGCTGGTGAGCTGCCTGATAACCTGCAACCTTTTATGGAGCAGCTGGAAGATCAGCAACCCGATCTGTCAAAAGTACGCTTTGGCGCATTAGGTTTAGGCAGCAGTGAATATGACACCTTCTGTGGCGCGATCAGTTCTCTGGATCAAAAACTGACGTCATTAGGGGCAAAACGGATCGGTGATCGTCTTGAGATCGACGTGACTCAACACGAAATTCCTGAGGATCCGGCCGAGGTTTGGGTGATCAACTGGATTAATTTGATCAAATAAGTGTAAATTTCAGGCGATCAGATGTGGATAACTATGCTTAAAAGCAGGGTAAAACCCGTAGTTATCCCTCTAACAACTCCTGTACGCTTTTCATGCTGTGCATAACTCTCACTTCTGATCCCAGCTTATACTGTCCAGGATCACCGATCATTCACAGCATTCGATCCTTCTTAGCATACTGATCTTCATAAACAAAAAAGACTTATGCACAGAGGATCGCGATCCTAATAGAAGTATTAATAAGAGATCTTTAAATAAAAAAGATCTTCTTTTAATTAGTGAAGATCCCCGGGGACTTGTGGAAGCTCAAAACTTGAGTAGAATCCCTCCTCCCAACGCCATACAAAGAAAGTTCGCTTGAACGCCGAGGTGCAGTCGCATGTTTTATCCGGATCAATTTGACGTCATCATCATAGGTGGTGGTCATGCAGGTACTGAAGCCGCAATGGCTTCTGCACGCATGGGACGTCAGACCTTATTATTAACCCACAATATCGACACGCTGGGACAGATGTCGTGTAACCCGGCAATTGGCGGGATCGGGAAAGGACATCTGGTAAAAGAAGTCGACGCATTGGGCGGACTGATGGCTACGGCTATCGATCATGCGGGTATTCAGTTTAGGATACTAAACGCAAGCAAAGGCCCGGCAGTCAGGGCAACACGTGCTCAAGCTGACCGCGTTCTGTACCGTCAGGCCGTCCGTACCGCCCTGGAAAACCAGCCAAACCTGATGATCTTCCAGCAACCTGTTGAAGACCTGATCGTCGAAAACGATCGTGTGGTCGGTGCTGTGACCAAAATGGGGCTGAAATTCCGCGCTAAAGCGGTTGTACTGACTGTCGGCACCTTCCTGGACGGAAAGATCCACATAGGTCTGGAAAACTACAGCGGTGGCCGTGCAGGGGATCCTCCGGCGATCTCTTTGTCTCAACGTTTGCGTGAATTGCCTTTACGCGTTAACCGTCTTAAAACCGGTACACCTCCGCGTATTGATGCCCGGACCATTGATTTCAGTGTTCTGGCACAACAGCATGGTGATAATCCGGCACCGGTATTCTCGTTCATGGGCAATGTGTCGCAACATCCGCGCCAGATCCCGTGTTACATGACCTATACCAACGAAAAAACCCATGACGTGATCCGCAATAATCTGGATCGCAGCCCGATGTATGCCGGGATCATCGAAGGGATCGGCCCGCGTTACTGCCCGTCGATCGAAGATAAAGTCATGCGTTTTGCCGATCGCAATTCTCATCAGATCTTCCTTGAACCGGAAGGCCTGACCAGCAATGAAGTTTATCCAAACGGAATTTCCACCAGCCTGCCATTCGATGTGCAGATGCAGATCGTCCGGTCTATGCAGGGGATGGAAAATGCCGTTATTGTTCGTCCGGGTTATGCGATTGAATACGATTTCTTCGATCCGCGTGATTTGAAACCGACGCTGGAAAGTAAATTTATCGCCGGTCTGTTCTTTGCCGGACAAATCAACGGTACGACGGGTTACGAAGAAGCCGCTGCACAGGGCTTACTCGCTGGCATGAATGCTGCCCGTAGTGCCAGCGAAGAAGAGGGCTGGGCGCCACGTCGCGATCAAGCTTATCTCGGTGTGCTGGTTGATGACCTGTGTACGCTGGGCACCAAAGAACCGTACCGGATGTTTACATCACGCGCTGAATATCGACTGATGCTGCGCGAAGACAATGCCGATTTACGCCTGACAGAAAAAGGCCGTGAATTAGGTCTGGTTGACGATGCCCGCTGGGCGCGGTTCAACGAAAAACTGGAAATGATCGAACAGGAACGTCAGCGTCTGCGTGGTATCTGGGTGAACCCTCATCACGCGCAGGTTGAAGAGATTAATGCACATCTTTCTGCACCGCTTTCTAAAGAAGCCAGTGCAGAAGAACTGCTGCGTCGTCCTGAAATGACCTATGAGCTGATTACCCGTCTTTCTCCGTTCGCACCTTCTGTCCCGGATGTGCAGGCAGCAGAACAGGTTGAAATTCAGATCAAATATGAAGGCTATATCGCCCGTCAGCAGGAAGAGATCGAAAAACAGCAGCGTAACGAAAACACTGTGTTGCCTGTTGATCTTGATTACCGCCAGGTTAATGGTCTTTCCAATGAAGTGATCGCCAAGCTTAACGATCACAAGCCGACCTCCATTGGTCAGGCATCGCGGATCTCGGGTATTACGCCGGCAGCTATCTCGATCTTGCTGATCTGGCTTAAAAAACAAGGCTTACTGCGCCGTAGCGCATAACTCACCTCTCTTATGACCGCCCTTTGAAAACAAAGCGGCGGTCAGTTCTTACTTTTCCCATCTTTCTGAGTGTTTTATCATTTCTCAACCGGGCTGTTCCCGAATATCGACTCTTTCTGAGGATTCACTGTGCAAAAGAAACTGGACTCGCTGCTTGCTGCGGCAGGAATAGCGTTACCCGATCAGCAAAAACAGCAACTGATTGGCTATGTGGAACTGCTGCATAAGTGGAACAAAGCCTATAACCTGACGTCTGTCCGTGACCCGATGCAGATGCTGGTACGCCATATCATGGACAGCATCGTAGTAAATGAGCATCTGCAGGGCAGCCGTTTCATCGACGTAGGCACAGGCCCTGGTTTACCGGGAATTCCTCTTGCCATCGTTCGCCCTGATTCACACTTTACGCTGCTGGACAGCCTGGGTAAGCGCGTACGCTTCCTGCGTCAGGTTCAGCATGAACTGGGGCTGAAAAATATCGAACCGGTACAAAGTCGTGTGGAAGAGTTTGAGCCAGACCCGTTGTTTGATGGGGTGATCAGCCGTGCTTTTGCGTCCCTGCAGGATATGCTTTCCTGGTGCCATCACCTGCCACAAAAAGGGCAGGGGCGTTTTTACGCCTTAAAAGGGGTGAGCCCTGATGATGAAATGGCGCTATTGCCGGAAGGTATCACTTTGGAATCGGTCATAAAACTGCAGGTACCAGAACTTGACGGGGAACGGCATCTCGTCATTCTTAGCTCAAACTAAAGTTGCGTTTTATCAAAAAATATTTAAAAAGCGCATGTGTTATTGCAGTTAAAATGAGCAGGCTAATTATATAGCGGTGACAAACACTCAATCACCGCTTTTTTACAGACTGATAGCATTTCAGAGATGTTTTTATTTTAATCCGGACTGTAATAGTCACTTTTGAAATTGAACGGTCATCAACCGGCTGATATTGAACTTGTAATGAAAATGTTGTTATTTGTTGGGTTGTTGTGTCAATAAATCGTGGTTATTTTTAAAGAAGATTGTTTAACGAACAGTGTTTTATTAACAAATTGATTTATAAAGATTTTAAAAGGCCTGATTAGCTAAAGACATTCAAACAGTGCAGGGTATATAAAGTGTCATGAGTTAATTATGTGATCCAGTGCACGCTTCTTTGTCGGGTGATGAAATAACCGTATCAAACCAAAAAGGGCAAATTCAGCTATAGTTTGGTTGTCAAAATAGTCGTGAAGGGGAAAATTTAAATAATTGTTCACCTTTTCGCTACTTATCCATTGAATTCGTCCCTGTGCCCCGTATAATTTGCTCGGTTTTTGCTGCTTGACTCAAAACAGTAAAGGCAGTGATATACGGCATTCAGTCTACCTCCAGCTAGGTACTTGATACGGAGAGAACAAACGTCATGTCTGTATCCGGTATTTTACACAGTACAAATAGTGTGAAGGTTGCCAGAAAGCTGTTGATACTGCAGTTATTGACCTTTGTTCTGCTCAGTGCAGTATTTGGTTTTAAAAGCCTGGAATGGACCACATCGGCTCTTATGGGTGGGTTGGCCGCCTGGGTGCCAAATGTACTGTTCATGCTGTTTGCATGGCGCCATCAGGCGCAAACAACGGTCTCTGGACGGGTTGCCTGGTCCTTTGCAATCGGAGAAGCGCTGAAGGTGCTGGTTACGGTGATCTTAATGGTTATCGCACTTGGCCTGTTTAAGGCGGCTTTTGCTCCGTTGGGGTTGGCCTATTTATCGGTGTTGATGACTCAGATTTTGGCACCGGCCGTCATTAACAGTTACCGTACTTAACTACTAAAGGGTAAGAGGCATCATGTCTGCATCAGGAGAAATCTCTACTCCACAAGAGTATATCGGTCACCATCTGACTCAGCTTCAGATTGGGACGGGATTCTGGTCGATTAACATCGATTCGATGTTTTTCTCCGTGTTCCTCGGAGTACTCTTTCTGGTTATTTTCCATCGCGTAGCCAAAAACGCCACCAGCGGTGTCCCGGGTAAACTGCAAACCGCAGTTGAACTGGTCGTTGGTTTCGTCGACAGCAGCGTACGTGACATGTATCACGGCAAAAGCAAAGTGATTGCACCTCTCGCGCTGACCGTCTTCGTCTGGGTGTTTATGATGAACCTGATGGATTTGCTGCCAATCGATTTGTTGCCGACTATCGGTGAAAAATTGCTTGGTCTGCCAGCGTTGCGTGTGGTTCCTACGGCTGACGTGAACATCACGTTGTCCATGGCACTCGGCGTATTCATTCTGATTCTTTTCTATAGCATTAAGATGAAAGGCTTTGGCGGTTTCATTAAAGAACTGACAATGCAGCCATTCAATCATCCGGTTTTCATTCCGATTAACCTGATTCTTGAAGGTGTCAGCCTGCTGTCTAAACCAGTTTCACTGGGTCTGCGACTGTTTGGCAATATGTATGCGGGTGAGTTGATCTTCATCCTTATTGCTGGCCTGTTGCCGTGGTGGTCACAGTGGATTCTAAATGTGCCTTGGGCCATTTTCCACATCCTGATCATTACGCTGCAAGCCTTTATTTTCATGGTTCTGACGATTGTCTATCTCTCGATGGCATCTGAAAAACACTGATTTTCTTTCAACACTACTGCGTTTTAACTGAAACAAACTGGAGACTGTCATGGAAAACCTGAGTATGGATCTGCTGTACATGGCTGCCGCTGTGATGATGGGCCTGGCGGCAATCGGTGCTGCAATCGGTATCGGCATCTTGGGTGGTAAATTCTTGGAAGGTGCTGCACGTCAGCCTGACCTGATCCCTCTGTTGCGTACACAGTTCTTTATCGTTATGGGTCTGGTCGATGCAATCCCAATGATTGCGGTTGGTCTGGGTCTGTACGTGATGTTTGCTGTCGCCTAACACTGAGCTTGCTCACTGTTAATCGAACTACATCAAATAATTCACTTTGAAAGAGGCATTGTGCTGTGAATCTTAACGCAACAATCCTCGGCCAGGCTATCGCGTTCGTCCTGTTTGTCTGGTTCTGCATGAAGTACGTATGGCCGCCAATTATGGCTGCCATCGAAAAACGTCAGAAAGAAATTTCTGAAGGTTTATCTTCCGCAGAACGTGCCAAAAAAGAGCTGGACTTAGCGCAAGCCGATGCGACCGACCAACTGAAGAAAGCCAAAGCTGAAGCTCAGGTAATCATCGATCAGGCGAACAAGCGTAAAGCTCAAATCGTCGACGAAGCAAAAGCTGAAGCCGAGCAGGAACGTAACAAGATCGTGTCGCAAGCCAAGGCAGAGATCGACGCCGAACGCCAACGCGCCCGTGAAGAGTTGCGTAAGCAAGTCGGAATTTTGGCCATTGCTGGCGCCGAGAAGATTATCGAACGTTCCGTGGATGAAGCTGCTAACAGCGACATCGTTGATAAACTGGTCGCTGAACTGTAAGGAGGGAGGGGCTGATGTCTGAATTTGTAACTGTAGCTCGCCCCTACGCCAAAGCAGCTTTTGACTTTGCCGTTGAGCACCAAAGCTTAGACCGCTGGCAGTCCATGTTAGCGTTCACGGCTGAAGTCACGCGCAATGAACAAATTGAAGAACTGCTTTCCGGTGCTAGCGCGCCTGAAACTTTGTCTAAAACGTTTATTGCCGTATGTGGTGACGAACTCGACGACGCAGGCCAAAACCTGATTAAGGTAATGGCTGAAAATGGACGTTTACGCGTTCTTCCGCAAGTGCTGGAGCAGTTTATTGAACTGCGCGCCTCTCTCGAGGCTGTTGCTGAAGTTGAAGTGACCTCAGCAAATCCGCTTTCGGAAGAACAGCAGGCAAAAATTGCTGCTGCGATGGAAAAACGTCTGTCTCGCAAAGTTAAGCTGAATTGCAAAATTGACAAGTCTGTTCTTGCCGGTGTCGTAATCCGTGCAGGTGATATGGTGATTGATGGCAGCGTTCGCAGTCGTCTAGAACGCCTGGCAGACGTCTTGCAGTCTTAAGGGGACTGGAGCATGCAACTGAATTCCACCGAAATCAGCGAACTGATCAAGCAGCGCATTGCTCAGTTCAATGTGGTGAGCGAAGCTCACAATGAAGGTACTATCGTTTCCGTCAGTGACGGGATCATCCGTGTGCACGGCTTAGCCGATGTCATGCAAGGCGAAATGATTGCGCTGCCGGGTAACCGCTACGCTATCGCCCTGAACCTGGAGCGTGACTCTGTAGGTGCCGTTGTAATGGGCCCTTACGCTGACCTCGCCGAAGGTATGAAAGTAAAATGTACTGGCCGTATCCTGGAAGTTCCAGTTGGCCGTGGCCTGCTGGGCCGCGTGGTTAACACCCTGGGTGCGCCAATTGATGGTAAAGGTCCGGTAGAGCACGACGGCTTCTCAGCTGTTGAAGCAATCGCACCTGGCGTTATCGAACGTCAGTCGGTAGATGAACCTGTGCAGACAGGTTATAAGTCCGTTGATGCCATGATCCCAATTGGTCGTGGTCAACGTGAACTGGTCATCGGCGACCGTCAAACCGGTAAAACAGCTCTGGCGATCGATGCGATCATCAACCAGCGCGATTCCGGCATCAAATGTATCTATGTGGCTATCGGCCAGAAAGCGTCCACCATTTCTAACGTGGTTCGTAAACTGGAAGAGCACGGCGCACTGGCAAACACCATCGTTGTTGTTGCAACTGCATCAGAATCTGCTGCACTGCAATACCTGGCACCGTATTCCGGTTGCGCAATGGGTGAATACTTCCGTGACCGCGGTGAAGACGCACTGATCGTTTATGATGACCTGTCTAAACAGGCTGTTGCTTACCGTCAGATTTCCCTGCTGCTTCGTCGTCCACCTGGCCGTGAAGCTTACCCAGGCGACGTTTTCTATCTTCACTCCCGTCTGCTGGAACGTGCTGCGCGTGTTAACGCCGAGTATGTTGAAGCATTCACCAAAGGTGAAGTGAAAGGCAAAACCGGTTCCCTGACTGCGCTTCCAATTATCGAAACGCAAGCGGGTGACGTTTCCGCGTTCGTTCCGACCAACGTAATCTCGATTACCGATGGTCAGATCTTCCTGGAATCTAACCTGTTCAACGCCGGTATTCGTCCTGCGGTTAACCCGGGTATTTCGGTATCCCGTGTTGGTGGTGCTGCTCAGACTAAGATCATGAAGAAACTGTCCGGTGGTATTCGTACCGCTCTGGCACAGTATCGTGAGCTGGCTGCGTTCTCGCAGTTCGCTTCTGATCTGGATGAGGCAACCCGTAAACAGCTGAATCACGGTCAGAAAGTGACTGAGCTGCTGAAACAGAAACAATACGCTCCGATGTCAATCGTTGCGCAGTCTCTGATCATCTTCGCAGCAGAACGTGGTTATCTGGAAGACGTTGAGTTGTCTAAAGTCGGTAGCTTCGAAGCTGCACTGTTGGCTTACGCTGACCGTGAGCACGGCGAGCTTCTGCAGCAAATCAACCAAACTGGTGCGTATAACGATGAGATCGAGGGTAAATTCAAAAATATCCTCGATACCTTCAAAGCAACCCAGTCCTGGTAACACCTCGCGGCCTTGCTGCCCTGCCTCTGGCAGATAAGCAGCAGGCCGTTTGGTAATGAGGAGAAGCAGAGATGGCCGGCGGAAAAGAGATACGTAGTAAGATCAGCAGCGTGCAAAACACGCAAAAGATCACTAAAGCGATGGAAATGGTCGCCGCCTCCAAAATGCGTAAAACGCAGGATCGCATGGCGGCCAGCCGTCCTTATGCAGAAACCATTCGTGAAGTGATTGGTCACCTTGCGCTTGGTAATCTGGAATACAAGCACCCGTACCTGGATGAGCGTGAAATTAAGCGTGTCGGGTATCTGGTGGTGTCTACCGACCGTGGTCTTTGTGGTGGTCTGAACATTAACCTGTTCAAAAAACTGCTGTCAGAGATGAAAGGCTGGTCCGAAAAAGGTGTTGAAGTTGATCTCGCACTGATCGGTTCCAAAGCAGCCTCTTTTTTCGGCTCCGTTGGGGGCAACGTTGTTGCTCAGGTGACTGGCATGGGGGATAACCCTTCCCTGTCAGAACTGATCGGGCCGGTGAAAGTGATGTTGCAGGCTTTCGACGAAGGTCGCTTAGACAAGTTATGCGTTGTTAGCAATAAATTCGTCAATACCATGTCTCAGGAACCACGTATCGTTCAGTTGTTGCCTCTGCCACCAGCAGAAGACGGCGAACTGGCGAAAAAATCCTGGGATTACCTGTATGAGCCGGACCCTAAAGCACTGTTGGATACTCTCCTGCGTCGCTATGTGGAGTCCCAGGTTTATCAGGGCGTCGTAGAAAACCTGGCCAGCGAACAGGCCGCGCGAATGGTAGCGATGAAAGCCGCAACCGATAACGGCGGCAGCCTGATCAAAGAGCTGCAGTTGGTATACAACAAAGCTCGTCAGGCCAGCATCACTCAGGAACTCACCGAGATCGTCGGGGGAGCCTCCGCGGTTTAAGCTAGGTTTACGAATTACGTAGAGGATTCAAGATGGCTACTGGAAAGATTATCCAGGTAATCGGCGCCGTGGTGGACGTCGAGTTCCCTCAGGATGCAGTACCGAACGTGTACAATGCTCTTGAGGTAGAAAACGGTACCTCCAAACTGGTGCTGGAAGTACAGCAACAGTTAGGCGGCGGCGTTGTTCGTTGTATCGCAATGGGTACCTCAGACGGCCTGCGTCGCGGTCTGAAAGTGAACAACCTGGAACACCCAATTGAAGTACCGGTGGGTAAAGCGACTCTGGGTCGTATCATGAACGTATTGGGTGAACCAATCGACATGAAAGGTGCGATCGGCGAAGAAGAACGTCGTGCGATCCACCGCGCTGCGCCTTCTTATGAAGAGCTGGCAAACTCCCAGGAACTGCTGGAAACCGGTATCAAAGTTATGGACCTGATGTGTCCGTTCGCTAAGGGCGGTAAAGTCGGTCTGTTCGGTGGTGCGGGTGTTGGTAAGACTGTAAACATGATGGAGCTGATCCGTAACATCGCGATCGAGCACTCCGGTTATTCTGTGTTTGCAGGTGTGGGTGAACGTACTCGTGAGGGTAACGACTTCTATCACGAAATGACCGACTCCAACGTTATCGACAAAGTTTCCCTGGTGTATGGTCAGATGAATGAGCCACCAGGTAACCGTCTGCGCGTTGCACTGACCGGTCTGACCATGGCGGAGAAATTCCGTGACGAAGGTCGTGACGTACTGCTGTTCGTTGACAACATTTACCGTTACACCCTGGCCGGTACCGAAGTGTCCGCACTTCTGGGCCGTATGCCATCAGCGGTAGGTTATCAGCCAACGCTGGCGGAAGAGATGGGCGCTCTGCAAGAACGTATCACCTCGACCAAAAGTGGTTCAATCACCTCCGTACAGGCCGTTTACGTTCCTGCGGATGACTTGACTGACCCATCTCCAGCTACCACCTTCGCTCACTTAGATGCGACCGTGGTTCTGAGCCGTCAGATCGCGTCACTGGGTATTTACCCGGCGGTTGACCCACTGGATTCCACCAGCCGTCAGCTGGATCCACTGGTTGTTGGTCAGGAGCACTACGATGTGGCTCGTGGCGTGCAGTCTATTCTGCAACGTTACCAGGAACTGAAAGACATCATCGCGATCCTGGGTATGGACGAGTTGTCAGAAGATGACAAACTGGTTGTATCCCGTGCGCGTAAAATTCAGCGCTTCCTGTCCCAGCCATTCTTCGTGGCCGAAGTCTTCACCGGTTCTCCGGGCAAGTTCGTATCGCTGAAAGATACCATTCGTGGTTTCAAAGGCATTATGGACGGCGACTACGATCACCTGCCGGAACAAGCGTTCTACATGGTTGGCACCATTGATGAAGCAGTGGAAAAAGCCAAGAAACTGTAACGCTAGCTTGTTGTGAGAGAGGATGACATGGCTGAAAAAGCTTACCATCTGGATGTTGTTAGTGCGGAAAAACGTATGTTTACCGGCATGGTACAAAAGATCCAAGTGACGGGTAGCGAAGGCGAACTGGGTATTTTCCCGGGGCATGCTCCGCTGCTCACCGCCATCAAGCCTGGCATGGTGCGCATTGTTAAAGAACACGGTGAAGAAGAGTATATCTATCTTTCCGGTGGCATCCTTGAGGTGCAACCGAATGCAACGACCGTGTTGGCTGATACTGCAATCCGTGGGCAAGACCTCGACGAAGCGCGCGCGCTTGAAGCTAAGCGCAAAGCGGAAGAACACATTAGTGGTTCTCACGGCGACGTTGATTACGCTCAGGCGTCAGCGGAACTGGCTAAGGCGATCGCGAAACTTCGCGTTATCGAACTGACCAGAAAAGCGATGTAACAACATCAGTTAGAAAAGCGACCTTCGGGTCGCTTTTTTTTTGCTTTTAATAAAGTGCATTTTCAGTGTTTTTCCCAAGGCTAATTTTCGCTTTTAATGGAATACTTGGGTGATTAACCGACACTTTACCCTCAGTTTTTTTGGTGTAGTCTATACAGCATACAACCCTTGCAGGCTGCGGCCTGCGGGCGGTTTTTGAAGCGAAATATGTAGTAATCCGCGCACTGAACGGGTTACTTTTGTCACTCAAATTGGATTTGTCAGGTTACCTATGTCGAACAGCGCACTGAGTGTGGTGATCCTTGCCGCGGGCAAGGGGACACGCATGTACTCCAACCTTCCGAAAGTTCTTCACCCATTGGCTGGCAAGCCAATGGTTCAGCACGTCATTGATGCGGCCACGCAAGTGGGTGCCCGGAACGTGCATCTGGTCTATGGCCATGGTGGCGATTTACTGAAGAAAAATCTGGCAGGCAGTGATCTGAACTGGGTATTGCAGGCAGAGCAACTGGGGACCGGTCATGCGATGCAGCAGGCGGCGCCGTTCTTTGCCGATGATGAAGATGTGCTGATGCTGTACGGCGATGTTCCGCTGATTTCCGTCGACACCCTGAACGAATTACTCAAAGCCAAGCCCGATGGCGGCATTGGTTTACTGACCGTCGTGCTGGATGACCCGACCGGTTATGGCCGTATCGTTCGTGAGAATGGCATTGTTACCGGCATTATTGAGCAGAAAGATGCCAGCGAAGAACAGCTGAAAATTCAGGAAATTAACACCGGTATCCTGGTCGCTAACGGCGCGTCATTCAAACGCTGGCTCGGGCAGCTGAATAACAACAATGCGCAGGGTGAATACTACATCACCGATATTATTGCGATGGCGCATGCGGAAGGACATCTGATCGCCACCGTTCATCCGGCGCGAAACAGCGAAGTGGATGGTGTGAATAACCGCCTGCAACTTTCCCGTCTTGAGCGCGTATATCAGAGTGAACAGGCAGAGCGTCTGTTGCTCGAAGGCGTGATGCTGATGGACCCAGCGCGGTTTGATCTGCGCGGTGAACTGTCTCACGGCATCGATGTACTGATCGACACCAATGTCATTATCGAAGGTCACGTGAAACTGGGTGACCGCGTCAAAATCGGTGCGGGCTGCGTGCTGAAAAATTGCGTGATTGGCGATGACTGTGAAGTCAGTCCTTACAGCGTGTTCGAAGATGCGGTGCTGGAAAGCGGTTGTACGGTCGGGCCTTTCGCCCGTCTGCGCCCCGGCGCTGAACTGGCTGAAGGCGCGCATGTCGGCAATTTCGTCGAAATCAAAAAAGCGCGTCTCGGCAAAGGCTCTAAAGCTGGTCATCTCTCCTACCTTGGTGATGCTGATATTGGGGATAACGTTAACATTGGCGCGGGTACCATCACCTGCAACTACGACGGCGTAAACAAGCATAAGACCATCAT
Organism: Rahnella sp. CG8; assembly: GCF_023701875.1. Lineage (NCBI taxonomy): Bacteria > Pseudomonadati > Pseudomonadota > Gammaproteobacteria > Enterobacterales > Yersiniaceae > Rahnella > Rahnella sp. CG8. Next base: position 25,331 of record NZ_JABAED010000010.1, read on the forward strand.
CGGTAACGATGTCTTTGTGGGGTCAGATTCTCAGCTGGTAGCGCCAGTCACTGTGGGTAATAACGTGACGATCGCCGCCGGTACAACGGTCACGCGCGACGTGCCGGACAATGGTTTACTGTTAAGCCGGGTGCCGCAGGTGCATAAACCTGACTGGCAGAAACCGGTGAAGAAAAAATAAGCTGTTCATAATAATCCCCAACTCTCTACAAGGCTCGGGGAACCGCAAGTACACCGGAAAACGGGGCTTGCGGATAAATCAGGTCAGGCATCAAAAAAGGTCCCGAAAAGACCTTCAATAGGAATAAAACTGATGTGTGGAATTGTAGGCGCAGTAGCGCAACGCGATATTGCTGAAATTCTGTTGGAAGGTTTACGCCGTCTCGAATACCGCGGTTATGACTCAGCCGGTCTGGCTGTCATTGATGCTGACGGGAAAATGGGGCGCTTGCGTCGTCTGGGTAAAGTCCAGATGCTGGCTGATGCACTCGATGAACATCCTTTGCATGGTGGCACCGGTATTGCTCACACACGATGGGCAACCCATGGCGAACCTTCTGAAGCGAATGCTCACCCGCATGTGTCTGATTACATTGCTGTGGTGCATAACGGCATTATCGAAAACCACGAACCTCTGCGTGAATTGTTGATTGAACGCGGCTACCGTTTTGATTCTGAAACAGATACCGAAGTGATCGCGCATCTGGTGCATTGGGAACAACTCCAGGGCGGTACGCTGCTCGAAGTGGTCCAGCGCGTTATCCCGCAACTGCGTGGAGCCTACGGCACGGTGGTGATGGATCGCCGCGATCCGTCTGTTCTGGTCGCGGCCCGTTCCGGCAGCCCGCTGGTGATTGGTCGTGGTGTGGGTGAAAACTTCATTGCCTCCGATCAGCTGGCGCTGTTACCTGTGACCCGCCGCTTCCTGTTCCTGGAAGAAGGCGATGTTGCTGAAGTTAAGCGCCGTTCCGTCAGCGTATATGACAGAAATGGTCATGCCGTTGAGCGTGAAGAAATCGAATCCAAAGTGCAGTACGACGCCGGTGATAAAGGCGTTTACCGCCACTACATGCAAAAAGAAATCTACGAACAGCCGCTGGCCATTAAAAACACCCTGGAAGGCCGTTTCAGCCACGGCGAAGTGAATCTGAGCGAGCTGGGCGAAAAAGCGGACGAAATTCTGTCCCGTGTTCAGCACGTGCAGATTATCGCCTGCGGTACGTCATATAACTCCGGGATGGTGGCGCGTTACTGGTTTGAGTCACTGGCTGGCATGCCTTGTGATGTCGAGATCGCTTCGGAATTCCGCTATCGCAAATCTGCTGTTCGTCCGGGCAGCCTGATCATCACGCTGTCTCAGTCGGGTGAAACGGCTGATACGCTGGCAGCGCTGCGTCTGTCGAAAGAGCTGGGTTATCTTGGTTCGCTGGCAGTATGCAACGTGGCTGGTTCTTCTCTGGTGCGTGAATCCGATCTGGCGCTGATGACCAAAGCGGGCACCGAAATCGGTGTGGCCTCAACCAAAGCTTTCACCACGCAGCTGACCGTTCTGCTGATGCTGGTGGCGCGTATGGGCCGCCTGAAAGGGATGAGTCCGCAAGTTGAGCACGACATTGTTCACGCGCTTCAGGCGTTGCCTGCGCGCATCGAACAAATGCTGTCGCTGGATAAGACTATCGAAACACTGGCTGAAGGTTTCTCTGATAAACATCACGCCCTGTTCCTTGGCCGTGGCGATCAATATCCGATCGCGATGGAAGGTGCGCTGAAGCTGAAAGAGATTTCGTATATCCACGCTGAAGCCTATGCGGCAGGCGAGCTGAAACATGGCCCGCTGGCGCTGATTGATGCGGATATGCCGGTGATCGTGGTTGCGCCCAATAACGAATTGCTGGAAAAACTGAAGTCGAATATCGAAGAAGTGCGTGCACGTGGCGGTTTACTGTATGTCTTCGCCGATCAGGACGCGGGTTTTGTCGACAGTGACGGTATGAAGATTATTCAGCTGCCTCACGTTGAAGAAATCGTCGCTCCGATTTTCTACACCGTACCGCTCCAGTTGCTGTCCTACTACGTTGCGCTGATTAAAGGCACCGATGTTGACCAGCCACGTAATCTGGCGAAGTCTGTGACTGTCGAATAAGACTGTCCGGTTTCAGCCATGTTATCTCTAAGCGCCTCCCGGGGCGCTTTTCTCTTTCCAGAATGTTGTTCTCCGGTGACCTGCTCTCCCTTTGTCAGCAGCCGGTCACGATTCTCTTCTCTCAGGCTTCGTAACCCGCCCCGGATAAGGTATAGTTCGCGTTTTTCTGAAGGTACCCCTCTGAATGCTGACTAACTCCTCCATTCGTCTCAACAAATACATTAGCGAGAGCGGCATCTGCTCGCGCCGCGATGCTGATCGTTACATCGAACAGGGAAATGTTTTTATCAACGGCAGGCGTGCTGCGGTGGGTGCTCAGGTGTTTGCCGGCGATGTGGTGAAAGTGAATGGTCAGATTATTGAGCCGCGTGATGAAGAAGATCTGGTGCTTATTGCGCTGAACAAGCCCGTAGGCATTATCACCACGATGGAAGAGGGGGAGCGGGACAACATCCGCGATTTCGTTAACCACAGCAAACGCGTCTTCCCGATTGGCCGTCTGGACAAAGATTCGCAGGGCCTGATTTTACTGACCAATCACGGTGATCTGGTCAATAAAATCCTGCGTGCCGGTAACGACCACGAAAAAGAATATATCGTGACTGTCAATAAACCGATCACGGACGAGTTTATTGCCGGTATGGGCGCGGGTGTGCCGATGCTCGGCACCGTGACCAAGAAATGCAAAGTGAAGAAAGAAGCACCGATGGTGTTTCGCATTACGCTGGTGCAGGGACTTAACCGACAGATCCGCCGCATGACTAAGCATTTTGGTTTCGACGTCACTAAGCTTGAACGTGTGCGTATTATGAATATCAATCTGAAAGGATTACCGCTGGGCGAATGGCGTGATCTGACCGATGATGAACTGATCGAATTGTTTAAGCTGATTGAAAACTCTTCGTCTGAAGACAAACCGGCGAAAAAAGGGCCATCAAAACCTGCTCAGGCTAAAAAACCGGCTGTCACTAAAACGAAAAACAGCGAAAAACCTGAAGCAAATTCCGCATCCCGCAAGCGTTTTGCCCAGCCTGGCCGTAAGAAGAAGGGGCGTTAATTTACCTGCTTTTCATTATCCGCCGGTGTAATAACCGGCTTTTTCTGCTTAAAACTCCCGCATTTTGCCCGTATGGTTCGAATTGTGACCAGTGTCATAAAACTGTCATATAACGTACATTTTACTGTCACTAAACTGTCCTATTTTCCTCCTGTGCCAAACACTTTAATTAACGTCGACATCAGTCGGGAAGTTTAAAACCACCAGGAGTGGAACATGAAATTGATGCGTAACACCGTCGCCGGTCTTGTAGCAGCGACTTTCTCCCTCACAGCAATGTCTGCTTTCGCTGCCGCTAACCTGACTGGCGCTGGCGGTACCTTCCCAGCCCCTGTCTATGCTAAGTGGGCTGATGCATACCAGAAAGCAACCGGTACTCAGGTTAACTATCAGGGCATCGGTTCTTCCGGCGGCGTGAAACAAATCATCGCTAAAACCGTTGATTTCGGGGCATCTGATGCACCGATGAAAGAAGAAGATCTGAATAAAAACGGTCTGTTCCAGTTTCCTACTGTAATCGGCGGCGTGGTACTGGCTGTTAACATCCCGGGCATCAAATCCGGTCAGTTGACTCTGGATGGCGCAACGCTGGGTGATATTTACCTCGGTAAAATCAAAAAGTGGAACGATACGGCGATCACCAAGCTGAACCCGGGCGTGAAACTGCCAGACACTAACATCGCGGTGGTTCGCCGTGCTGACGGTTCCGGTACTTCCTTCGTATTCACCAGCTACCTGGCGAAAGTGAACAGCGAGTGGAAAGACAAAATCGGTGCAGGTTCTACTGTTAACTGGCCAACGGGTCTCGGCGGCAAGGGCAACGACGGCGTCGCAGCCTTCGTTCAGCGTCTGCCTGGTTCAATCGGTTACGTAGAATATGCTTATGCCAAGCAAAACAACCTGGCTTACACCAAGCTGGTAGATGCAGACGGCAAAGCCATCAGCCCGACAGAAGAATCCTTCAGTGCAGCCGCTAAAGGCGCAGACTGGAGCAAAACCTTCGCTCAGGACCTGACCAATCAGAAAGGTGATAATGCGTGGCCAATCAGCTCCACCACCTTCATCCTGATTTACAAAGACCAGCAAGATGCAGCGAAGGGCACCGAAGTGCTGAAGTTCTTCGACTGGGCTTACAAAAACGGTAACAAACTGACGACTGATTTGGATTACGCCGCACTGCCAGCTTCTGTTGTAGAACAGATCCGCGCAGCCTGGAAAACCAACATCAAAGACAGCAGCGGTAAAGCACTTTACTAGGATCTGACCTCGGGTCTGATATAGAGTACAAGTCTTCTGCTTCATTCCCTCTCCGGCCGGGGAGGGAATTAAATCTGAATTAAAAGAGAGTGGTATGGCTGAATACAAGCCGGCTATCAAGGCACCCAGCAAAAACGGTGACATCATCTTCGGCGCGCTGGTTAAACTGGCAGCGCTGATTGTGCTATTTATGTTGGGCGGCATTATCGTCTCGCTGTTTATTGCTTCCCTGCCGAGCATTGAAAAGTTCGGATTGTCCTTCCTGTGGACGAAAACCTGGGATGCACCGAACCAGCAATTTGGCGCACTGGTGCCGATTTACGGCACGGTCGTGACCTCCATTATTGCCCTGCTGATTGCTGTTCCCGTCAGCTTTGGTATCGCATTATTCCTTACCGAGCTGGCGCCGAACTGGATGAAACGCCCGCTGGGGATTGCTATTGAACTGCTGGCGGCGATCCCCAGTATTGTTTATGGCATGTGGGGGCTGTTCGTTTTCGCCCCGCTGTTTGCGCAGTATTTTCAGACGCCGTTGGGCGATGTACTTTCCGGTATCCCGATTGTTGGTGCCCTGTTCGCCGGTCCGGGTTTTGGTATCGGTATTCTGGCAGCAGGCGTCATCCTCGCCATTATGATCATCCCGTACATAGCTTCCGTCATGCGTGACGTGTTCGAGCAAACGCCGGTGATGATGAAAGAATCTGCTTACGGCATTGGTTGCACTACGTGGGAAGTGATCTGGCGCATCGTGCTGCCGTTCACCAAAAATGGTGTGATCGGCGGCGTGATGTTAGGTCTGGGGCGCGCACTTGGCGAAACCATGGCGGTGACCTTCATTATCGGTAACACCTACCAGCTCGATAGCGCATCGCTGTACGCGCCGGGCAACAGCATTACCTCTGCACTGGCGAACGAATTCGCCGAAGCAGAAGCCGGGCTGCATACGTCTGCACTGATGGAACTGGGTCTGATCCTGTTTGTCATCACCTTTATTGTTTTGGCGCTGTCGAAAATGATGATCCTGCGTCTGGCTAAGAAAGAGGGCCGTTAAGATGACGACACTCGAAATGCAAAGTAATACTGCATTACTGGAATCGCGTCGCAAACGTCAGGCGTGGCGCCGTCAGAAGAACCGTCTGGCGCTGATGGTCTCCATGCTGACCATGGCATTTGGTCTGTTCTGGCTGGTGTGGATCTTGTTCACCACGATCGTTAAAGGTGTTGACGGGATGTCGCTGGCGCTGTTCACAGAAAATACCCCGCCTCCGAATACGGCAGGCGGCGGTCTGGCTAACGCCATTGCAGGCAGCGGATTATTGATTCTGTGGGCAACGGTCATCGGTACGCCACTGGGCGTGATGGCGGGGATTTATCTGGCCGAATATGGACGTAAATCCTGGCTGGCTGAATTCATTCGTTTCATTAACGACATTCTGCTTTCCGCACCATCCATCGTTGTGGGCTTGTTTGTGTACACCATTATGGTGGCAAAAATGGGACACTTCTCCGGCTGGGCGGGCGTGCTTGCACTGGCATTGTTACAGATCCCGATTGTTATCCGTACCACGGAAAACATGCTGAAACTGGTGCCGGACAGCCTGCGTGAAGCGGCTTACGCACTGGGTACGCCGAAGTGGAAAATGATTTCGGCCATCACACTGAAAGCCTCAGTTTCCGGCATTATCACCGGGATCCTGCTGGCGATTGCCCGTATTGCCGGTGAAACCGCGCCGCTGTTGTTTACGTCGCTCTCCAACCAGTTCTGGAGCACCGACATGATGCAGCCGATTGCTAACCTGCCGGTCACCATCTTTAAGTTTGCGATGAGCCCGTTTGGCGAGTGGCAACAACTGGCGTGGGCGGGTGTACTGCTGATTACCGTGTGTGTGCTGCTGCTGAACATTCTGGCGCGTGTGATTTTCGCCCCGAAAAAGCAATAAGCGAATTTATTATCGATGGCAGGTGATAGCGGCTGCCATCACTGTTTACCCGGCGTCGCCATGCGGCGCGCGAATAAGAGAGATGTCTGAGAATGACTGACGCATCCAACAGCAAAATTCAGGTTCGCGATCTGAACTTTTATTACGGCAAATTCCACGCGCTGAAAAATATTTCCCTGGATATTGCTAAGAACGAAGTCACGGCATTCATCGGCCCGTCAGGCTGTGGTAAATCCACGCTGCTGCGTACGTTTAACAAAATGTACCAGCTGTATCCGGAACAGCACGCTGAGGGTGAAATCCTGCTTGATGGCGAAAACATTCTGGTTGATAAGCAGGACATCGCGCTGCTGCGCGCCAAAGTCGGCATGGTCTTCCAGAAACCGACGCCATTCCCGATGTCGATTTACGACAACATCGCGTTTGGTGTCCGTCTGTTTGAAAAGCTGTCCCGCACGGATATGGACGAGCGTGTGCAATGGGCGCTGACCAAAGCTGCATTGTGGAATGAATCTAAAGACAAGTTGCACCAGAGTGGTTACAGCCTGTCCGGCGGCCAGCAACAGCGTTTGTGTATTGCACGTGGTATTGCGATCCGTCCTGACGTTCTGCTGCTCGATGAACCTTGCTCGGCGCTCGATCCGATTTCTACCGGCCGTATCGAAGAGCTGATCACCGAGTTAAAATCTGATTACACCGTGGTGATCGTGACCCACAACATGCAGCAGGCTGCGCGTTGTTCAGATCGCACTGCGTTTATGTATCTGGGCGAACTGATCGAATACAGCGACACTGACTCGCTGTTCACTTCACCAGCGCGCAAACAGACTGAAGATTACATTACTGGCCGCTACGGTTGAGGTACAAAGAATGGACAACCTGAACTTAAACAAACACATTTCTGGCCAGTTCAATGCTGAGCTTGAACATATCCGTACGCAGGTTCTGGCGATGGGCGGCCTGGTTGAGCAACAACTGACTGACGCCATCACGGCGATGCACAATCAGGATGCCGAACTGGCGCAACGCGTCATCAAAGGTGATGACAAAGTTAACCTGATGGAAGTGGCGATCGACGAAGCTTGTGTGCGCATCATTGCCAAGCGCCAGCCAACCGCCAGCGATTTACGTTTGGTGATGGCGATTATCAAAACCATTTCTGAACTCGAGCGTATCGGTGACGTGGCAGATAAAATCTGCCGCACGGCGCTGGAAAAATTCTCACATTTGCATCAGCCGTTGCTGGTCAGCCTGGAATCGCTGGGCCGCCATACCGTAGAGATGCTGCATGATGTGCTGGATGCGTTTGCGCGTATGGATCTTGACGAAGCGGTGCGTATTTACCGTGAAGATAAAAAAGTGGATCAGGAATATGAAGGCATTGTGCGCCAGCTGATGACCTACATGATGGAAGATCCACGCACGATTCCAAGCGTGCTGACCGCACTGTTCTGCGCCCGTTCTATCGAACGTATCGGTGACCGTTGCCAGAACATTTGCGAATTCATTTTCTACTTTGTGAAAGGTCAGGATTTCCGTCATGTGGGCGGCGATGCGCTGGATAAATTGCTGACAGACGGTAAAGATGTGCCGAAAGAATAAGGGTTTACTGACATCGCTCCACAAAAAAGGCCTCTGACGAGGCCTTTTTGCTTTCCGATCTATACCCGCGTCCGGTCAGCGCAATTATTTCATCACATAGCGCAGCGCGACCTGTACGGCCAACTGCCGGTAATGGGCGGTCTGTAAATCCACCTCATCCGGATTTTCAAACAAAGCGCCGAACGTATATTGGTTGGCGACCTGGTGCACACACAGGCTGCTGATGAGGCGGTGAACGTCGCGCGCCTGCGCATCTTCCTTAAACAGATGGCTTTGTTTGCCGCGTTCAAGGATATCTTCCAGCAGCGTTAATGCCGTTTTGTTGATCTCACGGATGCTGGTGGACTGGCGGATAAAGCGGCCGCGCAGCATGTTTTCTGTCGATACAATACGGATAAATTCCGGGTGTGAGACATGGAAATCGAAGCTGGCTTCTACCAGTTTGACGATCGCTTCCGCAGGTGGCAACGAAGATAAGTCCAGCTCCAGCTCGTGCTGGCGAATACCGCGATAAACGTGTTCCAGAACCAACATGTACAGGGCTTCTTTGGTCTTATAGTGGTAGACCACCATACGTTTCGTGGTGCTGGCATTGGAGGCGATATTTTCCATGCGCGCGCCCATCAGACCGGATTCAGCGAATTCAGCCAGAGCGCTGTCGAAAATGCGCTGCCTGAGTCCTATCGGATCATTTTTACGTCCCGGCGCCGGGGAACTTTGGCTGCTCAGCGTCTTATCCTCTTCATTAACCACATTCTCGCCACAGAGATTAACCATTGCTTAGCCCAGTTACAATCTGTGCGTTCATACAACTTCGCCGCACTTGACGAATGTGGCGTGAGGGTCCACTACTGTAAGTATCGAAGCCTGACTAAAAGGACACTATTTTGCCTGCAACCACCCGGTTACATTCTATTGCGACAGTTTCAGTACCAGGAACCTTGCCTGAAAAACTTACCGCCATTGCGGCTGCAGGATTTGATGGTGTGGAAATATTCGAAGACGATTTGCTTAAAAGTCCTGTCAAACCGGCGGCTATCCGTAACCTCGCCGATTCTCTCGGCCTGCGCATTTTCCTGCTGCAACCTTTCCGTGATTTCGAAGGGGTTCCGGCAGAGAAGCGGGTTGAAAAACTCGCCAGCGCACGCCGCCAGTTCGACCTGATGAGCGAGCTGGGCTGCGATCATTTACTGGTGTGCAGCAACACCGATCCGGAAAGTTCACCGGAGCGGGAGGTGCAGATTGCCGATCTCGCCGCGCTGGCGGAAATGGCGGAGCTGTATGACATCCGTATCGGCTATGAAGCGCTGGCATGGGGTAAACACGTCAACCGTTACCGCCAGGCGTGGGATCGCGTACGCGAGGTGAACAGTCCGGCGCTGGGCATTGTGCTCGACAGCTTTCATATTCTCGCCGTGGGCGACAATCTTGACCGTCTGGATGAAGTGCCGCTGGAAAAAATCAGTTTCCTGCAACTGGCCGATGTACCGTTCAAAGACATGAACGTGCAGCAGTGGAGCCGTAGTTACCGCTGTTATCCGGGGCAGGGCGATTTACCGCTGGTGGATTTTGTCAGCACGCTGAACCGTAAAGGTTTCACCGGCCCCTGGTCACTGGAAATCTTCAATGATAAAACCCTGCCGCTGGCTGATGGCCTGCGATCTCTGACGGAGCTGGAAAAGCGGATGCAGGCGTACGAAAAATCACTCAGCGAGTGATCTGATACCCCATCTGACGCCAGATCCCCGGCAGTTCGCGCATGTCGTGGAAAGTGGTCACCAGCGGGTGATCGAGCGCAGGGTTATGCGGATCGGCGCAGTAGTAAAACACCGGGATGCCTGCGGTGATCCCGGCCTGTGCGCCTGCCACGGAATCTTCAACCAGAATGCAGTTTTCCACCGGCACGTTCATGACGTCGGCTGCTTTGTACAAGACGGCAGGATCGGGTTTCCAGCGCTGTAAATCATAGCCGCTGAATAACTTATCCCCCATAAAAGGCAGCAATCCGGTCAGGCCGAGAGAGTGCTGCATTTTGGTGACCGGGCCGTTTGAGACGACACACATCGGCACGGTGATTTGTTCCAGTAACTCGCGTGCGCCGTCAATAGGTTCAAGTTTGCTGTCGAAAAGACGGGCAACATGCTGGCGAAACACGACTTCCATTTCTTCTTTCGGCACGTCGATACCGTGCTCTTTATTGACGATCGCGACGATTTCGTAAAGTTTGACGCCTTTGTATTTCTTATACATTTCGTCGAATGAAACCGTCACACCAAAATGCGCGAACATTTCGACATAGGCTTCGCAGCACAACAATTCACTGTCCACCAGCGTACCGTCGCAATCAAAAAAGACACATTCAACCTGTGACATACTTTCTCCCTGTGAGCGTTTCATCTATTGGCGTGCATTATGGCACTGTACCCGAACGATAGATTTAATCCCATACATCCAGTGCTGGCGCTTTCGGGCTAAAATCCTTAGGATACCCCCCGATTGTTTTTCCCCCATTTTGGAACTCACCAATGAGCACACCACAGAGCAATGCGACTGCGGGTAAAGGTCTGGCTGAACGTCTGTTTAAACTGACGCAGCACGGCACCACCGTACGCACCGAAACTATCGCCGGTTTAACTACCTTCCTGACCATGGTCTATATCGTTTTCGTGAACCCGCAGATCCTGGGTGTTGCGGGGATGGATAAACAGGCCGTGTTCGTGACCACCTGCCTGATTGCCGCGTTCGGCAGCATCCTGATGGGCGTGATCGCCAACCTGCCGGTCGCTCTGGCACCGGCGATGGGTCTGAATGCGTTCTTTGCGTTTGTGGTCGTGGGCGCGATGGGGGTTTCATGGCAGATCGGGATGGGCGCGATATTCTGGGGTGCTGTGGGTTTGCTGCTGCTGACTATTTTCCGCATCCGTTACTGGATGATTGCCAATATTCCGGTCAGCCTGCGTGTGGGCATTACCGCCGGTATCGGGCTGTTTATCGGCATGATGGGGCTGAAAAACGCCGGCATTATTGTCCCGAACCCTGACACCATCGTGACCATCGGTAATCTGACCTCGCACAACGTGCTGCTCGGTGTGCTGGGGTTCTTCATTATTGCCGTGCTGGCGTCGCGCAATTTCCACGCCTCGGTGCTGGTGTCGATTATTGTCACGACAGTCATTGGCCTGATGATTGGCGATGTGCATTACACCGGTTTCTGGTCGATGCCGCCGAGCATCACCACGGTTGTCGGTCAGGTGGATTTGAAAGGCGCGCTGAATATCGGTCTGGCGGGCGTCATTTTCTCCTTCATGCTGGTGAACCTGTTTGACTCCTCCGGCACGCTGATTGGTGTGACCGACAAAGCCGGTCTGGCTGATGCGCAGGGCAAGTTCCCGCAGATGAAACAGGCGCTGTACGTTGACAGCGTGTCTTCCGTGGCGGGGGCATTTATCGGTACTTCATCGGTGGGCGCGTACATTGAAAGCACCTCCGGCGTTTCCGTGGGCGGTCGTACCGGCCTGACGGCGGTGGTGACCGGTTTACTGTTCCTGCTGGTGATCTTCATTTCCCCACTGGCGGGGATGGTGCCGGAATACGCGGCGGCCGGTGCGCTGATTTATGTCGGCGTGCTGATGACCTCCAGTCTGGCGCGTGTTTCCTGGGATGACCTGACCGAAGCGGTTCCGGCGTTCGTGACCGCGGTAATGATGCCGTTCAGCTTCTCGATCACCGAAGGTATCGCGCTGGGCTTCATCTCTTACGTGGTGATGAAACTGGGCACTGGCCGCTGGAAAGAAATCAGCCCGTGTGTGGTGGTCGTAGCCCTGCTGTTTGTGCTGAAAATCGCGTTTGTCGACGGGCATTAATCCGCTGACATCTGCTTAACGCCTGTAAAAAAACAGCCCGCATTGCGGGCTGTTTGCATTTCTGATGACCGGAATTATTGGCTGACGCGGCGCGTATAGTCGGCAAATGCCGTCAGCTGGCCGCGCAGGAAATCGAGCGTCCCCTGGTCGATGACTTCGCCGATTTGCTCATCCACTTTATTCTGGATCACACCACCCATAAATTCGGGTTTATTCATCACCATCGCATCCAGGAACACCAGAATCTGACGCAGATGATACTGACAACGTGCCCCGCCGACCGGACCCATTGAACTGGTCTGGATCAGCACGGGCTTACCGGCCAGTGGCTGATTCGGCAGGCGGGAAATCCAGTCGATCGCATTTTTCAGGCCGCCCGGAACGGAGTAGTTATACTCCGGCGTGACGATAATGACGCCATCCGCCTGACGGATTTGTTCCGCAATCGCTTCAACATCCGCCGGAAAGCCTTCTTCCTGCTGAATATCTGCATCATAGAGCGGCAGTGTACCGATGGAAGGCAACGCCTCAATGCTGATGCCCTCTGGTGCCACTTTTGGCAATGTGCGGGCGACCATTCCGTTGTAAGACGCTTTACGAAGACTGCCTAACAGTGTGACAAACTTCAGTGGTTGAGCTGACATGGGTAACTCCTGTTATGGATGACTTTGCGAAAGGAACTGCCTGTAACCATAAACGAAAAACGGCACGACGGGCGTAAACAAAAGTGAAGTTTTATTTAGCGGGTGGCAGGCTGATGAATTTCATGAAGTGTGGTGATTCAGATTGCTGGTCTGTGGCCAGGGTTTGTGTGCGGGTGAAGCCGTTTTCAGGTTCGTAACGCCAGCACTGCAAACGGATAATCGAGGGTGACTGCGCACATGACCAGATAATGGAACCTTCAATGTCGCTCATCACCTGCGCCTCGGGCGTTACGGTAGACCGTAAACGACCAGAAGCGGGATTCAGGCTGAGCGTAAGCGGACTCTGATCGTTCAGGCCGGACATTTTCAGCATGCTCTGGCGGATACACCACAGTTGCAGAGAGGATTCCACCGGATCGGATTGCATAGCAATCCAGGTTTTCTCCACCGCAGAAAGCTGTAATTGCTGTTGCTGATTCACCAGCGCACTGCGGGCATGAATGATTTCGAGATCGAGGCCGACTTTCCCTTCGCTGCTGATTAAAACACCGACGGTACTTCCTGCATACGCCAGACTGAAATCAGGCAAATCAGGGGATTCAAAACTCGGACGACCGCTGGGTAACGTGATGACGCTGGGAAGTTCCGCGATTCCATAGAGATAGAAAATCATTTCTGCCAGCAGAACGCGGCCGTTTAAGAAACGCTTGCGCTGTTTTTCGGAAAGGTGTTTTGCAAATAATACGATCTCTTGCGGCAACCGGTGTGTATCCGGTTCTGCATCCGTCATTGCCCATCTTGCAAAATGGCACGCCATTGTTCACTCCATGATTAATGGTTCGACCGCAGTTTCTCAATTGTTCTAAAGAATAACATTAAGAGAAATCATTAAAAACCGCTTAAACCCCGCAGTGCCACACACATTCTTCCCTTTTCATACAGTTTTTCATAAACATAAAGTGAAAGTAATCACAGTCTTAATCTCTTATTGGGAAAGAATCTCACTGGAATGATGTTCTGGATTTTTACTCATAAGATTCTTACACCAGATATATCTACTACAGCAACATAAAGAAACGCCAGAAAATGCCGTTACTAATTAAGCAGCGATCTCGCTGCTTTGCCTGCGAGTACCCAAAAATGTTAAAAACGACGCAATCCCGCTTTATCGCATTGATCAGCTTGTTTTTTATTGTGCTGATCATCGTTACGCTTATCGTGATCCAGGTGTATATCGCTCCCCAACTGAAACAGACAGAAAGTAATCTGGTTGCTAATCAGGTGGATGATGTCGCGGTGGCAATTAATGACCGCCTGAATAAAGTTGAGTCACAGGTTCGCACCATTACCCAGACTGTTGCACAAATGGACAGCGACAGTATCGATCGTTTACTTCCGGCACTGGTTGATCAGTACGGTGACTCTGCCGTGTTTGGCGGCGGGATCTGGCCTCTGCCGAACCAACGCGATCCGGCCAAAATCAAATTCAGCACCTTCTTTGCCCGTAATAATAATAATCAACTGACGGTCAATACTTTCTGGAACAGCGCCGAATCCCCAAACTATTTCGATCAGTCGTGGTATCTGGCGGCATCAAAAGGTGAAAAGGGTCAGTGTGTCTGGGCGCCTGCTTATTTCGATGACGCCAGCACCCAGCCGCGGACTAACTGTGCGATGCCGATTTACAAAGATGATAAGCAATGGGGCGTCGCCACCATTGACGTCACACTGGGGTTCTTTAACCAGCTGGTGACAGAGATGGAGAAAAAGGTTCACGCCAGGATTTATATCGTGGAAAAAGACGGCACCATCGTCGGTACCAGTCATTCCACGGATGAAAAACTGCCGAAACTGGCCTCACTGGGCGAAACTTCTCCGCTGGCGATGCAGATCCGCAAAAGTCTGGATCAGATCAACGGGCAGGCGAGTCTGGTGGCTGACTACGATAATGACGGCACGTCGCATACCATGTTTATGAGCAACATTCAGGGGCCGTGGTTTATCGCCACCGACATGCCGACCAGTCAGTTACTGGCGCGCAGCCACAGCATTCTGACGAGTCTCGGACTGGTTCAAATCCCGATGGTCTTGCTGTTGCTGATCGTTCTGATCGCCGCGATTAAAATTTTCATGCGCCAGCTGGCGGCACTGAATAAAAATATCGCCCAGCTTTCTGCGGGCGGTGCCGACTTAACCCGGCGCTTACCGGAAAGCCGCAGCCCTGAGTTCAATCAGATCAACCAGAACTTCAACGGTTTCCTGTCTTTCCTGCAATCCATTCTGCGTCAGGTTGGCGACAGCAGTCTGGCTATCACTTCGGCTTCGCGCCAGATTGCCAGCGGTAACCTGGACTTGTCAGCACGAACCGAAGAACAGGCCAGCTCGATTGTCGAAACGGCAGCCTCAATGGAACAGCTGACCAGCACCGTGAAACAGAACGCTGCCAATGCGGAAGGGGCTAACCAGTTGGCCCGTGATGCCTCGGCTGTTGCCGGGAGGGGCTCGGACGTGGTGAAACAGGTGGTTGAGACCATGGGCTCGATCACCCGCTCTTCACATAAAATCGTCGATATCATCAGCGTGATCGACGGCATCGCTTTCCAGACCAACATTCTGGCGCTGAATGCGGCGGTTGAAGCGGCGCGTGCCGGTGAACAGGGACGCGGTTTCGCCGTTGTGGCATCGGAAGTGCGCAGTCTGGCACAGCGCTCAGCCACTTCCGCGCGTGAAATCAAAAAGCTGATCGAGGATTCTGTGGCGGATATCGCCACCGGCAGCGAACTGGTGGCGACCGCCGGAACGACGATGGATGAAGTCATGGGTGGCGTGAACAACGTGGCGACGCTGATGAACGAAATCATGTCTTCCAGTCAGGAGCAAAGTCTGGGCATTGAGCAGGTAAATGTGGCTATCACGCAGCTGGATAACGCCACGCAGCAGAACGCCGCGCTGGTGGAACAGGTTTCTGCCGCTGCGCAGGCGATGCAGGATCAGACCGTTCAGCTGGAAACCGTGGTAGCAGGCTTTAAGCTCTGATTTCGTCTGATTAAAAGTGTTCAAAACTGAGCGGTAAGTGAGCGATCACTTACCGTTTTGTATTTTGCGTAAGGCTCAGTAAAAGGCGTGTTCAGTCATGAAGTTAATCAGGCTGGTCAGTTTGGCGCGCGGCCTGAAATCGGGCAGATAAACCAGATGCACTGCCCGGGGTTTCGGGATAAAAGACTCAAGTACCGGGATCAGTTTTCCGCTGGCGATATCTTCGGCCAGTAACACTTTGGGTTGCAGCAACAAACCGGCGCCTTCCAGTGCGGCAGCGCGCAGCGCATGACCGTCGTTGGATACATAGCGGCTGTTAACCGGCCACGCTGACGTGGTGCGCTCTGCATTCGCCAGATGCCAGCCTTCACTCTGATTCCAGACGGTATGCACCAGGCACGGGTGCGTTTTCAGATCTTCCGGCGTCGCGGGCGTGCCGAAACGCTGTAAATAATCTGCAGAAGCGCAGATCACCATTTCATAAGGGTTCAGCGGCTTGGCGACCAGCCGGTCATCGCCAATTTCGCCAATACGGATCGCCGCGTCAAAACCCTCTGCGATCAAATCTACCCTGGCGTTGCTCAGTATCAGTTCCACGTTTACTTTCGAGTGTTTTTGCAGATAACGGGCCAGCATCGGCGCCACCACGCTGGAGCCGAGTGATACGGGTGCGCTGATCCGCAGCAGTCCGGTCGGCACGCTTTGCAGGCTTTCCATCGCGCTTTCGGTGAATTTCATCTGCTCCAGCACCCGTTTTCCGTTCTCGTAAAACACTTCACCGGCATCCGTCAGGCTTTGCTTGCGTGTGGTGCGTTGCAACAGGCGGGCATTCAAATACTTTTCCAGCTGCTGAATATGCTTGCCGACCATCACTGCTGAAATCCCCAGCTTTTCCGCTGCTGTACTGAAATTCCCGGTTTCTACCACGCTGATAAAGACCTCGATATTCCGCAACTTATCCACATTACAAACCCTGAGTTAGAACAGAATGAATAATACGATTCTATATCTAACCCGTAGTTTGGTGAAAGATGGTTCTGCAAACAACGTTGAGGAATATCTGATGAAAATTTTAGTGATTGGCGGGACAGGTACATTGGGTAAAGCCGTGATTCAGGAGCTTAGCGCAGACCATGAAATTGTCACCGCAGGCAAAACCCGCGGCGATTTTCAGGTCGATATTACCGATGAAAACAGCGTAAAAGCGCTTTTCCAGAGTACGGGAAAAGTTGATGCGATTATTGCTACTACCGGCAGCCTGCACTTTGGCCCGCTGGTGGAGATGACCGCAGCACAGTTCAATATTGGTTTGCAGAATAAACTGCTTGGCCAGGTGCGCCTTGCGCTGATCGGTCAGTCATTCCTTAACGATGGCGGTTCCATCACGCTGACCAGCGGGATCATTGCTGATGAACCTATCCGTCAGGGGGCGAACGCCACCACGGTAAATGCCGCCGTCGAAGGCTTTGTCCGGGGCGCGGCGATTGAACTGTCACGGGGTATTCGCATCAATGTGGTCAGCCCGACCGTAGTAGAAGAGTCGCTGAAAGCTTATGGCCCGTTCTTCCCGGGCTTTGAGGCTGCACCGGCAGCGCGCGTGGCGAAAGCGTATCGTCGCAGCGTGGAAGGGGCGCAGACCGGACGCATTTATAAAGTCTGGTAAGGCGTAATCCTTTGAATAAAATAAAAAACCCACATTCTTCAATGTGGGTTTTGTTTGCTGCGAACAGCGGCTTATTTACCGATACAGAAACTCGAGAAGATACGCCCCAGTAAATCATCCGAGGTAAATTCACCGGTGATTTCGCTCAGCGATTGCTGGGCCAGACGCAATTCTTCCGCCAGCAGTTCACCCGCCCATGCGCCAAGCAGTTGATCTTTACCCTGAACCAGATGCTGTGCGGCCTGTTCCAGCGCCTGCAGGTGACGGCGACGGGCAAGGAATCCGCCTTCCATATTGTGATTGAAGCCCATCACCTGTTTCAGATGATCGCGCAGCAGATCAACGCCATCGCCGGTGCGGGCAGAAAGGCGAATAAGTGAGTGACCATTCACTTCCGTTTGTCCCAGCGCTTCGCCGGTGATATCCGCTTTGTTGCGTACAACGACAATAGGTAAACTCGCGGGCAGGCGGGCCATAAATTCGGGCCAGATGTCCGCAGGCTCGGTTGCTTCCGTTGTTGTACCGTCGACCATAAACAGCACTAAGTCAGCCTGTTCGATCTCATTCCATGCACGTTCGATACCAATGCGCTCAACTTCATCGCTGGCTTCACGTAACCCGGCGGTGTCAATGATGTGCAACGGCATGCCATCAAGGTGGATATGTTCGCGTAAAACGTCACGCGTAGTGCCCGCGATATCGGTAACGATCGCCGCTTCACGACCAGCCAGCGCGTTCAGCAGGCTGGATTTACCGGCGTTCGGACGCCCGGCAATCACCACTTTCATCCCTTCACGCAGCAGGCTGCCCTGACGTGCTTCGGCCCGCACGGCATCGAGATCACCCATCACCGTATTGAGTTTGGCTTCGATTTTACCGTCGGACAGGAAGTCGATTTCCTCATCGGGGAAGTCGATAGCCGCTTCGACAAAGATCCGCAGGTGAGTGAGTGCTTCCACCAGATGATGAATACGGTTCGAGAAAGCGCCCTGTAAGGAGTTAACCGCTGAACGTGCGGCCTGCTCGGAGCTGGCGTCGATAAGATCAGCAATCGCTTCAGCCTGCGCCAGGTCGAGTTTATCGTTGAGGAAAGCCCGTTCAGAGAATTCGCCAGGACGCGCAATTCGCACGTTTTCCAGCGCGATAATGCGTTTAAGCAGCAAATCCAGGATCACCGGCCCGCCGTGGCCTTGCAGCTCAAGCACGTCTTCGCCGGTAAAGGAGTTCGGGCCGGGGAACCACAACGCGATGCCCTGATCCAGCGTGCTGCCATCAGCATCCTGAAACGGCAGATAATCGGCATAACGCGGCTTGGGCAGTTTACCTAAGACAGCCTGTGCCACATCACGCGCCGCACGGCCGGAAATGCGCAAAATGCCCACACCACCGCGGCCGGGTGGGGTTGCCTGGGCAATAATGGTATCTGAGGTGCTCATAGCAATGATCTCTGTTGGTCTTTTTACGGATATGCAAAAGGCGATCAAATGATCGCCTTTCTTTTTTATCATCAAGTTTAGCGGTCAGGACGAAAGCCGTCCTGACATTCACTTATGACTTTTTCTTGTCGCGGCTGTGCAGGCCACGTTTTTCCAGCCCGCGATAAATCAGCTGCTGCTGGAGAATGGTGACCAGGTTACTGACGATGTAGTACACCACCAGGCCAGACGGGAACCACAGGAAGAACACGGTGAAGATGACCGGCATGAAGGTCATGATCTTCTGCTGCATCGGGTCAGTGACGGTGGTCGGCGACATCTTCTGGATGAAGAACATCGTGATACCCATCAGAACCGGCAGAATGTAGTACGGGTCTTGTGCTGACAAGTCATGGATCCACAGGATGAATGGCGCGTGGCGCAGTTCAATGGAACCAGACAGCATGTAATACAGTGCCAGGAAGATTGGCATCTGAATAACCAGCGGCAGACAGCCACCCAGCGGGTTCACTTTCTCAGACTTATACAGCGCCATCATTTCCTGACTCATGCGCTGTTTGTCATCACCGATACGTTCACGCATGGCGGCCAGTTTCGGCTGCAACATACGCATTTTCGCCATCGACGTGTACTGTGCGCGGGTCAGTGGATACATGATACCGCGAACAATAAAGGTGATAACGATGATCGAGAAGCCCCAGTTACCGACAAACCCTTGAATGAATTTCAACAGTTTGAACAGTGGCTGAGAGATGAACCATAACCAACCGTAGTCAACCGTCAGGTCAAGGTGTGGCGCGATAGCGGCCATCTTGTCCTGAATTTCCGGACCAACCCACAGGATAGAAGCAACTTGTTGCTGTGCACCTGGTGCAACGGTAAACGGTGTGCCTTTAAAGCCAATCGTTGAAATACCGTTATTGGTGGTGGTGAAGAAGGTATTGGTGTCTTTCGCTGATGGGATCCACGCCGTTGCAAAGTACTGCTGCAACATCGCAACCCAACCACCCTGAGTCGTGACATTCAGTGCTTCGCTCTTATCGAACGCATACTTCTGATATTTGTCATCACTTGAGGAATATGCCGCGCCGCGGAACGTGTGCAGAGCAAAGTTATTGCTGCCGGTATCACGGTGCTTAGGTAATTCGGTGGTTTGTTTCAGCTGACCGAACATGGTCAGTTCAAGCGGGGCAGCCGTGGTGTTGTTGATGTTGTATTCAACGTTTACCGCGTAAGAACCACGTTTGATCACGAAGGTTTTGGTGTAAATCGCACCGTTCGCCGCCGTGTAAGTCATCGGAATGCGCAGTTCAGACTGGCCTTCAGCCATTGTGAAGGTATCGGAGCTCGCCTTGAACAGAGGGCGTTCACCGTTAGCCGGATTGTCTGGACCGTTTTTACCTGTCAGACCACTTTGTGCCTGATAGAGGAAATTAGGAGTAGTTTCCAGTAACTGGAAAGGCTGGTCAGAGCCCAAAGTCGTTGGGTAAGCCTTCAGCAGAGCCTGCTCAATGTCGCCACCACGGGTGTTGATCGTTAATGACAGCACATCACTGTTAACTGTAATTAATTTGCCCTGTCCGCTATCAGGAACAGCCTGATTAGTAGCATCACCGTTTGCAGTGTTCGCAGTCTGTTGCGTGGTCTGGTTGGCCGGTTGCGGAGCGTGGTCCGTTTGCCATGCCTGCCAGATCATGAAAGACACGAACAGCAGAGCGATGAGGAAAAGATTGCGTTGCGAATCCATCGTTAGTGTTCTCTGTTATTGTCGGTTTTCGGCGGTACGGGGTCATCACCACCTGGGTTCAAAGGATGGCATTTTAATACGCGTTTCAAAGTCAACCAACTGCCTTTTAACATGCCAAAACGACCAATTGCTTCAATACTGTATTGAGAGCAGGTTGGTCGAAAGCGGCAATGCGGCCCGAGCAACGGACTGATGAATAGCTGATAACCACGTATCAGCTTTATCAGGATGCGGGAGCCTGTCGGCAATGTCGACGCCATAATTTCTCCAACGCTTCCGTCAGCGCGCGATTATCTAAATCGGCGACACCCTTTTTGGCTACTACCACAAAATCCATCGACGGCAGCGTATGCTGATTCAACCGGAAACTTTCGCGGGTAAGGCGTTTGATCCGATTGCGTTCATGTGCGCGTTTGACGTGTTTTTTTGCGACGGTGAGACCGATGCGGGGATGCCCCAGCTCGTTCAGGCGGCCGAGTATAGTGATTTGCGGCGTGCCAGCCCGTTGTGGCTGCTGGAAGACGAAAGTGAAATGACGGGGAGTTAACAAACGTAACTCCCTGGGAAAAGCGAGCTTAACCACTAAATAGGTTAGCTTTTATTACTTAGAAGCTGACAGACGGGTACGGCCTTTCGCACGACGGCGAGCCAGAACCTGACGACCATTTTTGGTGGCCATACGAGCACGGAAGCCGTGGCTACGGTTGCGCTTCAATACGGACGGTTGGAAAGTGCGTTTCATGGCGATTTCTACCTAAACTTAAATTATTACTGATCAGTAAACGCGAAGACATTTCGGCGAAAAAACGACCGGTGCCTTTGTCGCAACATATAAAGAAGCGGGATTGTAATAACTGTACAGTCCTGAGTCAATTTACATTGCCAGAAATGGTTCAAGTGTTTACCAGAATTGCCCGTGGTCACACCGCAATATCCATCTGGTTATGACCATCAGGAACACAGGCTTCACACGTAGGGCTGAAGATTATACGGACTCTGCCGCAAATCGCAAGGATCCTCGCCTGATCCTTATCCACAGGCGTGCGATCTTTCTCGCAGTATGATGAAATTTAACTCAGCGGACTCCTATTTTTTCACCAGAGTGATGATTACATCGCCTAATTTTAAAAGGATCGGCTAAGCTTACCCACTTGCCGATTGCTGCCTGTGGATAAAAAGGATCTAATCTGTCAGGAAGGGGAGGATCTCTGGGCCGGATTGCGTTATGATCCGCCATTCCGATCGCGATCCCGGCTGGGATGCTGTCGACAAAAACCGCAAAAAGCGGTTCGCACGTGACTTTACGCCACTGACAGGGTGGTGAGAGAAATTTTCCCCCATTAGCGGGCGGAACGTGTGCCAAAAATCATGATTTAAAAAATATCCTGATCCTTTTCTTTTTTGATACTTGTTCGAGTGGAGTCCGCCGTGTCACTTTCGCTTTGGCAGCAATGTCTTGCCCGTTTGCAGGATGAACTACCTGCCACAGAATTCAGTATGTGGATACGCCCCCTGCAGGCGGAACTCAACGACAATACGCTGGCGCTGTATGCCCCGAATCGTTTTGTTCTGGATTGGGTTCGTGACAAATACCTAAATAATATTAACGGCTTGCTTAACGATTTCTGTGGCACGGATGCACCGTTGCTGCGTTTTGAAGTCGGCAGCAAGCCGGTGATCCAACGCGTCAGCCAGCCTGTTGCGGCCAGCGTCAGTTCACAGGCTGCGCCTGCCATTCCGCGTCTGGCGCCTTCCCGTCCAAGCTGGGACAGCTCACCGGCTCAGCCTGAGCTGTCTTATCGCTCTAACGTCAACCCGAAACATACCTTTGATAACTTCGTAGAAGGTAAATCTAACCAACTGGCTCGCGCGGCGGCGCGTCAGGTGGCGGATAATCCGGGTGGCGCGTACAACCCGCTCTTCCTTTATGGTGGCACCGGTCTGGGTAAAACCCACTTATTGCACGCCGTCGGTAACGGCATCATGGCGCGTAAAGCCAATGCCAAAGTGGTGTACATGCACTCCGAGCGTTTTGTACAGGACATGGTCAAAGCCCTGCAAAACAACGCCATCGAAGAATTCAAACGTTACTACCGTTCTGTTGATGCGTTGCTCATCGATGACATTCAATTTTTTGCTAATAAAGAACGTTCGCAGGAAGAGTTCTTCCACACCTTTAATGCCCTGCTGGAAGGTAATCAGCAGATCATCCTGACCTCGGATCGTTATCCAAAAGAGATCAACGGTGTTGAAGATCGTCTGAAATCGCGTTTCGGCTGGGGTCTGACGGTGGCTATCGAGCCGCCTGAATTAGAAACCCGCGTGGCGATCCTGATGAAAAAGGCGGACGAAAACGATATTCGTCTGCCGGGCGAAGTTGCCTTCTTTATTGCTAAACGTCTGCGATCGAATGTGCGTGAGCTTGAAGGCGCACTGAACCGTGTGATTGCCAACGCCAACTTTACCGGCCGTGCGATCACTATCGACTTCGTTCGTGAAGCGTTGCGCGATTTGTTAGCGCTTCAGGAGAAGCTGGTCACTATCGATAATATTCAGAAAACAGTGGCCGAATATTATAAAATCAAGGTCGCTGACCTGCTTTCCAAACGGCGCTCCCGTTCGGTAGCCCGCCCACGCCAGATGGCGATGGCGCTGGCGAAAGAGCTGACCAACCACAGCCTGCCAGAAATCGGCGATGCGTTCGGTGGTCGGGACCATACCACGGTGTTGCACGCCTGCCGTAAAATCGAGCAGTTGCGTGAAGAAAGTCACGACATCAAAGAAGATTTCTCCAACTTAATCAGAACATTATCTTCCTAGCGCTATGAAATTTATTGTTGAACGTGAGCATTTGCTGAAACCACTGCAACAGGTCAGTAGTCCGCTGGGTGGACGACCAACGTTGCCTATTCTGGGTAACCTGTTATTACAGGTGACGGATGGCGCGCTGTCGCTGACCGGGACGGATTTGGAAATGGAGATGGTGGCGAAAGTCGCGCTGTCTCAGCCACATGAAGCGGGTGCCACCACGGTGCCGGCGCGTAAATTCTTTGATATCTGCCGTGGATTGCCGGAAGGCGCGGAAATTTCCGTCGCGCTCGACGGCGACCGCATGCTGGTAAAATCAGGCCGCAGCCGTTTCTCGCTGTCGACCTTACCGGCGACAGATTTCCCTAATCTCGACGACTGGCAAAGCGAAGTAGAATTCACCCTGCCGCAGGCCACGTTGAAACGTCTGATCGAAGCCACGCAGTTTTCTATGGCCCATCAGGACGTTCGTTATTATTTAAACGGTATGCTGTTCGAAACCGAAGGTGAAGAACTGCGTACTGTCGCGACCGACGGTCACCGTCTGGCCGTATGTTCTATGCCAATCGGCCAGTCTCTGCCGTCGCATTCGGTGATCGTGCCGCGTAAAGGCGTGATGGAACTGGTGCGTCTGCTTGATGGCGGTGACACCACATTGCAGCTGCAAATCGGCAGCAACAATATCCGTGCTCACGTCGGCGACTTCATCTTTACCTCTAAACTGGTTGACGGTCGTTTCCCTGACTATCGCCGCGTATTGCCGAAAAATCCGGACAAAACGCTGCAGGCAGGCTGCGATTTGCTCAAGCAGGCGTTTGCCCGTGCCGCGATCCTGTCCAATGAAAAATTCCGTGGCGTACGTTTGTATGTCAGCCATAACCAGCTGAAAATCACCGCGAATAACCCGGAACAGGAAGAGGCAGAAGAAATTCTGGATGTCGGTTACGAAGGCACTGAAATGGAAATTGGTTTCAACGTCAGTTACGTACTGGATGTGCTCAATGCACTCAAGTGCGAAGACGTTAATCTGTTGCTGACGGACTCTGTTTCCAGCGTGCAGATTGAAGACGCAGCCAGTCAGTCGGCAGCGTATGTCGTTATGCCAATGCGGCTGTAATCGGGCTATCTGACTTGTCATTTTGCGATCGGGCAGTGTTCGCAATGCCCACGCACCTGAGTATGCTCCGCTTACTGTAGCTGCACGCAAACTGACTGCGACGATGATGCCCTGGAATGGATAGTAGATGGCCTTAACGCGCTTACTGATAAAAGATTTCCGCAACATCGAGGCGGCAGATTTAGTTCCGTCGCCCGGTTTTAACTTTCTGGTCGGTCCCAATGGTAGCGGTAAAACCAGTGTGCTCGAAGCGGTCTATACGCTGGGGCATGGCCGCGCTTTTCGCAGTTTGCAGGCCGGACGCGTGATTCGTCACGATCAGCCGGAGTTTGTTCTCCATGCGCGTGTGGATGACGGCGGTGATCGTGAATTGTCGATTGGTCTGAGCAAAAGCCGTCAGGGCGACAGTAAAGTACGCATTGATGGCAGTGATGGCCACAAAGTGTCTGAACTGGCACAGATGCTGCCGATGCAACTGATCACACCCGAAGGCTTCACCCTGCTCAACGGCGGGCCGAAGTACCGGCGGGCATTTATTGACTGGGGTTGTTTTCATCACGACCCCGGTTTTTTTATCGCCTGGAGCAACCTGCGACGGTTACTCAAGCAGCGCAACGCCGCGCTGCGACAGGTGAGTCGTTATGCGCAAATTCGTGCCTGGGATCAGGAACTGATCCCGTTAGCCGGGCGTATTAGCGAATGGCGGGCAGCTTACAGCGACGCGATCGCGGCTGATATCAGCGCGACCTGCGCGCAATTCCTGCCCGAATTCGCCCTCAGTTTTTCTTTCCAGCGTGGATGGGATAAGGAGACGGAGTACGGCGAGTTGCTGGAGCGTAATTTTGAACGCGACAGAGCCTTAACCTATACCGCATCAGGCCCGCATAAAGCGGATTTCCGCATTCGTGCCGACGGCACGCCGGTGGAAGATTTACTGTCCCGTGGGCAGTTGAAGTTACTGATGTGTGCGCTGAGACTGGCGCAGGGTGAGTTTCTCACCCGACAGAGCGGGCGGCGTTGCCTGTATCTTCTTGACGATTTTGCCTCTGAGCTGGACACCGACCGACGTCGGTTGCTGGCTGATCGCCTGAAAGCCACCCAGGCACAGGTTTTTGTCAGTGCGATAAGCGCTGAGCAAGTGACCGACATGATGGGTGAAAAGGGCAAGATGTTCCGCGTGGAACAAGGTAAAATAGCCGTTCTATCACAGGACTAAAAATGAGCGAGAAACGTTGATGTCGAATTCTTATGACTCCTCAAGTATCAAGGTATTAAA
This sequence comes from Rahnella sp. CG8, assembly GCF_023701875.1. Taxonomy (NCBI): domain Bacteria; kingdom Pseudomonadati; phylum Pseudomonadota; class Gammaproteobacteria; order Enterobacterales; family Yersiniaceae; genus Rahnella; species Rahnella sp. CG8. Next base: position 50,920 of record NZ_JABAED010000010.1, read on the forward strand.
AGGGCTGGACGCGGTGCGTAAGCGCCCCGGCATGTATATCGGCGATACCGATGACGGCACTGGTCTGCACCACATGGTATTCGAGGTTGTGGACAACGCTATCGACGAAGCCCTCGCGGGCCACTGTAAAGAGATTCAGGTCACGATCCATGCGGATAACTCTGTTTCCGTACAGGATGATGGCCGTGGTATTCCGACCGGCATTCATGAAGAAGAGGGCGTTTCTGCTGCTCAGGTCATTATGACCGTTCTTCATGCTGGTGGTAAATTCGACGATAACTCGTATAAAGTCTCCGGCGGTCTGCATGGCGTAGGTGTTTCCGTCGTTAATGCCTTGTCGGAAAAACTGGAACTGGTTATCCGCCGTGAAGGCAAAGTGCACACTCAGACTTACGTGCACGGCGAGCCGCAGGATCCGCTGAAAGTGATTGGCGATACTGACGTAACCGGTACCACGGTACGTTTCTGGCCGAGCTTCAACACCTTCACCAATCACACAGAATTCGAGTATGAGATTCTGGCGAAACGCCTGCGTGAACTGTCATTCCTGAACTCCGGCGTGGCAATCCGTCTGCTGGATAAACGTGATGGTAAGAATGATCACTTCCATTATGAAGGCGGTATCAAAGCCTTCGTGGAATACCTGAACAAAAACAAAACCCCAATCCATCCGACCGTATTCTATTTCTCTACGATGAAGGACGATATTGGTGTTGAGGTTGCGTTGCAGTGGAATGATGGTTTCCAGGAAAACATTTACTGCTTCACCAACAATATTCCACAGCGCGATGGCGGGACTCACTTAGCCGGTTTCCGTTCGGCGATGACCCGTACCCTGAACGCTTACATGGATAAAGAAGGTTACAGCAAGAAATCCAAAATCAGCGCCACCGGTGACGATGCCCGTGAAGGTCTGATTGCTGTGGTGTCTGTGAAGGTACCGGATCCTAAGTTCTCTTCACAAACCAAAGACAAACTGGTTTCTTCTGAAGTGAAAACGGCCGTTGAAACGCTGATGAACGAGAAGCTGGTGGATTACCTGATGGAAAATCCGTCAGACGCCAAAATCGTTGTGGGGAAAATCATCGACGCTGCCCGTGCCCGTGAAGCAGCCCGTAAAGCCCGTGAAATGACCCGCCGTAAAGGTGCGCTGGACCTGGCTGGCTTGCCAGGCAAACTGGCGGACTGTCAGGAACGTGACCCGGCTCATTCCGAACTGTACTTAGTGGAAGGGGACTCAGCGGGCGGCTCAGCAAAACAAGGCCGTAACCGTAAGAACCAGGCGATTCTGCCGTTGAAAGGTAAAATCCTCAACGTAGAAAAAGCGCGCTTCGACAAAATGCTTTCTTCTCAGGAAGTGGCAACACTGATTACTGCGCTCGGTTGCGGCATTGGCCGTGACGAGTACAACCCGGACAAACTGCGCTATCACAGCATCATCATCATGACCGATGCCGACGTCGATGGTTCACACATCCGTACCCTGTTGCTGACGTTCTTCTACCGTCAGATGCCTGAAATTGTCGAGCGTGGCCACGTGTTTATCGCACAGCCTCCATTGTACAAAGTCAAAAAAGGCAAGCAGGAACAGTACATTAAAGATGATGAAGCGATGGATCAGTATCAGATTTCCATTGCGATGGACGGGGCAACGTTACACGCCAACGCCCATGCACCAGCCCTGGCGGGTGAACCGCTGGAGAAACTGGTGGCTGAACATCACAGCGTGCAGAAAATGATTGGCCGCATGGAACGTCGTTATCCGCGTGCGCTGCTGAATAACCTGATCTATCAGCCGACCCTGCCGGGGTCAGATCTGACCGATCAGGCGAAAGTTCAGACCTGGATAGAATCGCTGGTCGCGCGTCTCAATGAGAAAGAGCAGCACGGCAGTTCTTACAGCGCGATCGTGCGTGAAAACCGTGAACATCAGCTTTTCGAACCGGTTCTGCGTATCCGTACACACGGTGTTGATACGGATTACGATCTCGATGCAGACTTCATTCAGGGTGGCGAATACCGCAAAATCTGTGCGCTGGGCGAACAGCTGCGCGGCCTGATCGAAGAAGATGCCTTCATCGAACGTGGCGAACGCCGTCAGCCAGTGACCAGCTTCGAGCAGGCGCTGGAATGGCTGGTGAAAGAGTCCCGTCGTGGTCTGTCGATTCAGCGATACAAAGGTCTGGGTGAAATGAACCCTGATCAGCTGTGGGAAACCACCATGGATCCTGAACAACGTCGCATGTTACGTGTGACCGTGAAAGATGCCATCGCTGCTGACCAGTTGTTCACTACGCTGATGGGCGATGCGGTTGAACCGCGTCGCGCCTTCATCGAAGAGAATGCCCTGAAAGCGGCCAATATCGATATCTGATAATGGCGTGAGCTGATAAAGAGTCCGAAACGGGAAACCGCTTCGGACTTTTTTTTTCGTCTGACGCGACCCGCATTGCGGCTGGCTTTACAGCGGGTAATCGCGTTAGCATTGCGCAAGATTTCTTAAACTCTGAGGATGCTATGGCTATTGAATTAATTGCAATTGATATGGACGGGACATTGCTCAATCCGCAGCATGAAGTGACCCCTGCCGTTAAAAAAGCGTTGTCAGAAGCACGGGCGAAAGGTGTGCAAATCGTTCTGGCGACCGGCCGTCCGTTCGTCGGTGTGCAGCGTTATCTGATGGAACTGGATTTACAGCAGGACGGTTGTTACTGCATCACCAACAACGGCGCGCTTGTGCACAATGCGAAAGATGGCAGCGTAATTGCCGAAGTAGCCCTCAAAATTGAAGATTATCACTACTTTGAACAGCTGGCGCGTGACCTTGGTGTGCATTTCCATGCACTGACCAAAACCGATCTGTTTACCGCCAACCGCCATATCAGCAAATACAGCGTACATGAATCCTTCACCACCGGCATTCCGTTGCAATTCTGCCCGGCAGAGGAAATGGATCCGGCACTGACCTTCCCGAAAGTCATGATGATTGACGATCCGGACTTGCTGGATCGCGCCATCAGTCAGCTTCCTGCTGAAGCAAAAGAACGCTACACCATCATGAAAAGCTCACCGTATTTCCTCGAGATCCTCGATAAGCGCGTGAATAAAGGTGAAGGCGTGAAAGTACTGGCGGAAAAACTGGGTATCGCGCGGGAGAGCGTGATGACGCTCGGTGATCAGGAGAACGACATTGCGATGCTGGAATACGCCGGAATTGGTGTCGCGATGGGGAATGCGCTGGACAGCGTAAAAGCCGTCAGCCAGTTCGTTACCAAAACAAACACGGAAGACGGCGTGGCGTTTGCGGTCGAGAAATTTGTTCTGAACGTCTGAGCTTGTACCGAAGGAACCTTGCAGCCATGGAAAAACAATTAACTTCTGATGCCCGCGGGCATCAGCTCACCAACATTAATGTCTGGACGCCGGACAGCCAGTGGCTGGTGTATGACGTCCGTCCGCATGGCGGTTCTTTTAGCGGTTCAACCATTGAGCGCGTGAATGTCGAAACCGGTGAGACGGAAGTCCTTTATCAGGCAAAAGACGGCGCGCATGTGGGAGTGGTGACCGTCAGCCCGGATCTTCCTGTCCGTTATGCGTTTATTCATGGCCCTGAAAATCCTGATGCCAGCTGGCAGTATGATTTTCATCACCGTCGCGGAGTTATTGTCACTGAGCCCGCGCGCGAAAAGGCCATCACGCTGGATGCGATGGACATTACCGCCCCCTTTACCGCCGGAGCCCTGCGCGGTGGCACACATGTTCACGTCTTCAGCCCGGATGGTTCGCGTCTGAGCTTTACCTATAACGACCATGTGTTGCATGAACGCGATCCGGCGCTCGATCTGCGCAACGTCGGCGTGGCGATTTCAGGATATCCCGTTATTCCGCCAAAGCATCATCCCCGTGAATACGATGGAAGCCATTTCAGCATGCTGGTCAGCGAAACCACGCCCTGTCCTCACCCCGGCAGCGATGAAATCAACCGGGCTTACGAAGAAGGCTGGATTGGCCGTGAAGGCTATCTGAAACCGGATGGCAGCCGTCAGCGGTGGGCGCTGGCTTTTATCGGCGACACGCTTTCCGCTCGTGGTGAAAAGCACCCGGAAATCTTTGTGGTGGATTTGCCGCGCAATGATGAGGATTACCGTCAGGCGGGTGATAAACCTTTGCAGGGCACGCCGGAAATGCTGCCTGCGTCACCCGCGGGCGTGAAACAGAGACGGATTACTTTTACTGAAAATGGTATTGCCCTGCAACCGCGTCACTGGTTGCGCGTATCGCCGGATGGCGCAAAGATTGCGTTTCTGATGCAAGATGAAACCGGAGTGGTTCAGGTCTGGACGGTGTCACCTAACGGCGGCGCGCCGGCGCAAATCAGCCAGTCTGAAAGCGGAATTCAATCAGCCTTCAGCTGGAGCCAGGACGGAAAATCACTGGCGCTGGTATGCGATAACAGCGTGATGCGGCTGGACATGGAAAGCGGAAAGATGCAGCGGTTAACGCAACGATCAGAAAACGCACCCTGTGCCGATGCCGTAGTGTATTCTCCCGATGGCAGCAAAGTGGCGTTTATGCGTCAGTGTAACGGCTATGCGCAGATTTGCGTGGCCGATAGCGATTAGCGAACGATGTAAACCGGTCGGAACAGGCCGGTTTTATTGTGACTACTTCTTATGTGTCGACGATTTTTGCTGACGCGGCGTGGTCGTCATGGGCGGGATGTGATCGATATCCACACCGTTACTCAGCGCAATATTGTGTTCTTCACTGGCTTTGACGCGATCGCGCGTCGTCACTTTCCCGCTGCGAAAATAATCATAAGGCAGCAATACCGTATCCAGCACGGCGCTGAACGGCAAATCAATCAACAGCAGCGGCGTCATCGCCCAGCTGGTGTCATCGCTTTTTATCATATTCACATCAGCACGTGCGCCTGAATAATATCCGGTGTCACCACCTGTATGGCTCATTACGCTGGAGCAACCGCTCGTCGCTAAAAAAACACATCCTGTCATCAGCGGCGTTAATGCAAATTTCGTCATGTTAGAACTCATCTTATGCTGTCAGGCTGAGCTTATACGTCAATGTGACTTATACCACTCAGCCCAAAAAATTAACAAAGCAAGCTGTAGCTCTGTGGCTGCGATCCCATTAAGTGTAATTACTATTTGAAATCTTGCAGGAATTCGCCTGCTCTCCCTGGATTTTAGCCCTGTCCCGCCATGTATTTTGGCTGTCATCATATAAACAACAGCCAAATTTTTTGTTTTTTCAGGCTTGAAATATGCCCTTTTGTCTCCATTTTAACTGTACGACGCAGGAGGAGAAACGCCGGAAGGGTTCTTCTGTCATCACTGTGACGCTGGTCTGTCCGCCTGGAAGGCTATTTAAAAAACTCGCTGAATATCAGGAGAAGTAGCAATGCGTAATTTTGATTTATCCCCGCTCTACCGTTCTGCCATTGGTTTTGACCGTTTATTTAATCTTATCGAATCGGGTCAGAATCAGGGCGGCGGCTACCCCCCTTATAATGTCGAGTTGGTTGACGAAAATCATTACCGGATTGCTATCGCGGTCGCAGGTTTTGCCGAATCTGAGCTGGACATCACTGCGCATGACAACATGCTGCTGGTCAAAGGCGCGCATGCACCTGGCGATACTGAGCGAACCTATTTATATCAGGGCATCGCGGAACGTAATTTCGAGCGCAAATTCCAGCTGGCTGAACATATTCAGATAAAAGCGGCCAATTTGTCGAACGGTTTGCTGTATATCGATCTGGAACGTGTCGTTCCTGAGTCGTCCAAACCACGGCGTATCGAGATCCGTTAATTCAGCGACCATCATCGTTGTTGACCGCCACGAAATGAAAAAGTTTAGGCTCGCCGTCAGGGAGCTGTACTGTCACATCCAAAAAGGATGACGACATTAATCATCTCGCTTCAAAGAAGGAGTTACATTATGCGTAATTATGATATTTCCCCATTACTGCGTCAGTGGATTGGTTTCGATAAATTAGCCAGTTCAATGCAAGGCGCCGATCAGGCTTTTCCTCCTTACAATATTGAAAAGTCTGATGACAACCATTACCGCATTTCACTGGCGCTGGCCGGTTTCCAGCAAAGCGAACTGAATATTGAAGTCGAAGGGCCGCGATTAACGGTCAGCGGCACACCGGCTCAGCCGGAAACTAAAGTGGAATATTTGCATCAGGGGCTGGTGATTAAGCCTTTCACCCTGAGCTTCACGCTGGCAGAGCATATGCACGTCTCGGCGGCTGAATTTACGCATGGCTTGCTGCATATCAATCTGGTTCGTGATGTACCGGAAGCATTGCAACCGCAAAAAATTGCGATTGGTACTGAAAAACCGGCGCTGGAAAATCAGTCCGAATAAACGTGATCTGTTTATGTTCCCCCGATGCGGGGGAACATAAAGCAGGATGTGATGAGGTATATATTATCTTAATCAGTAAGTAAAACGAGGTGTATTTATTTTGTTCAAGTCTTTCAAAGCGTTTTCCGTAATTGAAGCTCTTAGTGATGAGGTAAGCATGTATTTAGAGTGATGTAACTTAACGATAATATTCGTCAACTGTGATTCGGTTGTAGTTCTTGTAACACCCATCAAATACTATACAAAGTGCTTCCACAAAATGCATGATCTGTTTTGTGTTGTAGTCGTAAGATATTTCACCTATATTTGCATCAAAGAGTTTAATCATGTTCCCATCTGTTCTGATAGCGATGGAATGGCCTCCCTTGCAACCCTCATAAATACCTATTTCATATAAGCTGTCTTGCCTTAACGATTTTACCAGCCCTTCGATTCTTGCAGCGGTAGTACTGGCCTGCGGCAGAGTTGACGTTTTTAAGCAGATCAACCTCCCCTCATTCTTCATTATCAGATGGTATGCGTCTTCAGTACGCATGTAGTTTACCTTGGGGGAATGCCCTTTACGGTGAAAATTATCAAATAAACTTTTTTGTGCTTTTAATTTAGCTTGTTTATATGCCAACGCAGAGTTCTGTTCCTGAATATTCATTATTCCTAATATCAATCGATGCGATGCAGAGGTATTGATGAAACATTTGAAACTACTCCAATCTCTACCAGTAATTAAATATGCCGCAGAGAGGCCATAACAGGCTCCACGTAATCCGTACTGAATTTGTTTACTTTCTGAGTCTCTATGACTTCCTAACCATGCTCCACCAAGATTTCGGGGGTTGTTAGCTACCCATTTGTTTTGCTGTATGTACGTCACCTGATTAAAAAAACTGTATGTACCGTTTGTTTTATTAATATATTGACGTAATCTGTTAATCATTTTCTCACCTATTTTTTAAATCAAAAAATACATATTGCATAAAAATACGCCAGTGATAATAAAATTCCCATTTAATTGATTATGTAAAATACTAAAGCTCTTGACTGGGTTTTTATTTCTTTGATAAATAATGTTATTTTTTTGTTTAACTGTAAAAAATATAAAGTGATGTATATCTATATATAAAATGAATTGATTTTTTTGAATGAATGTGTATCTGGATGCGTTGAGGGAGATATAAATAACTTTATGATGTCATTGAGAATAAGATTGTTTTCTACTCATGAGTAAGGGTCCTTAGATTGATAAAGTGACCCGAAAGAATATCATTCCTTCTGGTCACTTTATTGTGAAAAATCAGCCTTCAGCGTGGGCTTTTTCTACTTCTTCTGCCAGAATTTTCACGCCGCGCTCGATCTGTTCCGCATCAGGCACGTAATTCATCCGCATGCACTGATGCGTATGTGGCCACGGATGCTCGAGACCCGGGAAGAAGTAATCGCCCGGCACCATAAGTACCCCACGTTGTTTCAGGCGCTGATACAGCACTTCGGTGGTGATCGGTAAATCCTTGAACCACAGCCACAGGAAAATCGCCCCTTCCGGTTTGTGGATCAGGCAACGTTCTTCCGGCAGATAACGGCGCAGCGTGGCGATAGTTTCCTGCACGCGCTGGAAATAGAACGGTTTGATCACTTCTTCGGAAAGGCGCAGCAAATCGCCACGGACAATCATTTCATGGGCAATCGCTGGGCCGACACTACCCGGCGACAGACTGATAATACCGTTCATATTACTGATCGCTTTGATGATTTTTTCATCAGCAATCACGATGCCACAGCGGGAACCCGGCAGGCCGAGTTTCGACAAGCTCATGCACAGGATAATATTCGGATTCCACAGCGGCGTGGCGTCAGTGAATACGATGCCCGGGAACGGCACGCCATACGCGTTGTCGATTAATAACGGAATATCTTTCTGCTGTGCCAGCGCATCGAGGCGGATCAGTTCTTCGTCAGTAATGACGTTGCCGGTCGGGTTGGTCGGGCGTGACACGCAGATCAGGCCGATATCATCGGTGATATTCAGATGATCGAAATCGACGTGATATTTGAACTGGCCTTCCGGCAGTAATTCGATGTTCGGCTTGGCTGAAACAAACAGATTTTCGTCCAGACCGGCATCGGCATAACCGAGATATTCCGGTGCCAGCGGGAATAATACTTTTGACATACTACCGTCGGCACGGCGTCCGGCGAACAGGTTGAACAAATAGAAGAATGCGCTCTGGCTGCCGTTGGTCAGTGCGATGTTTTGCGCGTCAAGCTGCCAGCCGAGTTCTTTCTGTAACATGTCTGCCAGCGCATGACGCAACACATCTTTGCCCTGCGGCCCGTCGTAATTGCACAGCGCTTCGGTCAGCTTGCCTGCGGCGAGCATTTCCGTCAGCAGCGTCTGGAAATAATCCTGCATCTCAGGAATTTGCGCCGGATTACCGCCGCCGAGCATCACCGCGCCAGGCGTGCGTAAACCGTCATTCATGTCGCCCATCAGGCGTGTGATGCCTGAAAAACGGGTAAATTTGTCACCGAAAGCAGAAAACGTCATAGAAAGCTTTGTATGTTATCGAAATGTGATACCCACCATAACGCCTGCAGCAAGGCAGTGCAATCGGACCAGCGGGTTTTGGCGTGGAGAAGTATTAAAAAAGATGAATACGGAAAATCATTCAATGTATTTTTCGAATATCCCTGAACGGAACCCTTTATGCTTAATGACAGAGTAATAAAAAACGGCTTATGATATTTTTTCTTTCTTGGCATAATTATGTTTAAGAATATATATATCAGGTTGATAAAATGAAAAGAAGCATACTTATACTGAATACTTTCACGGCAGGCGGAGGAGACCATGCGCTGGGAAAGAAAATAAAAGACATCGCGCGGAGCACCCAGGCTGAGGGGGCATTAATTACGGTGAATGCCAAAACAAGACATATTAATATGCAGGGAAAGGAAGTGTTCAGTCCGGGTAAAAAATTGGATTATGATGACCCGGTAATTATTGTGACGCCCTACAGTCTCCTGTCTCCCGATGTATTATCGACAGTGCTGGCTGATTTTTTCTATCAGCTGGACATAATCACATGCAACACCGTTATTCTCATTGATGAAATGGATGTCACCCGAGGTGCGGCTTCATCTGATCGTGATTATAAAGCTGCCCTGTTGAGTCTGTGCTTCGAAAACATCATTGTCCAGAGCCTTGGATTCGCTAAGAAATCGATGGGTTATTTACCCATGCCTGAGCAGGAAGTTATCAATATACAAAAATCAGCAAAACAGGAAATCATTAAATTACTGGACGGTTATAACTTATCGATGCCGGCAAATTGTAGCTTATATCTTGCCTATTTAAGTTCTGATACCGTGACAACCTGTGCTCAGATTTTTATTATTAATTCATTGATAGAAGACAGTGGCTTGCTGAATAATTCAGCTTATGTCCTGGTGTGCAGGGAAAAAGGGAGTATTGAACGATTACTGAAAAACCTCAAAGGTTCCTTATCAGGGTCAATTTATAATGATTTGTTTTCTGAATGTCACTATTCAACCATGCAAGACGAAAATATATTCCAGTGCCACGGCTTCTCCCGCGGTACGGGAAAGAAAAAAGTACATATCGTTATTACCCAAACCATTCCCGGCACGACGTTTAAAAATCTGACCAGTATCAGCAAGACTGGCATGATGTCGGGCGATCAAAGCCTTTCCGATTATTTGTCACTGAAAAAGCGGTTACCTTATTACGACAAGCAAACCTGGAAAGACCCTCTTATTAAAGGATTGAAGACCCGTGCCCGTGAACTGGGGGGCGAAGAATTGCTCAACAAATTTAAGTCGATGGTCGCCGGAAGAAAAGCCTTTACTGGCAGCCTTTCCTTTAAGCTTCTGGCACCCGACGATGCCCCGACGCTGGCGCTGAAAAGCAGTCTTCATGCGTTTAACAAGGAAATATATGCAAGAAAAGCTGACGGGAAAATCAGAGAGATATTAATGAAATACCTCTGACCCTTCGAAAATAATCGGGAGACCGGCCGCAGGATTGCGCCCGGACCGGTCTCGCCCATTCTTTATCTTACTTCTTCAGAACTTCCGGGTTCACGCAGAACTGTTTCACGTCACCCCTGAGTGCGGCGATCAGGTTATCCACTGCGCAGGCCGCCATATCGTAGCGGGTTTCATGAGTCGCAGAGCCGATATGTGGCAGCGCCACCACGTTTGGCAGGCTCAGCAGCGGAGAATCTTTTGGCAGCGGCTCAGTCTCGAACACGTCCATACCAGCACCATAAATCGTACCGGCTTTCAGCGCTTCGATCAGGGCTGGTTCATCGATAACCGGGCCACGACCTGCGCTGATCAAAATCGCGCTGGATTTCATCTTCGCCAGCTCTTCCTTACCGATCAGATGGAAGGTTTGTTCGGTCATTGGCAGCAAGATACAGACGAAATCAGACTCTTTCAGCAGCTCATCCAGCTCGCATTTACGCGCGCCAAACTTCTCTTCCGCTTCTTTATGCTGGCTGCGTGCATTGTACAAAATCGGCATGTCGAAACCGAAATGCGCACGTTGCGCCAGCGCCAGACCGATACGGCCCATGCCGACGATGCCCATGGTTTTATGGTGAACATCAATGCCGAACCAGTCTTCGCCAATGTTTTCATTCCATTCACCGGCTTTTACGCGCTCGGCCACATTTACCACGCGGCGGGCGGTAGAGAGCACCAGTGCCATCACCGTGTCAGCGACGGTATCGGTCAGCGCCGTCGGAGTATGCATCATCGGGATTTCGCGGCGGGTCAGTTCTGCCACATCGAAATTATCATAACCGACGGAAATGGTAGAAACCGCACGCAGGCGCTGTGCATGGTCGAAAAGTTCTTTATCAATTTTCCCGCCAGAACCCAGTAACCCTTCGGCGTTTTGCAGCGCATCAAACACCTGAGCACGGTTCTTATCCGTAATGCCATCAAATTCAGTGATGGTGAAATGCTCTTCAAGACGCTGATGCAGGTCGGCGGGTAATTTTTTATATAAAACGATAGACGGCTTCATGACTTACTCCCTTGGGTTAAGGAAACTTCTTTCGGCTGAATGTTGGCCTTTCGCGGTCTCACCAGCAGGGTTAAACCTGCGGAAACCAGTAACGACACGGCCATGAAAATAAATGAGGCTGCCGGACTGCCCGTATTGCCGTTGAGATAGCCGACAAACCAGGAGCCAAAGAATGAGCCCAGTGCGCCGAGGCTGTTAATCAAAGCCATCGCGCCACCGGACACATTTTTGGGCAGCATTTCAGGAATAATGGCGAAGAACGGCCCGTACGGGGCATACATTGCCGCAGCCGCAACCACCAGTAAACTGTACGAAAGCCAGAAATTGTTTGTGCCAGCGGCCCATGAACCAAAGAACGCCAGCGCGGCCACCAGCAATAACGGCCAGACAAACAACTTACGGTTTTGCATTTTGTCCGATGCCCAGGACACCAGGATCATGGCGATAGTGGCGGCCAGATAAGGGGCGGAAGATAACCAGCCCGCTTCGACCATGCCCATTGATTTGCCGTCGCGCAAAATCGACGGCAGCCAGAGCACAAAGCCATACACGCCAATGCTCCAGAAGAAATATTGCAGGCAAAGCAGCACCACATTGCGCGAGCGGAAGGCTTCCCGGTAACCGCCCACCGCCTGAATGTCTTTCTGCTCTTTTTCCAGTTGTGCGGCCAGCGCCTGTTTCTCCTGGTCGCTCAGCCAGCTGACTTGTTCAGGTTTATCTTTGACGGTAAACCACCAGATAACCGCCCAGATCACCGCCGGAATGCCTTCGAAGATAAACATCTCGCGCCAGCCAAAGGATTTGATCAGATAGCCGGAAAGCACCGACATCCACAACACTGTCACCGGATTGCCGAGGATCAGAAAGGTGTTAGCACGGGAACGCTCGGATTTGGTGAACCAGTTGCTGATATACACCAGCATGGCGGGCATCACGGCAGCTTCCACCACGCCGAGGGCGAAGCGGATCACTGCCAGCATCGGAATGTTGGTTACCACGCCGGTTAAAGAGGCGAATCCCCCCCAAAGCAATAAACACCAGAAAATCAGTTTCTTAACACTGCGGCGTTCGGCGTAAATCGTGCCGGGGATCTGGAAGAAGAAATAGCCCAAAAAAAACAGTGCACCCAACAGGGACGACATCCCTTTGGTAATGCCCAAATCGTTGTTGATACCGGCCGCTGAGGCAAAACTGAAGTTCGAGCGGTCGACATACGCCAGACTGTAAGTGATGAACACGATCGGCATGATGTACCACCAGCGGCGGGTGGCGATCCTGGACTGGTTCATAACTGTTTCTCCTGATAGTGCATCAGCACGGTCCCGACGGCGCTTACTGACGTAACAGTTCTACGTAATGGCGCGTCACCGCGGTCAGATCATCACCCTCAAGCGGGAATTCGATACCGCGTGGCACATCCTGAGGCAGGCTTTTCAATAAAGGTTCCCAACTGCCATCGCTGTCATCGAGCGCGACGGCATGCCATTTTCCGCTACGTTTTTGTGCAGCTTTGACATGCACATAACCCACATGACGCGCCAGACGCTCAGCGGCCACGGCCGGATCCTGTCCGACCCACAGCCAGTTGGCCATGTCGAACGTCATGCTTAACGGCAGATGCAGCGACTCAGCAGCAAACATAAAAGCGTTAATGCGTGAAAGAATGCCGCAATCCGGCGACTGGTCATTCTCAACCACCAGCTTCACCGGGCTTGACGCCAGCACAACCTTCAGCGGGGTCAGATCCTGGCCCGGCATAAATTCGCCGAGAGAAAACTTAATGGTGCGGGCATTGAGAATGCGCGCCTCTTCAAAATATTGTGATGCATCAGAATTAAGCTTGCCACCGGCTGAAAACAGCGGAAACGGCACGGAATACACCGCAAACAATCCATGACTTTTAATTTTTTCTGCCAGCGCTGGCAACGAATCCAGTTCTCCGGCAGTGAACAATTCGCGACGAATTTCCACACCGTCGGCCTTAGCATCAGCAATCACTGAAAGCAGCTCCGCCTGGCCGCCGCGGGCTTTTACCACGCTGTTGCCGTAGGCTGCGGTAACAATGACGATTTCTCTTTTCATGAATACTTATCCTGTGAAAGCGCCCTGTAATCTGGCGCAGGCAATCATTTCCGAAACCTTATTTTAGTGGAACAAATGACAGGTCGAGCCGTTGTTAACGTTTTGTTTCGTTTTATACAACCTAATTGGAACCGGTTCCAATCGACAGGACAAAAGCGCAAAAATATGATCCCGCTCACGAAGAACGGGCAGGTTCAGGGGGAAGAAGAGGGATCAGCGCGCTGCTGTAGAACCGCGCGCAATGAGTTCGCCGGAAAACTCCAGGTCTTTAACTGGCTCAGTATTGCCCTGAATGCGGGTCACCAGTTGTCTGAGCGCCGCCACGCCCATGTCGTAAGTCGGCTGCTTCAGCGTCGTAATGCCGACGCCCGCCAGTTCTGCCCACACCAGTTCGTCAAAGCCGGATAAACCGATGTCCGGCCCCCAGCGCAGATTCAGCCGCTGCATAGCGCGTGCAACCTGTAGCGTCAGTGCGCCGTTCACACACATCACCGCTTTGTGTTTATCCGCGTGCCGTGCCACAAAGTCCTTCAGCAGATTATCCAGCCCTCCGGTATTACTCAGCTCAATTTCACCCTGTTCGGCAATATACTGCGGAGATTGCTGCATGCATTTCAGAAAGGTGTGTAAGCGGTCAAAGCGGGTGTTTATATTGGCGGGTTCGCTGATGAAAAGCAGGGCTTCAAAACCCTGCTCCAGAAGATGACCGGTCATCATCTGAGTGGCTTCCACGTTGTTAAGTCCGATCACGTCGCAGGCGAAATTCGCCACTTTACGGTCAATCAGCACCATGGGTAAATTGGCCTGTTGCAGCGTAGAAATCGCCGCCTCGCGCATCCCGACGGCATTCACCACAATGCCATCGACGCGATAACTGCTGAGTAATTGCAGGTAATGCTTTTCCTGATCCAGCTCGTTATTGGTGTTACACACCAGCAGCGTCAGCCCTTCCTGACGGCAGGCGGCTTCAACGCCACGCATCACATCGACAGAATACGGGTTGGTGATATCAGCGAGGATCAGCCCGATTAGCCGCGTTTGCCCGCTTTTCAGGCTACGTGCCATCTGGCTGGGCTGATAATCGAGCAGGGAGATCGCCCGTCCGATGCGCTCTTTCAGCGAATCGGACAGCAGGTGTTGTTCACCGTTGAGATAACGTGAAACGCTGGTTTTACCGGTTTTGGCGGCACTGGCGACGTCACGTATCGTGGCGCGAACCGCAGCGCCCGGTTCCTGTTTTTTGCTCACAGCCTTTCTCCCTTCTTGCTCATCCCACGGAGACTAGCACAGAGTGCTGAAAGACTGCATCCGCAAGTCAGCGCAAACCTTCTGCCGTTTGCACCCCGGAAACCGCTTCAGGCTTCGGCCTGCTGCTCAGGGTAAACGCGGAAATGATCGTCACGCCAAAGGCAATACCGCCGAGGATCAGATAAGTATCACTGAATCCGATACGGTCATACAAACTGCCCGCGAAGGCCGAAAGGAAAATCGCCGCCAGTTGTTTGGCAAAGTTAAACCCGATCAGATAAATGGTCGCCGAGAACCGGACATCAAAAATCTGCGTGATGTATTTGAACACGCCAACCAGCAGGAACGGTACTTCCAGCGCGTGCAGCATCTTCAGCAAAATCACTTCAACCGCCGTGGTGGCAAATGACGAACCGACAATGCGGATCGACATAATCGTACCTGCCAGCAGCAAGGTGTTTTTCGCGCCGATGCGGTTAATGATCCACGGAGAACAGAACATAATCAGTGCGTTACACAACTCACCGGCGGTGGTGACGTAGCCGAACATTTCCGTGCCCTGCTGTGGCGACGCGAAGAAAGTTTTGAAGAACGTCGCGAACTGCTGATCGAACACGTCATACACACAGGCCACGCCGATGACATACAAAATCAGCATCCACAGTTTGCGCTCTTTCAGCAACATTGCCGCCGTTTTCAGCGAGAATTGCGGCTGATTGGCACCGAGTTTATCCAAAACCTGTGCGTTTTTGTTTTCCTGTGGACGGGCAATCAGCAGCAAAATCATCAAAATGATTGCGGCCCCGGAACCCATCCAGAACACGATATCCGGGTTGATATTAAACAGCACACCCGCCGTCGAGGCGCAAATCCCCCAGCCGAAACAGCCGAACATCCGCGCCTTACCGTATTCAAACGAACTGTTGCGGCTCACTCTTTCGATATACGCCTCAGTCGCGCCCGAACCGCCCGCGAAGACGAAACCGATATAGGCGCCGCCGAGAATGGCACCGAGCACAATATTCAGTTTTAACAACGGCGCGAAGACGTAAATGAAGAATGGCGCAAACAGGAACAGCAGCACGGCGATGACCCACAGAAGATGCTTCTTCAGGCCGAGCTTGTCTGAAATGATGCCGAAAATCGGCTGAAACAGAATGGCAAACAACGACATGCTGGAGAACACGATACCGGTTTCCGTCTTACTCAGGCCGATCACATCAGAAAGCCAGATCGGTAAAAACGGATAACAGGTCGCCATGATGAAGAAATACAGGAAGAAATAGCTGCCAAATATCCAGAAATTAGTATTGTTTTTGTAGAAGCAACGATCGGAGGTTTGTGTAGAGTTCATAGTGATTTCCTTGCCGAAACCATGAAAACCGGCACTCACGTACCGGCGTTTTTTGTTGTTATCTGATTTCTTCGAAGCCCAGCAGCAGGGCACTTTCCGGATCCAACACCGGCAGTGCCAGCCCGGCATTTGCCAGCCATTCGCCGCTCAATACCGGAGATTCATGCAGCCACGCCGGTTGTACGCGCATGGTGTGACCGCTGCCGCCGCCCGCCAGCAATGGCGGTTCATCCAGCACCGTCACGCGATAACGCGCATCAGGTCTTAGCCCCGGCACCCGCAACACACCGGGTAACGACCAGGTGGGCATCGCCAGTTGGCTGACCAGGAATACCGCGCGATCGGCGCTTTCACTGACCACGCCATTGATCAGCACCGTCTCGTCGTGTGTATCCACGCGGTAAACGTCGCCGCTGTGTAATAACGGGCGAAGTTGTTGATGAAGGCGGGTGTATTTCGCAAAACCGGCGCGTTCGGTATCGCCTTCTTTCACCGGATCCAGCTCAATCCCCATGTGACCGAACAGCGCCGTCAGGCCGCGAAATTCAATGCTGTGCTGGCGTGAGGTGGCATGGCACAGCTTGTTGCCGATGTGCGACCCCATCACTTCCGGCGGGAAGAAATAGCTCATGCCGCGCTGAATTTTCTGCCGCTCCAGCGCGTCGTTATTGTCGGATGTCCAGAAACGGTGGCTGCGTTTGAGCACCTCGAAGTCAATGCGACCCCCGCCGGACGCGCAGGATTCAAACTCAATCTGCGGGAACCGTTCGCCCAGCGCGTCGAGCAGGCGGTAAAACTGCTGCGTTTGTGACGTCAGTGCCGCGCGGCCTTCATGGCCGGGCTGGACAATTTCACGGTTCATGTCCCATTTCACATAATCGACGTCGTGCTCGCCAAGCAGCCAGCTCATGCGTTCCAGCAGATAATCAAAGACCTGCGGATTGTTCAGATCGAGCACGAACTGGTGACGTCCGCTCGGTTGCTGATAGCCCGGCAACGCCAGCAGCCAGTCAGGGTGGGCGCGGTATAAATCGGAATCCGGGTTAATCATTTCCGGCTCGACCCAGATGCCAAATTCCATACCGAGTTTTTTTACATGGTCGATCACCGGTTTCAGGCCGTTCGGGTATTTCTTCTCGTCGAGATACCAGTCACCGAGTGCGGCGCGGTCGTGGTCGCGGCCACGGAACCAGCCGTCGTCGATAATGAAGCGTTCCACGCCTAACGCGGCGGATTCGGTCGCCATCTGCATGATGTAGTCAGGATCGTGATCGAAATAAATCCCTTCCCAGGTATTGAGAAGCACCGGCCGCGGTTTTTCTGTCGGGAAGCGCAAAATCTGTTCACGCACAAACTGGTGGAATTGCTGACTCATGCGGTTCAGGCCGCTGGCTGAATAACTGGCATACAGCCAGGGCGTTTCCAGAGTTTCGCCTTGCCCGAGTCGTTGCTCACCGGGGAGATACAACGCTTCGGCTTGCACCAGACGGCGGCCGTCGATTTTGATGTCGGCGCGCAGCCTGTGGTTGCCGCTCCACCCCAGATGCATTCCCCAGACTTCGCCCTGTTCTTCGCTGAAACCCGGATGACCGATCATCATCGCCGGAAAATATTCGGAAGAGGTTTTGCCGCGACGGTTTTCCTGAATGATGCCGCCGTGATCCAGCCGTGTGCGGTGCGGCTGGAATTCTTTGATCCAGCGGCCATGAAAGGCCATCACTTCGGCGGCGCGTTCCGGCAGCGGCAGCGTCACGGCCAGTCGCGTCACCTGATACGTGCCGGGTTTGAGGTTGGTCAGGCTGTTACGTGCCTGCAAAACGCCGCTGTTATCGAGGCGTAACTCGCTGCGAAATTGCAGTCCGGCGATCGGGTCTTCGGTGGTAATGGTGAGCTGGTTTTCATCGTGCTTTACCTGCGTGGTATTGAATACCGGCGACCAGTCCAGCCCGTCGCGATGGCCTTCCATGCCCGGTGTGCCGAATGAACCGCGCCCTGAGTCGGCACTGACATTCACCGGCGCTTCGACATCAATCCGGCCATTGGGCACCGCGCGGCTCAGCGAAATAATGTCATTCGCTGAAAACTGGCTGAGGCGGTTTCCCCAGTAAAGAATTTCGGCGTAAGGCATGCAACGCACGATCAGGCTGGTATTCCCGCCGGTTAAATGAACAATCTGGTTTTCCATATAGTCGCTGCTCCAAACAAAGATTTGCGCTGATAAGACGCGATCAGGTGGAGTAACTATTGATCCGAAACGTTTCGGATGGGAAATGTAAATCGTCAGATTTGTGATATAGGGTGGAAAAATAACCGAAAGGGGAAGTATCAGCGTGGTGGATGTGCGGTAACGCCCGCCTGCAGTTCAGGCTGCCAGAGAACCTGTAAATCTTTCAGTGGCTCGTTGCGGATCAGCGACATTGTCATGGTGGCGATTTGCAAACCGACCGCTTCGCGGGTGCCCTGGCGGACTGCGGTCACCGCCACATCCGGCACGCTGTCACGGGGTAATCCGTCAAAAATGATGAGTGATATACCGCCACTGAGCAGTAAACCGGCTTCATGTAACGCCAGTGCTGCGCCTTCGCCGTGCATATTGCAGTCGCAGACAATCGCCGTTGGCGGTACCGGTAGCGCCAGCAATGCCTGCGTGGTCTGATAACCGGCGCGACGGCTTGGGCTGATTTTATGCATGTAGTCCGGGTTTTCCGGCAGGGCGTTGACCTGCAACCCGTCGAGATACCCCTGATAACGCTGTCCGATAAACGATTGCTGATTATTTTCGCCAAGAAACGCGATGCGCTGATGGCCGAGTGCGGCGAGATGATCGACCGCCATCTGCATACCGGCGCGGTTATCGAAATCAAACCAGGCGTAGTCCTGCGTCAGGCAACCGCTGCGGCCCAGTGCCAGGAACGGGAAATTGCGTTGCTGCAAATCCAGCAGGCGAGGGTCGTTATCAAGCGTATGCGCCACCAGCATGGCATCGACGCGTTTGCTTTCAATCAGACGCCGCCACGAAAAGGTGCCCAGTTCATCCGGCACCAGTAACAGGTCGATTTCATGTTTGGCCAGTTCACGGGTGATACAACCGACCATTTCGATAAAAGCAGAATTACTTAAAGGGTGGGAAGTGAAGGGAAAAATGAGGCCAACGGCGTCGATCTTGCCCATTTTCAACCGGCGGGCGAGGGTGTTGGGGCGGTAACCGCGCACATTTGCCGCCGCCTGAACACGGGCTTTGGTCTCTGCTGAAACGTCATCGTAACCGTTCAGCGCGCGGCTGACGGTGGTCACGGAAATACCGAGATCTTTCGCGATAGCTTTCAGAGACATACTGACACCCGTAACGCCGTTGAGGAGACACATTGCGGGAGAATATCACATGCCAGACAAAACGGGGCCATAAGGCCCCGTGATGAATAAGGATATTCAGAGTTTACTGCAACGGACTTAGCGTGATTTCTACACGACGGTTTTGCGCTTTCCCGGCTTCGGTGCTGTTGCTGGCAATCGGATTATCCGGGCCGGCGCCGGTGGTGTGTACGCGGCTGCCTTCAACACCTTGTGTAATCAGCGCACTGCCCACGCCGTCAGCACGTTGCTGCGACAGTTTCATGTTGAGCGCGCGGGTGCCGGTGCTGTCGGTGTAACCGATCACGTTGACGGCGGTTTTCGGATACTCTTTCAGTACCATCGCCACGCCGGTCAGCGTGTTAGCGCCTGCCGGTTTCAGCGTACTGCTGTTGGTGTCGAAGGTGACGTTGTTCGGCATATTCAGCACGATGTTATCGCCCTGACGGGTCACGCTGACGCCGGTACCTTTCATTTTGTCGCGCAGTTTAGCTTCCTGCACATCCATGTAATAACCTGCACCGCCGCCCAGTGCGGCACCGGCTGCGGCACCGATCAGCGCGCCTTTGCCGCGGTCGTGTTTAGAAGAAGACAGCATACCGACGCCTGCGCCGAGCGCGGCCCCAAGACCTGCGCCAATGCCGGATTTCCCTGCTTCTGATTCGCCGGTGTAAGGGTTAGTGGTACAGGCCGACAGGCCCAGGGTGGCGCAAAGTACGCCCGCAACCACAACTAATCTTTTGCTCATCTTATTTCCTTCAGGATGTTTATTATTCAGAACTTCATCGCTGCATTATGACTTCGCGCTTTCTGACAAGTTGCACAGAAAAAGGTGTCAAAACATAAACAAATGCAACGGGAGGACATCAGTCCTGCGGCGTTCTGGCGCTCTTTATGCGCAATTTCGGCACGTTAAGCAGTAGGAGAATTCCGGATATCCGTTTTTGTATTTTTACGGATTTTTGGAACTTATTCAGAAAGGGGATGATGCCAGCGCAGAATGTACGTTGGCATATCCGTGCCGGGATGGCGGGTGTTCGCGGTTATCTCAAAATTTTCCTTGCGATAGAACGAGACGGCGCGATCATTTTGTTGGTAAACCTCCAGCAGCAGCACCGGATATTCCTCCTTTGCCGCCGCCATCAGACGCTGCGCGGTGCCATCGCCGTAGTGTGAGGCTTCTACAAACAGCGCACCGATAAACTGCTGATTCATCACGCTGATAAATCCGCAAACCTGATCATCTTCGTCGCAATCGACCCAGGTTCTGGCTTTGGGCAGAAAATCTTCTCTGACCATTTGCAGGCTTTCAATCCAGTAGGATTCGGCGATGAACGCGTGTGAAAGCAAAGAACTGCGCAGCCAGAGCATCAGAATGGCTTCGGTGTCGGCGGGCCGCGCTGCACGGATCATGACGGCTGATTCGCCGGATGGCAGAAGCAATATGACTGATGATCGTTCACCAGCCCGGCCGCCTGCATAAAGGCATAACAAATTGTCGAGCCGGTAAACTTAAAGCCTTTCTTTTTCAGCGCCTTGGACATGGCATCGGATACGGCGGTGGTCGCCGGAACCCCTTCCGGGCCAAGCGGATTATTGATGACCGGTTGGCCGCCAACAAAATTCCAGATGAATTCAGAGAAGTCTTCGCCACCGGCCTGCATCGCCAGATACGCCTGTGCGTTGCCGATAATGGCTTTGATTTTGCCACGATGGCGGATGATCCCGGCGTCGAGCACCAGCCGCTCCACGTCGTCATCGGTCATTTTCGCAATGCGCACCGGGTCGAAGTGATGAAAATTCTGGCGATAGTTTTCGCGTTTTCTCAGCACGGTGATCCACGACAGACCGGCCTGCTGGCCTTCCAGACACAACATTTCAAACAATTCGCGGCCATCTTTAACCGGCACGCCCCATTCTTTATCGTGATACTCGAGGTAAATCGGTTCTTTCGAAACCCAGTTGCATCGGGTAGTCGCCATTCTGTCGTCCTTATAAGAGGCTTAAATGCGTGGTGTCAGTGTGTGGCTTCTCGGATAACTCTGCAACGTCGCAATTTCTAAATCCCCACCTTGACGCTGGTCGGATCTGAACAATATTTAAAGCCAATCATTACGTAATCCTTACGTTTAATCCTTGCGTTGAGCGTCATTATTGAGGGAAATCACCGTTATGGCAGGCAAGAATTCGTCGATTTTACGACTCTCTCAGGGAGCATTTGCCGTGGCACTGTGCCTCGGTTTACAGGCTCCCGCGAAGGCTTTTGACCAGCTTTATGTGTTCGGCGACAGCCTGAGCGACACCGGTAACATTGGTCGCTGGACCTTCGACAGCAGCACGCATCCGCTTTATGACGAGATCTTGGCGAACAACATCGGCACAACCTTAGCTCCTTCTTCAAAAGGCGGCCTGAACTATGCCGAAGGTGGCGGTGTGGCGGTGCCGGGGCTGGATTCTGATTACACCACCCAGGATCAGGTTAAAAGCTATCTGACGTCGACCGGCGGCAAAGCCGATCCGAACGGGCTGTATGTTCACTGGATTGGCGGCAACGATCTGGCCGCTGCGGCGCTGAGCCTGAATCCGGTTACGGCGGTCGAAATTGCCACCAACAGCGCGACGCAGGCGGCCTCACAGGTGAACGATTTACTGAAAGCCGGTGCTGGCACGGTTGTGGTGCCGACGGTGCCGAATATCGGTCTGACACCGGTGCTGATGGAAGGCGTGATCCAGGTCGGATTGCTGCCGGTGCAGCAACAGGCGCTGGCAGCGGCGTATCAGTATTTGAATGCACAAAATACGCCGGATGCCGATGCCCGCACCGAGGCCATTCACAATGCGCTGGCGGCCGCTGCGGCGAAAGGCTCGGGCATTCCGCTGGTACAGGACGTGATCGCCAAAGGGCTGGCGGCCGCGTATGACGCGCTGAAAGACGTGGCGGGCGGCCTGACCGACACCTACAACACCACCGAAGATATCGCGCTGGCGAAAACCGGCGGCAATATTGCACGCGTGGATATCAACGGGCTGTTCAACGAAGTGGTTGCCGATCCGGCGCGGTACGGTTTTGCCAATACTGCCGGTACGGCCTGTCCGGTCGGGACATCCGCCTCGGAATGTACTTCGAATCTGCCGGGTTTCGACAGCAGCAAAGCTTTCCTGTTTTCTGACCATTTCCACCCGACGCCTCAGGCGCACGCGCTGATTGCGCAATATATGCAGTCGGTGCTCGACGGCCCGCTGGAAGCTTCTGCGCTGAGTCAGGGTTCACTGGCGCTGGCGCGAAATACACAAGGCTTGCTCGACAGCCGTTATCAGCAGTTGCGTACGCAGGATAACGATGCGGGAACCTTCGGCATGTTTGGCGGTTATGCCGGGCAAAGTGCGGACAGCAAATTCAGCCCGTCGATGGGGCTGGGTGATGGCGACCTGACGGCTAACTCGCTGAATATCGGCATGGATTATCAGATGACCGATCGCTGGATGATGGGGCTTATGCTTTCCGGCTCCGATGATAAAGACGATCCGACAGATCATTACAGCTACCGTACGCGCGGCTGGATGGCGACCGCCTTCACCGGCATTAAAATCGCCGAAAATGGCTGGATCAACGGCGATGTGCACTACGGCTCGCTCAATTATGACGATATCAAACGCCGCATTACGCTCGGGCCTACCACCCGGACGGAGCGCGGTGAAACGGACGGCAAACAGATCGGCGGACGCGTCACCGCAGGCTGGGACTTCCCGGTTCTGCCGGTGCTGAAAACCGGGCCGGTGGCGCAATACAGCTGGGATTACAGCAGTGTTGAAGGTTACAGCGAGAAGGGCAACAACAGTACCTCGATGCGTTTTGGCGATCAGACTTCTCATTCACAAATCGGTGCGCTCGGCTGGCGGGTGAATGCCGAACTCGGCATCGTCAATCCGTATGCGCAGGTCACCTATGACCGCCAGTTTGGCGATAAAACCTACACCACCACCGGCGCGATCAAATCCACCCGCACGCGGTTCAGCCGCACCACCGGCGAACAGGACGACGACTGGGTGGATATGACCGCAGGCTTAAACGTGCAAATCACCCACAGCATTTCAGCATTTGCGGCTATTTCACAAACCACCGGACTGGATTCCGGCGAACAAACCTCCTACAACGCCGGGCTGAGTGCGCGGTTTTAAAAGATATTATTAAGAGTGCTTTAAATGATGTCTTTAAAAGCTATACTGACGGCATAGTATGAAAAAAGGAGAAAAACTATGCCGTTTGAAATACTCACTTCCTCAGCCGCCAGTATTACTGAACTAAAACGCGACCCGATGGGAACATTTAGTGCAGGCGAAGGCGAAGCGGTGGCGATACTCAATCGTAACGAGCCCGCTTTTTATTGCGTTCCGCCCGATGTTTACGCCTATTTTCTGAGTCTTGCAGAAGACGTTGAATTGAACCGCATAATGGATGCGCGGCAGGGTGAAGAAAGGATTAGGCTGACACTGGATGACTTATAAACTCAATTTTTTCAAATCAGCTTTAAAAGAATGGAAAGCACTTGCCCCAACGATCAAGGAGCAATTTAAAAAGAAACTGGCCGAGCGGCTGGAGAATCCTCACGTGGTTTCTGCCCGCTTATGTGGCCCCAAAAATAACCGCTATAAAATCAAATTAAAGAGTCTTGGTTATCGCCTGGTGTATCAGGTAGAAGATCAGGAAATCATCGTGACCGTTGTCGCGGTGGGTAAACGCGAAGGCAACGAAGCGTATAAACTGGCTGAGAAGCGCTAAATACTGGCGTCCCGAAAGCAAATCCGGCTGAACTGATGTGTCATTCTGGCTGATTATCTTCCGTGCAGCGGGTATACTGTCGCACTCTCTTTACACCCACTTTCTCGCGTGCGAATCCAACATGCAAAAGTTTGATACCAAGACATTTCAGGGCCTGATCCTGACACTGCAAGATTATTGGGCGCAGCAGGGCTGCACCATTGTTCAACCGCTGGATATGGAAGTCGGCGCGGGGACCTCGCACCCGATGACCAGTCTGCGCGCACTCGGCCCTGAGCCTTTTGCGGCAGCCTATGTTCAGCCATCACGCCGTCCGACCGACGGCCGCTACGGCGAGAACCCGAACCGTCTGCAGCACTATTATCAGTTCCAGGTGATGATCAAACCTTCACCGGAAAACATTCAGGAGCTGTACCTCGGCTCACTGAAAGAGCTGGGTCTTGATCCGCTGATCCACGATATCCGCTTCGTTGAAGACAACTGGGAAAACCCGACGCTCGGCGCCTGGGGTCTTGGCTGGGAAGTGTGGCTGAACGGCATGGAAGTGACGCAGTTCACTTACTTCCAGCAGGTCGGGGGCCTGGAATGTAAACCGGTAACCGGCGAAATCACTTACGGTCTGGAACGTCTGGCGATGTACATCCAGGGCGTGGACAGCGTGTACGATCTGGTGTGGAGCAACGGTCCGCTGGGTAAAACCACCTACGGCGACGTGTTCCATCAGAACGAAGTGGAACAATCGACGTATAACTTTGAATACGCCGACGTCGATTTCTTGTTCACCTGTTTTGAACAGCACGAGAAAGAAGCGCAAACCCTGCTGGCGCTCGAAAAGCCACTGGCACTGCCTGCTTACGAGCGCATCCTGAAAGCGGCCCATTGCTTCAACCTGCTCGACGCGCGTAAAGCGATTTCTGTGACTGAACGTCAGCGCTACATTCTGCGCATCCGTACCCTGACTAAAGCGGTAGCTGAGGCGTATTACGCTTCCCGCGAAGTGCTGGGCTTCCCGATGTGCAAAAAGAACGATGATCATCCGAAACTAGAGAATGAGTGAGCCATCCATGACTGATAAAACTTTTTTGGTGGAAATCGGCACGGAAGAACTGCCACCGAAGGCTCTGCGCAGCCTTGCTGAATCTTTTGCCGCTAACCTGACTGCGGAGCTGGATGCGGCGAATCTGCCTCACGGCGACGTAAAATGGTTTGCCGCACCGCGCCGTCTGGCGCTGAAAGTCTCTGGTCTGCATGAATCCCAGGCTGACCGCGAAGTTGAAAAACGCGGCCCGGCTGTGGCGCAGGCATTTGATGCCGAAGGCAAACCGAGCAAAGCCGCTGAAGGCTGGGCTCGCGGTTGCGGTATCACCGTTGATCAGGCCGATCGTCTGGTCACTGACAAAGGCGAATGGCTGGTTTACCGTGCGCACGTCAAAGGTGAAAGCGCGCAACAACTGCTGCCTGCGATGATCGCCACGTCACTGTCTAAACTGCCAATTCCTAAACTGATGCGCTGGGGCGATTCCGACGTGCAGTTCGTGCGTCCGGTGCATACTGTCACCCTGCTGTTAGGCGATGAGCTGATCCCGGCGAAAATTCTCGGTATCGATTCTGCCCGCACTCTTCGCGGTCACCGCTTCATGGGCGAGCCTGAATTCACGATTGATAATGCCGATCAGTATCCGCAAATTCTGCTGGAACGCGGCAAAGTCATTGCCGATTACGAGCAGCGTAAAGCGCTGATCAAACGTGACGCGGAAAAAGCGGCAAAAGAAATTGGCGGTATCGCTGATCTGAGTGAAAGTCTGCTGGAAGAAGTCGCGTCTCTGGTTGAATGGCCGGTGGTGCTGACCGCGAAATTCGAAGAGAAATTCCTGGCTGTTCCGGCTGAAGCGCTGGTTTACACCATGAAAGGCGACCAGAAGTATTTCCCGGTGTACGACGCCGCAGGCAAACTTCTGCCGAACTTCATCTTTGTCGCCAACATCGAATCGAAAGATCCGCAGCAAATCATTTCCGGTAACGAGAAAGTGGTGCGTCCGCGTCTGGCCGATGCCGAATTCTTCTTCAATACCGACCGCAAGAAACGTCTCGAAGATAACCTGCCGCGTCTGGAAACCGTATTGTTCCAGAAGCAACTGGGTACGCTGCGCGACAAAACCGACCGTATTCAGGCGCTGTCTGGCTGGATCGCTGAGAAAATCGGTGCCAACGTTGAGAACGCAAAACGCGCCGGTCTGCTGTCTAAATGTGACCTGATGACCAACATGGTCTTCGAGTTCACCGACACGCAGGGCGTGATGGGCATGCATTATGCACGTCACGACGGCGAGCAGGAAGAAGTCGCGGTTGCGCTGAACGAGCAATATCAGCCACGCTTTGCGGGCGACGAGTTACCGGCTTCGCTGGTAGCGTGCGCGCTGGCAATCGCTGACAAGATGGACACCCTGGCCGGTATTTTTGGCATCGGTCAACATCCGAAAGGCGACAAAGACCCGTTCGCACTGCGCCGTGCCGCGCTGGGTGTTCTGCGTATTATCGTTGAGAAAAATCTGCCACTTGATCTGCAAACCCTGACCGAAGAAGCGGTGCGTCTGTACGGCGACAAGCTGACTAACGAGAAGGTAGTAGATGATGTGGTTGATTTCATGCTCGGTCGTTTCCGCGCGTGGTATCAGGAAGAAGGTCACGCAGTTGATACCATTCAGGCTGTGCTGGCACGTCGTCCGACCAAACCGGCTGATTTCGATGCGCGCGTGAAAGCGGTGAGCTACTTCCGTACGCTGGATGAAGCGGCCACGCTGGCGGCGGCCAACAAGCGTGTGTCCAACATTCTGGCGAAATCCACGGATGTTCTGCTGGATCACGTCCACGCGTCCGTACTGAAAGAACCTGCTGAGCTGAAACTGGCGACGCATCTGGTGGTTCTGCGCGACAAGCTGGAACCGCTGTTTGCCGCCGGTCAGTACAAAGAAGCGCTGGTGGAACTGGCTGCATTGCGTGAAACCGTCGATACGTTCTTTGATACCGTGATGGTGATGGATGAGAACGAAGCGGTGCGTATCAACCGCCTGACGCTGCTCTCCAAACTGCGGGAGTTGTTCCTGCAGGTGGCGGATATTTCGCTGCTTCAGTAAGTTAAGTTTTTGCTCCCTCCCCCTGCTAAGGGGAGGGTTGGCCTCCCCCTTCGCAGGGGGAGGAGCAAGGCAGCTTATCGGATGCCAATTTCTACGCTTTTTTAAAAAGCGTTCTCCCCCCAATTGTTCTATCCTATAACCCGCATGGAATGCACAGCATCGGCAGGGAACTGGCCGGAAGAAGAACATTGAAATCAGGAGTCAGGACTCATGGCTGTAGGGATCAGAAGCGGTGCATTTTCTCGCTGGCTGGCGCCGTTTATCGCACTGCTGGTGGTGTTTCAGCTCACTGCATGCGGCGATAAAGAACCGGAGCAACGCAAAGCCTTTATCGATTATTTGCAAAATACCGTGATGCGTAGCGGGCAAAATCTGCCGTCGCTGAGTGAAGATCAGAAACAACGTTTTGGTAATTACGCGAATGACTACGGCATCATTCTGTCATTCTCCCGCCAGATGAAAGGTGCCGTTGAAGGTAGCCTGGTGCCGGTGGTGAGCGCGATTGGTCAGGTGCGTACGCCGCAGGATTACATGACTCAGCGCAGCGCGTTGCAACAGGCGGCCAGCACGCTGAGCTTGCTGAATGCGCAGTTGCGTGACTCAAAAGTGAAAGCCGACACCGCGATGGCGGCATTGAAACAACCGGACGATCTGAAAGCGGTTTATAGCCAGGTATACAACAGCGTGGTGACCCAGCCTGCTAACGTGCTGACACCACTGGTGCCTGCGCTGCAAAGCTTCACGCAGGATATCGCGTCTGTGGGTGATTTCCTGCAACAGCAGGGCACTCAGGTTGCTTTCGCCAACGGCGGCGTGCAGTTCCCGACGCAGCAACAGGCCACGCAGTACAACACTATGATGTCTAATCTGGTGGGCAAACAGCAGACATTGCTTCAGGCGCAAAAAGTCGCACAGGGCGATTTTAGCAACTAAGCCTGACTGATATCAGCAACGAAGCCACGTCATCTTGTACGTGGCTTTTTTATTGACTGAGATCCTGTCCGCCTGTTTATAAAAAATGACAATTTTTTGCCTGCAAATCCGGCTGAGTTCCTCTACTTTTGAAGGTAACTGTCCGTTTTTCCCCGTATTTCACTTTAAGGATTTTTGATGAAACGTCAGATGATGACTCTGTTGGCTTCTCTGGTGCTGGCGCCGACGCTGGCTTTTGCTGCCGACAGCGCAACCGCAGATTTCACCCCGGCGCAACAGGAAGCCATTGGTAAAATTGCGGCGGATTACATGTTGCAGCACCCGGAAATCCTGGTGCAGGTCAGTCAGAAACTGCAGGCACAGCAGGCTGATCAGCAACAACAGCAAACCCTGAGCGCGGTGTTGGCAAATTCTAAAGCTCTGCTGAACGACCCTGCGACCCCAAGCTACGGCCCGAAAGATGCAAAAGTCGCGTTCGTGGAATTCTTCGATTACCAGTGCCTGTATTGCAGCCACATGGCGCCGGTTGTTGAGCAGACCGTGAAAGCCAATCCGAACGTACGTTTCGTCTTCAAAGAATGGCCAATCTTTGGTGACCGCTGGAAAGCGTCCATCACTGCGGCTGAAACCGGTATGGCTATCTGGAAAGAAAAAGGCGCTCAGGCGTACTTTGATTACCACAACAGCATTTACCGCACCGGTCATGACGAAGGTAAGCTTACGGATGCCGATATCGCCGGTGCAGTGAAAGCCGCGAAAGCGACAGCGCCAACCGATGCACAGCGTAAAGCGACGCACGAAGCCATCGCCGCTAACGATGAGCTGGCCCGTACGCTGGGCTTCAGCGGTACGCCAGGGTTCGTGGTGATGCCAACCAGCGGCGCGACCGCTGAAAACACCAGCGTTCTGCCTGGTGCTGTGTCTGCTGAAGAATTGCAGGCAGCCATTATGAAGGCGCAGGGCGGGAAGTAATTTTTGTTTCAATCCGGCAGCCTGTGCTGTCGGATTTTCTTCTCAGGTATAGTTTGGAAAGCACTTCTCAGTATCGAATGTAACGGCTGAAACTGAGTAAATTTTTACTCACTTCGTGGGTTTTGACGTGGTAACCTTCTTTTCTTCATGGATATTCATCCAATGAAACAATCTCTGATTCTGGGATCTGCCAGCAGAGTTTACTCAATTTTTTACTGATTACATGGATAGCTTATGATTGTTCAATTCGCTGATTATGCTGCGTTGAAAACGGATGAACAGCATTCCGAATTCTCAGCAGTGGAGAGCACGGGATCAGAGCACGTTATTGATCTTTCGGCCCGGCGTCAGTCTGCTGCATATAAAAAGGCCATGGCTCAGGTTTTGGAAGAAGCAGCCAAGCTAGACTGGTAACATTCAGGCTGTCCAGTCATTGGAGTGTCTATGGCTGAACCGGCAAAAAAAATCATTTCATTACCTGCATCAAATCAATCATTCGGCAACAATAACAGCATTGATGATATTCGTGAGCGCCGCTCACAAGAACTGGTCATCGGACTTTGTGGGGCGAGTGGATCAGGGGTTAAAACCCTTAAAGAAAAAATCATCACTAAACTTAAAGCCTGTAATTATCATGTTGTGCATATAAGAATTAGCGATTTAATGGCAGACACCCTGTCAGCTGCTGAAGCGGCAGAGTTAAAGAAACTTGAAGGTTATGAGCATTTTATCCAGTTGCAAAATCTCGGTAATACTCTGCGTGAAAAACATGGCAATATCATTAACTCCGAATTGGTTATCCGGAAAATAAAAGTTATCAGGACGGCAAATTTAAATACGGGAGATTTTAAAGGAGCCTCAGGAAAATCAACCAGTAAAATAGCTTACATTGTCGATCAATTAAAACATCCTGAAGAAGTTGATCTCTTTCGTGAGGTGTATCGTAATAATTTTTATCTGATCGGCTTAGTGAGAACGATTAATGAAAGAGTTATTAATTTGAAAAAGGATTTTCTTAACGATCATCAGATTGCCGAAATAATCAGGCGCGACAGGCGTTCCGAGTACCCTTATGGTCAACATGTCGAGGACACATTGCAGTGTGCCGATTATTTTATCAGGAACATAAATAATGATCAGATTAAAAAATCGATAGCCCGATTTATCGACCTTGTACATGGCGCAAATAATGTGAGTCCCAGCCAGGATGAAACCGGCATGTTCACCGCGAATTCAGCCGCATTACGCTCTGCCTGTTTATCGCGTCAGGTGGGGGCTGCTATTACGGATGATAATTGCAATATCCTCTCCACTGGCTGCAACGATGTACCTGCTGCAGGTGGTGGGCTCTATTCCTGTGAAAGCAAGAGCGATAAACGCTGTTATAACAACGATGGCTGCCATAGTGATATGCACAAGGATTTAGTCAGGCGTGAGGTCGAAGCAGTGATCGCCCGTAGTGATCCGTCACGGGCGAATGAACTTGCAATACAGATTATGAAAACCCCAAAAATAAAGTCCCTGATTGAATACTCGCGTGCTATTCATGCCGAAATGGATGCAATTACTACGATGGCGCGTCTTGCGAATGCAAGTACTTGTGATAAGACACTTTATTGCACAACTTATCCTTGCCACAACTGTGCACGACATATTGTTGCCGCTGGATTGAAGAGGGTGGTTTATATCGAACCTTATGCCAAGAGTCTGGCTGAAGACCTTCACGGTGATTCGATAGCTCATGCCGACAGTACGGATAAAACTAAAAAGGTTATTTTCGAGAATTTTGAGGGAACGGCACCGAGACGGTATACAAAATTTTTCGGTTATAGCCGTCCGAGAAAAGATGACAGAGGCAAGCCAATTTCTTATGAAATCCCTGCTTCCCATCACGTTGATCCACAATATCTGGATAGTTATGGTGATTCTGAATCAAAAGTGATTTTGAATGTTACTCATAAGCTTCGTGATGAACCTGTCCCCGATTAAAGAAGAAGCGGGTATTCCGGATACCCGCTCCCCCTGTAATTTTCTTTCAACATCTCTCCCGTAAACTCAGTTTTCCTTTCCTCAGACACGTCTGAATGCTTTTTAAGCGAAATACACAAGTCCGGCGAAAAATACTTTGTGATCAATATCACGTTTTAATGATAAAGACTCGTTAACAAAAAGTGATTTAAGTCACATATTTGGCAGGGTCATGCTCAAATAATCGTCAGTGTAGCTCGGTTACAGGCTGTTTTTGTGATGATGATCACCAAAATGCAGGGGGTGAAGGCTGTATACGTGTGATCTGCGTCACGGGCTGTCGGGTGGCTACGCGAGGCCTATAATCACGTGGTAGAGTCCGCCTCGCAGACAGCAATTCGACGGACGGATTTTTAAAGCAGTGGCACAAAAACCGAAACAACCGTCACCGATAATTAACTGATATCACGCGCTCTATTGTCAGCGCGTATCAATAGGGGTGCGTTTTATGTTTTCACCAGACGTTAAGATCAAAGTTCAAAACTTTGGTCGCTTCCTGAGTAACATGGTAATGCCCAACATCGGCGCGTTTATCGCCTGGGGTATCATTACTGCTCTGTTCATTCCTACCGGCTGGATCCCTAATGAAACATTAGCGAAACTGGTTGGCCCGATGATCACTTATCTTCTGCCATTGCTCATCGGTTATACCGGTGGTCGTCTGGTCGGTGGTGATCGCGGTGGTGTGGTCGGCGCAATCACCGTAATGGGTGTTATCGTTGGTGCGGATATGCCAATGTTCCTCGGCGCAATGATTGTAGGTCCGCTGGGCGGCTGGTGCATCAAGCGTTTCGACCGCTGGGTTGACGGTAAAATCAAAAGTGGCTTCGAGATGCTGGTCAACAACTTCTCGGCCGGTATTATCGGTATGCTGTTGGCCATTCTGGCCTTCCTGGCAATCGGTCCGCTGGTAGAAGCACTGTCTAAAGTGCTGGCTGCAGGCGTGCACATCATGGTTATTCATAACCTGTTGCCGCTGGCGTCTATCTTTGTTGAACCGGCGAAAATCCTGTTCCTCAACAACGCTATCAACCACGGTATCTTCTCTCCGCTGGGTATCCAGCAGGCGACTGAAACCGGTAAATCTATCTTCTTCCTGATCGAAGCGAACCCGGGGCCGGGTATGGGCGTCCTGATGGCGTACATGTTCTTCGGTCGTGGCAGTGCTAAACAATCAGCTGGCGGTGCGGCAATCATCCACTTCCTGGGTGGTATCCACGAAATTTATTTCCCATATGTTCTGATGAACCCACGTCTGCTGCTGGCAGTCATTCTGGGCGGTATGACTGGCGTGTTCACCCTGAC
The DNA here is from genome assembly GCF_023701875.1 of Rahnella sp. CG8. Taxonomy (NCBI): domain Bacteria; kingdom Pseudomonadati; phylum Pseudomonadota; class Gammaproteobacteria; order Enterobacterales; family Yersiniaceae; genus Rahnella; species Rahnella sp. CG8. The sequence goes on from NZ_JABAED010000010.1 coordinate 83,553, forward strand.
TGTGCTGAACGGCGGTCTGGTGTCTCCGGCTTCTCCGGGTTCTATCCTGGCGGTTCTGGCGATGACACCAAAAGGTGCGTACTTCGCTAACATCGCGGCTATCGTGGCAGCCTTTGCGGTGTCCTTCGTTATCTCTTCTTTCCTGCTGAAAACCACCAAAGCGAAAGACGGCGACGATCTGGACGAAGCAACACGCCGTATGCAGGATATGAAAGCCCAGTCTAAAGGCGGCAAACCTGCTGTTGCAGGCGTGGCGGGCGACCTGTCTACCGTACGTAAAATCATCGTTGCCTGTGACGCCGGTATGGGTTCCAGCGCAATGGGTGCCGGTGTGCTGCGCAAAAAAGTGCAGGATGCCGGGCTGACCAACATCAGCGTCACCAACAGCGCGATCAACAACCTGCCTGATGATGTGGATCTGGTGATTACTCACCGTGACCTGACTGAACGCGCCATGCGCCAGGTGCCACACGCACAGCACATTTCGCTGACCAACTTCCTCGATAGCGGCCTGTACACGGACCTGACTTCACGTCTGGTTGAAGTGAACAAAGCCAGCCAGTACAAAGAGAAAGTGACCACCACGCTGGGCGACAGCATCGTGACTGACAATGAAAACGAAAACCTGTTCCGCATTAGCGAAAGCAACATCTTCCTCGGCCTGAACGCGGCGACCAAAGAAGACGCGATTCGTTTTGCCGGTGAACAACTGGTGAAAGGCGGGTATGTTCAGGCAGAATATGTCGACGCGATGCTGGCTCGTGAGCAGCTGACCTCGACGTATCTGGGCGAATCCATCGCTGTGCCGCACGGTACCATCGAAGCGAAAGATCGCGTGCTGAAAACCGGTATCGTGTTCTGCCAGTATCCGGCGGGTATCCGCTGGGGCGATGATGAAGATGACCGTGCACGCCTGGTCGTCGGTATCGCAGCGCGCAATAATGAGCACATCAACGTGATCACCAAACTGACCACGGCGCTGGACGAAGAAGGTGTTATCGAACGTCTGGCGAACACCACCAGCGTTGAAGAAGTTCTGACTATTCTTCGCGGCTAAGGTTGAGTAATCAGTAGAGCGTTACTAAGCGGGTCTTGATAAAAGACCCGCTTGTTGATTCGGAGCCGGGCGGCTCCCAGCTTTACCCAAAGCTTTTTACCATAAAGTATGGCCCCCGATTTGAAGGAAATATTATGAAAGCATTACATTTTGGTGCAGGTAACATTGGTCGCGGTTTTATCGGTAAATTACTTGCTGATGCCGGGATTGAGTTGACGTTTGCGGATGTCAGCCCTGCCTTACTGGATGCGCTGAACAGCCGTAAAGGTTACGACGTGCACGTGGTCGGTGAACAGGCCACCGTTGAGCCTGTCAGTAATGTGAATGCCGTGAACAGCGCCGGTCAGGAGGCAATCAACCTGATCGCTGAAGTCGATCTGGTGACCACCGCCGTCGGTCCGACCGTGCTGGAAAAAATCGCGCCGAACGTCGCTAAAGGTCTGGTGCTGCGTCATCAGCAAGGCAACGAAAAGCCGCTGAACATTATCGCCTGCGAAAACATGGTGCGCGGTACCAGCCAGTTTAAACAGCACGTATTCAACGCCCTGCCGGAAGATGAAAAAGCCTGGGTTGAAGCGCACGTCGGTTTTGTCGATTCCGCCGTAGACCGCATCGTTCCCCCTGCGGCAGCGGGCACCACCGATCCGCTGGAAGTCACCGTTGAAACCTTCAGCGAATGGATTGTGGATAAAACCCAGTTCAAAGGAGAATTGCCGGAAATCGCAGGCATGGAACTGACGGATAACCTGATGGCGTTTGTTGAACGTAAACTGTTCACCCTCAACACCGGTCATGCCATCACTGCCTATCTCGGCCAGCAGGCAGGCCACGCGACAATTCGTGATGCGATCCTCGACGAGAAAGTGCGTCTGGTGGTTCGCGGTGCCATGGAAGAAAGCGGGGAAGTGCTGATCCGCCGTTACGGTTTTGACCCGGAAAAACATTTCGCTTACATCGAAAAAATCCTGACCCGTTTCGAAAACTCGTACCTGCATGACGATGTTGAGCGCGTTGGCCGTCAGCCACTGCGTAAACTGAGTGCGGGTGATCGTCTGATCAAACCCTTGCTGGGCACGCAGGAATATCGCCTGCCGAACGACAATCTGGTGAGAGGGATTGCGGCCGCGATGCATTATCGCAGCGAGCAAGATCCGCAAGCTAAAGAACTGGTAGAATTGCTGGAGAAAGTTGGGCCAAAAGCCGCCCTTGCCCAGATTTCAGGTCTGCCAGAAGATGGCGAAGTTGTGGCGAAAGCCGTCGCTCTCTACGAATCGATGCACTGATACTGCGTTTATTTTGATTTCGCCAACACCAGGCAAAGAAAGCCCTGTCGGGCGGGATGTTTCTGCCCGACATGCGCGCATCATGGATGACGCCAGGGGCGCTGTCAGCATCGGCTCTTTAATGCAAGTAAGCCCTATGGAAAAAGCTCAGGCGTTTGAAAACCGTGTACTTGAAAAGCTTAATGCGGGTAAAACCGTGCGCAGCTTTTTAATGACCGCTGTGGAGTTACTGGCCGAAGCGCTGGATATTCTGGTGGTGCAGGTTTTCCGTAAAGATGATTATGCGGTGAAATATGCAGTCGAACCGTTACTGACCGGCACCGGACCGCTCGGTGATTTGTCTGTACGTCTCAAACTGATTTATGCGCTGGGCGTGATCAGCCGTCATGAATACGAAGATGCAGAATTACTGATGGCGCTGCGTGAAGAGCTGAATTACGACGGTGAAGAGTATCGTTTTACCGATGATGAAATTCTCGGCCCGTTCGGTGAATTGCATTGTGTGACAGAACTGCCGCCAGCGCCCACTTTCCTGAAACCGGGCGAAGCCGACGAGTCGCTGATCGCCATGCAACGTCAGCGCTATCAACAAATCGTCCGCTCCACCATGGTCCTTTCCGTGACAGGGCTGATCGCCCACATCAGTAATCAGCAGCCTTCCAGGCTTTCTCCGGTGCAAAAATAAATCCCCGTCATACTTCGAGCCACAGATGCGTTGGCTGCGTTCAGTCACCCGAATCACTTACATGAGTAAGCTCATCGGGACTCCATCACTTGCCGCCTTCCTGCAACCCGAACTATTTTGGGGATTTGTTTTAGTTAAGCGCATGGCGCACTTCGCCGACCAGCAACCACAGCGCGGTTAATGCCATCATGCCGCCCATGATTGTGTTAAACATTTTCAGCTTCCATTCCACACGTAGCGCCTGACGTAATCTGTCACCCATCACGACCCACACCAGAATGCAGGGCAGATTGATCAGCGCGAAGCCGACACAAATCAGCAGCGTGTGATGCAGCATGTTGCCATCCGGCGGGGTAAACAGAATCGCCACGTTGGTCGCCATCAGCCACGCTTTCGGGTTCACTGCCTGAAATAACGCGCCATTAATCATGTTCATCGGTTGCTGTTTTGCGCCTTCTTTCGGCGAGCCGGAACGGTAAATTTTCCACGACAGCCAGAACAGATACGCACAGCCCACTGCCGCCATTGGCAGACGCACAACAGTCATCCAGCTCAGCAGAATCGCCAGCATGGAGGTCATCAGCGCACACTGCACCACGCAGCCCAGCGTAATTCCCAGCATCATCGGCACGCTGCGGCGCAGCCCGAAATTCACCCCGGAAGCCGCCAGCAACAGATTGTTCGGGCCGGGTGTAATTGACATCACGGTGACGTAACTGACAAAAGCGGTATCGATCATTTTGTTTTCCTGCATCCCCTGTTTTCCAGATAACCAGAGTAAACACTGCACAGGAAAGGTAACAGAACCAGAAATACGCTATTGTTATGGTTACAGATAGCATAACTAAAAACTGTACCCATGACTTTTCACGGAACTGACACCATGACTGATACAGCGGATTTCAGCGACACGCGATATAACCAACTGGCGGAACAACTGGCGGACGCTATCCGCCGTGGCACACTCGCACCGGGCAGTCGTTTGCCGTCCGTGCGACGCAGCGCACAAACCTGGTCAGTCAGTATCAACACCGTGGTAGCTGCTTACCGGCGGCTGGAAGATCGCGGCTTTATCGAGGCACGGCCGCAGTCCGGTTTTTATGTGCGTGCCGCGTTGCCCGCGCTGCACCATCAGCCGCAGGAACAGCCGCAGACGCCCGCCGCAGAACCGGCAGATGAAGTGCTGGATCTGATCGACAAAGTGTTCGCCTCGCAAATTGACCCCACCTACACCAACTTATCGCTGGCCTGTCCGCAGTCGAACGATTTTTACCCGACCGGAAAACTGGGGCGGATTATGTCGTCACTGCTGCGTCGTCAGCCCAATCTGATCGGGCAATACGCGCTGCCGCCGGGCAGCCCGGCGTTACGCCAGCAAATTGCGCGCCGTGCACTGACGCTCGGCATGATTTTAGAGCCTGCGGATATCACGATTACGCACGGTTGTATGGAGGCGTTACAGCTGGCATTGCGCGTTACCACCAAACCCGGCGACAGTATCGGGCTGGAAACGCCGACCTATTTTTATCTGCTGCCGATGCTGGCGAGTCTCGGACTGAAAGCAGTGGAAATCCCCACCGATCCGCAAACCGGCCTGTCGCTGGATGTGCTGGAAATGCTGCTGACCGAGAAACGGCTGAATGCAGTGATCGCCATGCCGACGGCGCAAAATCCGCTGGGCTTTACCATGCCGCTGGCGGCGAAAAAACGGCTGGCGCGGCTGATGAACGATCACCAGGTCCCCCTGATTGAAGACGGGCTTTACGCAGAAATTCAGTTTGGCGCGACGCTGTCTCCGGCGGTAAAAGCCTTTGACCGGGACGGCTGGATCCTGTTTTGCACCAGCTTTACCAAAACGCTGGCACCTGATTTTCGCATCGGCTGGGTGGACGGCGGACGCTTTGCCGATAAGCTGCATAAACTGAAAGCGGTATCGTCAATGGCAGAGTCCGCCTTGCTTTCCCAAACGCTGACGTTGTTTCTGGAATCGGGCGGTTACGATCATCATCTGCGGGTTTTACGCAAACGCTACGCGTCGCAGGTGGAACAGGCGCGCGCGTTGATCGCCCGTTACTTCCCGCAGGGCACCCGCGCCACGCAACCGGCAGGCGGCTTTGTTATCTGGGTGGATTTCCCGCCGGGCGTCGATTGCGTCACGCTGTTCCGCCAGTTACTGAAAGATAAAATCTGCATGACGCCGGGACAACTGTATTCACCGAGCGGTCGCTACGCCAATGGCCTGCGTTTATCGTGCTGTTATGTTTTCGATACCCGCTATATTTCGGCGATGATCCGCATTGGCGAGCGGGCGTGTGAGATGTGTGGTTTGCCGCCGGGGCTGGCAGAAACGCAGGAGCAAGCTGAAGAATCGCACACTTCCTGATACACTGACGTTTATTATTCCCAATTTACAGTCGTGCCCGCTGCGGCATGAACGGATCTGAAACCATGAAAGAAGTCGAAAAAGCCGAGATTAAACGCCTCAGCGACATGCTGGATGCACTTAATCACAAAGATGCGACCGTGATTCAGGCAGGTAATGCTGAGTTAATCGCCAAGCACGAAGAAGAGAAAGAAAAACTGGCTGCCGAGATCGCGCGTTTGAAAGAAGTGCGTGAGAAAAAACTCAGCACCGAAGCGCAGAAGCTGGAAAAGCTGTTCAGCCGTGAAATCACCAAGAAAGAACAGGCTGATATGGGCACGCTGAAGAAAACCGTTCGCGGTATCGTGGTGGTTCACCCGATGACTGCGCTGGGCCGCGAAATGGGCCTGAAAGCGGTGACCGGTTTCGCTAAGAAAGAATTCTGAACTAACACGCCCTCCCCTGCGAAGGGGAGGGTTGGGGTGGGGTATTAAAGCAGAATCAAAGAGTTGAAGTGTGCTTTGACTCGGGTTTTGTCTTTATAACCCCCTCCCAGCCTCCCCCTTCGCAGGGGGAGGAGCAAAGAAAAACCCCTCCAGCCATACCCGTTCTGTTTCTTACTTCCCAAACAATCTCCGCCCAAAATCCTCGATCTTGCGATTTACCAGCCGCATCTGCATGGTTTTACTCCAGCTCGCTGAAATCCCTGCAGCAGACATCAGACGGCGATACTGTTCCTCATCAAACGGCATGTTGAAGGCGATAGAAATCGCTTCTGCGACGGACACCTCACTGTTGCGCGTCAGCAGTTCCAGCGGCCGGTCGCCACTGACATTCCCCGTACTGACCACCCGATATAACCAGCCGCAGCGGCCGCTTTGTTGTAACAGCGGCGACAGGTTTTTGCAGTCGAGAAAATGGTTCAGTTTGTAGCAGGGCGCACGGGGTTGCGTGACCTGAATCAGCGCGTCGCCCCAGCGGAAAATATCACCGATATACACGTTATCTTCGGTCATGCCGAGTGTCGAAAGGTTTTCCCCAAACGCAGGCGGATGAAAACGGTCCTCTTCTTCGGGAAACTGCTGGCGCAACCAGGCGTAATGCTCGCGGGGAAAATGACACAGCGTGCGGTCAGCGCCACCGTGATAAGACTTCTCGGCCTGCTGATCGTTCTCCAGCCCGAGAGGCGTCAGAGCGACAGCGCCATCAACCTGACGTTTGGCAATCGCACTGGGTGAAAAGTCGGGATAATGCTCGATGGTACCGATGTACACGTCGGGATAATGCATAAGCTCTCCGCTGCTGAAATGTCACTCGCTCAAGCATAACCTGCATTCGGCAGCGGGAGTAGAAGGAATACCTGCGCACATGCGGGGTGCGCAGGTTCATCAGTCAGAACGTTTCCCAGTTATCCTGACTGGTTTTGCCTTGAACTGGCAGCGGCAGGGCCGGACGGCGCAGCGCGGCGGATGCCGGTGCGGCCAGCATATCGCCGTTATCGGCCAGGCGGAATACCGAGACTGCCTGCGTCAGCGTCGCGGCCTGATCTTCGAGTGAATCGGCGGCAGCGGATGACTGCTCAACCAGCGCGGCGTTCTGCTGTGTCGTGCTGTCCATTTCGACAATCGCCTGCGAAATCTGGCTGATTCCACGGCTTTGCTCGTCAGAAGCAGAGGCGATTTCACCCATGATATCGCGCACATGCGAGACGGATTTCACGATGTCCTGCATGGTGCGTCCGGTATTTTCCACCAGCTTCGCGCCGGTGTTAACACGTTCAACCGACTCGGCAATCAGCCCTTCGATCTCTTTCGCTGCCTGCGCACTGCGCTGTGCCAGTATGCGGACTTCCGAGGCGACGACTGAGAATCCGCGACCCTGTTCACCGGCACGCGCGGCTTCAACCGCAGCGTTCAGCGCCAGGATATTGGTCTGGAACGCGATGCTGTTGATGACGGACGTAATTTCGGCGATACGTTTTGAGCTGCCGGAAATCTGCTGCATGGTGTCGACCACTTCGCCGACTTGTTTGCCGCCGAGCGTTGCGGTGCCCGAAGCCTCGCTGGCCAGTTTGCTGGCGTGATGGGCGTTATCGGCGTTCTGTTTCACCGTCGCGCTCAGTTCTTCCATGCTGGCGGCGGTTTCTTCAACCGCGGCGGCCTGCTGTTCGGTGCGTGAGGAAAGATCGGTATTCCCGGCGGCGATTTCAGCCGCCGCGTGAGAAACCTGTGAAACGCCGGAGCGGATTTCATAAATCATCGTACTGAGATTCTGGCTCATCGCGGACACCGCGTTCATCAGCATACCCAGCTCATCGCGACGTGTGGTTGGATGCGCGACAGTCAGATCGCCCCGCGCAATCGCCTCCGCCGTTTTCAGCGTATCGCGCAGCGGCTGGGCAATCTGGCGGGTGATTCGCCATGCAATGATAATCCCCACCAGCATTACGATCAGCGTAATCACCATCATGATCATCTGTGCATTAGTGATGTCTTTATGCGTGTTATCCAGTTCATTTTTGAATATTTTTGCGACCAGTGTGTTCATCTCAGCGGCTTTTACTGTCAGCAGCTGCGAGTTCTTTTGTTCATCTTCGTAAGCCGGCATGTAGGCCATAACGTGATCTTTATAGGTCGCCAGCGCACTCATCAGCGGGGCGAGTGTGGCCTGCTGATCCGGTAACAGTAATGCGTTCAGCTTTTTAGCATTGGCCTGCGTATCATCAATTGACTTTAACAGCCTGGCTTCCGATTCCTTGTTGATGTTGAGCAACAGGCCGCGCACGTCATAACGCACGTTGATCAGTTTTTGAATGACTTCGGCCAGTGAAAGACGAATGGAAGGATCGGCATCTTCCACACGCAGCTGATCTTGTAAACGTTTCACAACGGCTTCGGTTTCGGAAAGATTCCAGCTGGCGCGTACCGCATCTTTGCGGTCGACGGCTTCTTTAAACGCGGCTTGTGCCTGCTGATATTCATGAATTTTTACCGGCACCTGCTCCAGTTCTGCCTGGCCAGCGGCATCCCATTTCAGCTTGTCTTTCGACTGCTCAATCAGTTGCGACAGCGCGTCTATGTTGTCCTGATTTTGTTTGAGATATGCCGGATTGTAATTGAGCTGATAAAGCGTACGGCTGAGGCGGGCATCATTGAGTAATGCGTTCATCTGATTACTGAAATCGACTTTTTCCGCACGCTGACTGATGTCGTTAAATTTAATCATTCCCGCAGTGGTAATGACGGCCGCGATCAAAAGCACAAGCCCGAAACCCAGACCCAGTTTGGTGCCGACCTTGAGATTGTTCATCCACTGCGAAAGACCCGATCCGTTACTCATAATCATTCTCCGTCAAACATCCCTTTTAAATAGACATGCGTTTTTGTGACGCCTTTGTGAACAATCTATCGGTAGGTTGTTTAATAAACTTTATAGGATCTGTCGCGTATTTTTGATTAATGCGAGCGGGGTCTAATAATGGTGGGAAACGGAAGAATAATTCGCTGTAAAACAGTGATCATGCATACAAATTCAGGACATAAAAAAGGCGGGTCACTGACCCGCCATTGGCGAAAACATCATCATGCCCGCGAAGGGCGGCAGGGCGAAATTACTTCGCTTCAGCCAGACGTTTTGCTGCTTCGTCCCAGTTTACAACAGCCCAGAAGGCTTTGATGTAATCAGGGCGTTTGTTCTGATATTTCAGGTAGTAAGCGTGTTCCCACACGTCCAGGCCCAGCAGCGGGTAACCGGAAGCGCCGGAAATGGCTTCGCCCATCAGCGGGCTGTCCTGGTTAGCAGTAGAAACAACCGCCAGTTTGCCGTCTTTCAGTACCAGCCATGCCCAGCCTGAACCGAAACGAGTGGTCGCTGCTTTCTCAAAAGTTTCTTTGAAAGCGTCAACGCTGCCGAAATCGCGTTCGATCGCAGATTTCAGTTCGCCCTGCAGGGTGGTGCCGGTTTTCAGGCCTTTCCAGAACAGGCTGTGGTTAGCGTGGCCGCCTGCGTTGTTACGCAGTGCAACTTTCTTGTCTGCAGGAACCTGATCCAGTTTGGTGATCAGTTCTTCAACCGGCAGTGCAGCCAGTTCCGGCAAGCTTTCCAGCGCAGCGTTAGCGTTGTTCACGTAAGCCTGGTGATGTTTAGTGTGATGGATTTCCATCGTTTCTTTGTCGAAATGCGGTTCGAGTGCGTCGTATGCGTAAGGCAGTGATGGCAGTGAATAACTCATGTTCATCGTCTCCATAGTGTAGGGCGGCACCGTCATTGTGAGCACCGCGTAATCAGTCGGATCATTATAGTTAATTAAATGATATTGAAAATGATTATCTATGCTCCATGCTTTGTGCGGGTACTCGTAAGCGCCTGTTATACGGGGCTTAGAACCAGATAACCGCAAACAATCCTAAATTGTCTAAAGGCACGCGGTGCTTAGAGAGAGTTAACGTAACCGCTGCGGATGCGTATACACCGTTGCCCGTCCCGGTTTACTGAAACCGACCAGCGTCAGATTGCATTTTTCGGCAACGTCGACTGCGAGCGTGGTGGCGGCGGAGACGGCAAACAGGATTTCGATGCCGCACATCGCGGCTTTCTGCACCATTTCATAGCTGGCGCGGCTTGATACCAGCGCGGCGCCGGATATCCAGTCGTTTTGTCTGGCACGCATACCGAGCATTTTATCGAGAGCTACATGACGGCCCACATCTTCGCCGCCACCCAGTAATTCACCTTCCGGCGTGATCCACGCGGCGGCGTGGGTACAGCCGGTAAGCTGGCCGATTTCCTGCACGGATTTCAGCTGGTGCAGCGCGTTGTCCAGATTCGCCAGATCAAAGGTTTGACTGAACGGCAGCGGCGCGAGCGGGCGGAATAAATCGCCTAACTGTTCGATGCCGCAGACGCCGCAACCGGTGCGGCCTGCCATGGCGCGGCGGCGTTCTTTCAGCCCGGCGAAACGGCGGCTCGATAATTCGATGTTAACCTCAATCCCGTTACAGTTTGGTGTCACCTCCATCCCGTAAATATCACTGACCGATTCAATAATCCCTTCTGACAGCGAAAAGCCCAGCGCAAAGGCCTGCAGATCTTTCGGTGAAGCCATCATGACCACATGCGAAATGCCGTTATAAACCAGCGCAACGGGCACTTCCTGAGCAATCCAGTCATCTTCCGGCTCATTGAGATGTGCGCGCTGCATCACCGTTTTTTGGCTGGCTCCGATGATCTGAGTCACTTTTTTGTCATCTTTTTCGCCCAGTTCGTTTACTTGATGGACATCCATTAGCAATAACCTTATAAACATTCCGGCTACATAAGCCGTACAAAAACTATGGGTACTTGGCTTTAATTTTAACGCTTCCGCATCAGCTGCGGAAAGCGCCAATTTGAAAAGCAATGTGTTAACAGATGATGGGAAGGAGTCTTTCATGCAAGTCAGCAGAAGACAATTATTCAAAATATGTGCGGGTGGTATGGCCGGCACCACGGCGGCATTATTAGGATTTACTCCTACCATGGCGCTGGCGGAAACCCGCCAATACAAACTGCTTCGCTCCCGTGAAACCCGCAACAACTGCACTTACTGTTCCGTAGGTTGCGGAATACTGATTTACAGCCAGGGCGATGGCGCGAAAAACGTCACTGAAAATATCTTCCACGTAGAGGGTGACGCCGATCATCCGGTCAGTCGTGGCTCGTTGTGCCCGAAAGGCGCAGGCGTGCTGGATTACATCCACAGCGAAGGCCGTCTCAGATATCCGGAATACCGCGCTCCCGGTTCCGATAAATGGCAGCGCATCACGTGGGACGAGGCGATTTCCCGTATCGCCCGCCTGATGAAAGATGACCGCGACGCCAACTTCGTCGAGAAAAATGAAAACAACGTGACGGTCAACCGCTGGCTGACCACCGGCATGCTGTGTTCTTCTGCGGCCAGTAATGAAACCGGTCTGCTGGATCAGAAATTCACCCGCGCGCTGGGTATGGTGGCGATCGACTGTCAGGCCCGTCTGTGTCATGGCCCGACCGTGGCGGCATTAGCGCCAACCTTTGGTCGCGGTGCGATGACGAACAACTGGGTCGACATCAAAAACGCCAACGTCATTTTAATTATGGGCGGAAATGCGGCAGAAGCGCATCCGGTCGGATTCAAATGGGTGATTGAGGCCAAAACCAAAAATAACGCCAAAGTCATCGTCGTCGATCCGCGTTTCAACCGCAGTGCCGCCGTGGCCGATATTTATGCGCCCATCCGCGCCGGTTCGGACACCGCCTTCCTGCTCGGCATGATCAACTATCTGATCACCCACAATAAAATTCAGACTGAATACGTCCGGGAATACACCAACGCCAGCCTGCTGGTGCGTGAAGACTACGAATTTAATGACGGATTGTTCAGCGGTTTCGATGCGGCGAAAAAATCCTACAACAAAGAAAGCTGGCACTATCAGCTCGATGAAAAAGGCTTCGCGAAACAGGATAAAACCTTACAGGACCCGCGCTGTGTGTGGAATCTGCTGAAAGAGCATGTTTCCCGTTACACGCCGGAACTGGTAGAGCGCCTGTGCGGCACCTCGAAAGAAGATTTTCTGCTGATAAGCTCGATTCTGGCGGAAACCTGCGCACGCGATAAAACCTCGACCATCCTCTATGCGCTGGGCTGGACGCACCACACCGGCGGCGCGCAAATCATCCGCTGTGCGGCGATGATCCAGTTGCTGCTCGGCAACGTCGGAATGCCGGGCGGCGGCGTCAATGCCCTGCGCGGTCACTCCAATATTCAGGGCTATACCGACCTCGGTTTGCTGTCGCTGAACCTGCCGGGTTACATGCCTTTGCCGTCGGAAAAACAGACTAATTTCACTGATTATCTGCATCAGATTACGCCCGCACCGCTGGTGGATGGACAGGTCAATTTCTGGAAAAACACACCGAACTTTTTCGTCAGTATGATGAAAAGCTTCTGGGGCGATCACGCCACGGCGGAAAATGACTGGGGCTTTGACTGGCTGCCGAAATGGGACAAAAGCTACGACGTGCTGCAACAGGCCGAGCTGATGACCGAAGGCAAGCTGAACGGGTATATCGTGCAGGGCTTCAACCCGCTGGCGGCCTTCCCGGACAAAAACAAATCCTCGCGTGCACTCTCGAAACTCAAATATATGGTGGTGATCGACCCGCTGGTGACTGAGTCCTCAAACTTCTGGCAAAACCACGGTGCAATGAACGACGTGCAGACCGCCGATATTCAGACCGAGGTGTTCCGTCTGCCGTCTTCCTGTTTTGCAGAGGAAAACGGTTCGATTGTGAACTCCGGTCGCTGGCTGCAATGGCACTTCCAGGCCTCTGAGCCACCGGGTGAAGCGCTGCACGACGGCAAAATTATCGCCCGTCTGTTTATGAAACTGCGTGAGCTGTACCAGAAAGAGGGCGGTGCCAATCCGCTGCCGGTAATGAATATGGCGTGGGATTATCAGGATCCGCTCGACCCGCTGCCGGAAGAAATCGCCCGCGAAGCCAACGGCAAAGCGCTGGCTGATATTCATGATGACCAGGGCAATCTGCTGGCGAAAAAAGGCCAGCAACTTTCGACGTTTGCCCATCTGAAAAATGACGGCAGCACCGCCAGTTTCTGCTGGATTTACACGGGAAGCTGGACGGAAGCCGGTAACCAGATGGCGCGCCGCGATAACGCCGATCCTTCCGGTCTGGGCTGTACGTCCGGCTGGGCGTGGTGCTGGCCGCTCAACCGCCGCATTCTGTATAACCGTGCGTCCGCTGATCCGCAGGGCCAGCCGTGGGATCCGAAACGCGAAATCATCCGCTGGGATGGCGCGAAGTGGATTGGTTTTGATGTCCCGGATTACAGCACCGCCGCGCCGGGGTCCGGTGTCGGGCCGTTCATCATGCAACAGGAAGGCGTCGGCCGTTTGTTTGCCACTGACAAAATGGCCGACGGCCCGTTCCCTGAGCATTACGAGCCGATCGAATCGCCGATTGGCACTAACCCGTTGCATCCGGCGGTGATTTCCAATCCGGTCGCACGCATTTTTGCCAGCGATTTGCCGAATATGGGCACCGCCAAAGACTTCCCGTATGTGGCGACCACCTATTCGATCACCGAATTGTTCCGCCACTGGACCAAACACGCGTTGCTGAACGCCATTGCGCAGCCAGAACAGTTTATCGAGATCGGCGAAGGTCTGGCCGCCTCGAAGGGCATTGCGCAGGGCGATGAAGTGAAAGTGTCTTCGAAGCGCGGATTCATCGTGGCGAAAGCCGTGGTGACCAAACGCATCCGGCCACTGACCATCGACGGTAAGCACGTTGATACCATTGGCATCCCTTGCCACTGGGGCTTTGAAGGCGCGACGCGTAAAGGTTATTTAGCCAACACGCTGACGCCGTCAGTCGGTGACGCTAACTCGCAAACGCCGGAGTTTAAGGCGTTCCTGGTTAACGTGGAAAAGGTCTAACGGAGGCGAATTATGGCAATGCAATCACAGGACATACTTCGTAAGTCCGCAACCAACGGGTTCACGCCAGCGCCGCGTGCCCGTGATCATCAGCAGGAAGTGGCGAAACTCATCGATGTCACCACCTGCATCGGCTGTAAAGGCTGTCAGGTCGCCTGTTCCGAATGGAACGACCTGCGCGATGACGTCGGGTTTAATACCGGCGTTTACGATAACCCGATGGATCTCAGTGCGAAATCCTGGACGGTGATGCGTTTCTCCGAAGTGGAACAAAACGGCAAGCTGGAATGGCTGATCCGCAAAGATGGCTGCATGCACTGCGCCGATCCGGGCTGCCTGAAAGCCTGTCCGGCGGAAGGCGCGATTTTGCAGTACGCCAACGGCATCGTCGATTTTCAGTCAGAACATTGCATCGGCTGCGGTTACTGCATCGCCGGTTGCCCGTTCAACATTCCGCGCATCAACAAACAGGATAACCGTGCCTACAAATGCACGCTGTGCGTTGACCGTGTGAGCGTCGGCCAGGAACCGGCCTGTGTGAAAACCTGCCCGACAGGTGCGATTCATTTTGGCACTAAAACCGCGATGCAGGATTTGGCTGCAGAACGCGTCAGCGAGCTGAAAGGCCGCGGGTTTGAACATGCCGGTTTATACGATCCGCAGGGCGTTGGCGGCACGCACGTGATGTACGTGCTGCATCACGCCGACAATCCTGAGCTGTATCACGGCCTGCCAAAAGATCCGGCCATCAGCGCGGCGGTTACCTTGTGGAAAGGTGTCTGGAAACCGCTGGCCGCCGTCGGCTTTGCAGTGACCTTCGCCGCGGCGGCATTCCACTTCCTCGGCGTGGGGCCGAATTACGTGAAAGAGGAAGAGCATACGGAAGGGGAAGATAAACATGACGATGAGGAGAAACGCTCATGAAAAAAGAGAAGTTAATCCAGCGCTATAACCTGGTGGAACGTCTCAATCACTGGATCGTGGCGTTTTGTTTTGTGACGCTCGCGCTCAGCGGCATCGGCTTCTTTTTCCCGTCGTTTAACTGGCTGATGAACGTTTACGGCACCCCGCAACTGGCGCGTATCCTGCACCCGTTTTTCGGCGTGGTGATGTTCGTCTCTTTCCTCGGTATGTTCTTCCGCTACTGGAAGCACAACTTGCCGGAAAAAGATGACATTGTATGGGCGAAAAATATCGGCAAAGTGCTGACCAATCATGAAGTCGGCGACACAGGCCGCTATAACTTCGGCCAGAAATGCGTGTTCTGGGCGGCGATCAGTTGCCTTGTGCTGCTGATGGTGAGCGGCGTCATGATCTGGCGTCCGTGGTTTGCTGGTTACTTCCCGATCCCGCTGATCCGTCTGGCGCTGCTGGTGCATTCACTGGCCGGTATTGGCCTGATTCTGGTGATCATCATGCACGTCTACGCGGCGACCTGGGCGAAAGGGTCGATTTCGGCCATGACCGGCGGCAAAGTGCCCGCGTCGTGGGCGAAGTATCACCATCCGCGCTGGTATCGTCAGGTGCGTGCTGAAGAGCTGAAAAAAGAACAAGATAAGAGGAAAGCCGGATGAGCATCCAGATTGTTCAACAGGACGAACTGACAGACGGTAAAACCACGGCGGGGAACATCCCGCCGGTACTGTTCGCCAACCTGAAAACACGGTATCAGCGCCGCGCCGATCGTCTGCGCGCGCTGGCTGAAAACAGCCCGCTCGACGGATATCTGAACTTTGCTGCGGCGATTTGCGACGCCCAGCAGCGCGTGCTGAAAGAGTTTCCGCTCAGTATCGACCTGAGTGGCGAATTAGAAAAAGCGGCCGGTAAACCGCCACTCGACTGCCGTCTGTTTCCGCGCACGCCGCACTGGCTGACCTTGCTGGATGCGCTGATCCTGGTGCTCAAACATGGCGCATCAGAGCCGGTGTCCGGCGTACTTGAGCGCCTCGAACATTCCCCGAGCCTGCAGCGGGAAATGATGGCGACGCAGTTGCTGAATCAGGATTTCAAACACGTTCCGGCCGATGAAGCCCCGTTTATCTGGGCCGCGTTGTCGCTGTACTGGGCGCAGATGGCGGCGCAGTTGCGGGGTGTCGGGCGGGCGGATTATGGCGAAAATCGTCAGTTCTGCCCGGTCTGCGGCAGTATTCCTGTGTCTGCGGTGATCAATGCCGGTGGCCTGCGCTATCTGCACTGCAATCTGTGTGAAAGCCAGTGGCATGTGGTGCGCGCCAAATGTAGCAACTGTGATGAAATGGAGCATCTGAACCTTTGGTCTATCGACGATGAGCAGGCGACGGTGAAAGCCGAAGCCTGTGACGATTGCGGCGCGTACCTGAAAGTGATTTATCAGGATAAAGATCCGCAGGCAGACGCCGTGGCGGACGACCTCGCCACGCTGCTGCTCGATGACCGGATGGAAGATAAAGGATTTTCCGGCAGCGGCATCAACCCGTTCCTGTTTCCCGCCGGGTAACCTGTTAATCTGGCAGCCGTGACTGGTAAACCCCGGCATGGCTGCTAGCTTTAAAAGAGGTTCCGGCGAAAACGAGGAGGGTCTGATGAAATTGATCGGCAGTTATACCAGCCCGTATGTACGCAAAATTTCTGTGATGTTGCTGGAAAAAGGCATCCCGTTTGATTTCATTAATGACACCCCCCACGAACCTGGCTGCAAAATCACGCAGTACAATCCTCTCGGAAAAGTCCCCGCGCTGGTCGCCGATGATGGCGAAATTTTCTATGATTCCCCGATCATTGTGCAGTTCATCGAACTGATGAATGTCGCGCCCACGCTGTTGCCGTGGCAGCCGCTGGAAGCGTTACGCGTGAAGCAAATTGAAGCGCTGGCCGACGGCGTCACTGATGCTGCCGTGGCGCTGGTGCTGGAAGGTCGCCGCGATGCGGATAAACGTAACGAAGCCTGGGTTTTGCGCCAGCGGGAAAAACTGCTGCGCGGGCTGGATGCGCTGGAAAAGCATGCGGCAAACCGTACATTGCTCAATTCTGAAAGCCTCAACGTGGCCGATATTGCCGTCGCCTGTTGTCTGGGCTATCTCAACTTCCGGCGTATTGCGCCGGGCTGGTGTGTCGAGCATCCCGAACTGGTAAAACTGGTTGAACGCCTGTTCCAGCGCGAGAGTTTTGCGCGCACCACACCCCCCGGAAGTGGTAACGCCAGCTTTGCAGCGAAAAAGGTGTGAGGCCGCTCGAAGACTTCTCTTTACAATCTGCCGGTGAGATTTTTAAAGCCTAAGCTTTGTGCAGCGCTCTGCTAATCCCTGTTGCATAAAGGAGTTCCATCATGGCCTATGATAAAAATCCTCATGCCGTCAAACCGGAAGAATACGGTTTCCCGCTGAAACTCAAAAAACAATACGACAACTTTATTGGCGGTGAATGGGTCGCGCCGGTAAAAAAAGAGTATTACGACAACCTGACGCCGGTTACCGGCGAAGTGCTGTGTAAAGTGGCCAGTTCCAGCACCGATGACGTCGATCTGGCGCTGGATGCCGCCCATCAAGCCAAAGACGCGTGGGGAAAAATGCCGGTGCAGCAGCGTGCAAACTTACTGCTGAAAGTCGCCGATCGCATGGAACAAAATCTTGAACTGCTGGCAAATGCCGAAACCTGGGATAACGGCAAACCGATCCGCGAAACCAGTGGTGCAGACGTGCCGTTAGCCATCGACCATTTCCGTTATTTCGCCTCCTGCGTACGCGCACAGGAAGGCGGGATCAGCGAAATCGACAGCGAAACCGTGGCCTATCATTTCCACGAACCGCTGGGCGTGGTGGCACAAATTATCCCGTGGAATTTCCCGCTGCTGATGGCGTGCTGGAAAATGGCACCGGCGCTGGCGGCAGGTAACTGCATCGTACTCAAACCGGCCAAACTGACGCCGCTGTCGGTTCTGTTGCTGATGGAACTGGTGCAGGACATTCTGCCTGCTGGCGTCATTAACGTGGTCAACGGCGCGGGCGGGGAAATCGGCGAATATCTGGCGACCTCCAAACGTATCGCCAAAGTCGCTTTCACCGGTTCGACGGAAGTCGGCCAGCGGATCGCCGGCTATGCTGCACAAAACCTGATCCCGGCTACGCTGGAACTGGGCGGTAAATCGCCGAATATTTTCTTCGCCGACGTGATGGATAAAGAGGACGAATTCTTCGACAAAGCGCTGGAAGGGTTCGCGCTGTTTGCCTTCAATCAGGGCGAAGTCTGTACCTGTCCGAGCCGTGCGCTGGTGCAGGAGTCCATCTACGAACGCTTTATGGAACGGGCAATCAAACGCGTGGAAGCGATCAAAACCGGTAACCCGCTGGATATGGAAACCCAGATGGGCGCGCAGGTGTCTGCCGGACAGATGAAAACCATTCTGGATTACATCGAAATCGGTAAAAATGAGGGCGCGGAAGTCCTGACCGGCGGTGCGAAGAAGAAACTTGAAGGTTCGCTGAACGAGGGTTATTACCTGCAACCGACCATCTTGCTGGGTAAAAACAACATGCGCGTCTTCCAGGAAGAAATTTTCGGACCGGTGCTGGCGGTAACGACATTCAAAGATATGGATGAGGCGTTACAAATCGCCAACGATACGGCTTACGGGCTGGGGGCGGGTGTCTGGAGCCGTGACGGCAACGTGGCGTATCATATGGGGCGCAACATTCAGGCTGGCCGTGTCTGGACCAACTGCTATCACGCCTATCCGGCACATGCGGCGTTCGGCGGTTACAAACAATCCGGTATCGGGCGAGAAACCCATAAGATGATGCTGGATCACTATCAGCAAACGAAATGTTTACTGGTGAGTTATTCGAGTAAACCGATGGGGCTTTTCTGATTCTGAGTTGCCATTAATACCCCACCCCAGCCCTCCCCTTCGCAGGGGAGGGGGCAGGTCGGCGTTTTTACTCCTCCCCCTGCGAAGGGGGAGGCGGGGAGGGGGTTTTGCAGGCGACTCAGTACGAAATCACACCACGCTGTTCGGCGGCAGCACCACCTGACGGCTGCGCAGGAAAACCACCACCAGCGCCAGCCAGGCGAGGCCGCTGATCAGGTTGAACATGTTAAACATCCCCGCACCGCCTTCGACATAAGCCACTTTTGCCAGCTCAATCCCAACCGTGAAAATCATCATGCTGATAACGCCCATGGCGGCGGAGACAGTCCCTTTGCTCATGTCGCTGGAGAACAGCGTCAGGCGGTACAAACCGGCATTCGCCACACCAATTCCGAACGCATACAGGCTCAGACCGGCGGTCATCCACAGATAGGCATGCGCAGAAAACATCGTAGCCACCGCAGCGATCAGCAAACCGACCACCATCGGGCCTGCGCCCAGTTTAATCAGATATTCGACGGTACGTTTGCCCGTCAGGCGCGCCAGCGTAACGTTACCGATAATCAGTGCGCCGAAAATCGGCACCTGTAACAGGCCATAATCGTAAGCGGCTAAGCCTTCGCCGCTGATTAAAATCACCGGCGACTGTGCAATCCATGTCAGCAACGGCAGGCTGGCAAAACCAATCGCCAGCGCGCCGCATACGAACTGACGGTTCTTCAGCACGTGCTTGTAATCGCGCAGCAGGCTTGGCATCGAGAACGGTTCGCCAAGGCGGGAAGCTGTTTCCGGCATCGATTTCCACAATCCCCATAGCGCGATAGCGGCGAGCACGGCGAAAATTACAAACATCGACTGCCACGGGGCAATGTGGATCAGCGCCGCACCGGCCAGCGGCCCGAGCAGCGGCGCAATCAGCGCGACATTCGCCATCATGGCCGTGATTTTAATACACACCGATTCTTCGAAGGATTCCTGTATCGCGGCGTAGCCGACCGCGCCGATAAAGCACAGGCTGATGCCTTGCAGGAAACGCATCACCATAAACTGTTCAATGTTTTGTACGAACAAAATGGCCAGACAGGTGATGATGAAAAAGCTCACGCCCGCCAGCATGACCGGACGACGCCCGCGCCTGTCTGACAGTGGCCCGAGCAGCCATTGCAGGAACATGCCGCCAGCCAGATAAGCGGTCATGGATGTTGGCACCCATTCTTCCCCGGCATTAAAATTAGCCACGACGGCCAGCATGCCCGGTTGGATCATATCGTTACCGATATAAGTCGCGAATTCGAACAGCACCAGGCACAGAGGGAACAAAAGCGCCTGCCGACCCAGAAGGGACGCAGTATTTGGAGAATTATGCATTTTAGTTATTCACAGACGTAAGGCTAATCGGTTGAAAATTAGCAGAAAATAAGAGACTGTCCGGGCGGGTTTCGCAAGCGAGGCAGTAATGCTGGCTATTTTGCCGATTATTTGAGCGCAACGCAATCTTCAGATTCACGTTCAGCACAATCTGAGAACGGCACTTTTGCCTTGTTAGCCCTCCAAAAGCTGGCTACGCTGCCAACAACCATCGGTAAGAAGGAAATTGCAGGGAATGAGCCAAAAAATCAGCTGGATAGATAATCTGCGTGGGCTCGCCTGCATGATGGTGGTGATGATCCACGCCAGCACCTCGCTGGTGGTCAATTTCGCTGCGGTCCATACCGCTGAATGGACAGTGGCAAACCTGCTCAATTCCGCCTCGCGCGTCTGTGTGCCGCTGTTCTTTATGATTTCCGGTGCGCTATTTTTGGGTGAAAAAAGTGCGCAAAAACGGCATTTTTGGCGCGTCACATTATGTTTGCTGTTCTACAGCGCCGTCTCGCTGATGTATATCCTCACGATGACAAAAATAGGATTTTGGCCGTCTTTGCGTCTGATTGTGGAAAAGCCGGTGTTTTACCATCTTTGGTTTTTCTACGCCATTATCGTGATTTACCTGATTTCCCCGCTGATTAACGTTAAAGCCGTATCCGGCAGATACCTGCTGATCGCCGGGACGTTGCTTGGCGTCCTGGCGAATCCGCAAATGCCTGCCGTGACATGGCAGAAAATCCATCTTTTGCCGCTGGATTTATACATCAGTGGCGATACCTTCTATTACGTGCTTTACGCCCTGATGGGCCGCGCCATCAGCCAGCTCAATACTGAAAAAATGGTAATCACGCTTACCGCCAGCGCCCTGTTTATCCTCAGCACGCTGGCGATTGCCACGGGTACGTACCGGCAGATGCAAATTAACCAGAATTTCGCCGACACTTTTTACGTCTACAGCGGCCCGCTGGTGTTTATCTCCGCCATCGCGCTGTTCGTGGTGTTCAAAAACGCGCTGACACACCGCATGCTGCCGGGATTTGCCCCGATCTCCCGTCATTCCCTGGCCATCTACGGCTTTCATGCACTGATCATCATTGGCCTGCGCAGCCAGCATCTCGACTTTCCGCAATATCCGCTGCTGAACATCGCCTTTTTGTTTATCTGCGGACTGGGTGGTGGATTATTACTGGCGATGGGGCTGGGGAAAATAGACCGGCGAAATTGGGTGAGCTGAAAACAATATTGATTATTTATACACATCATGAATGGTTGTGCATTATATTATCAATTCATTCCTCCTCATTTTATTAAATCGGCACGTCACGATTAATCTCTTTCATTATCTTTGTCATTTTGTTCCGGATATTATTTCGCTTCACTTATCCAGGCAAATTATCATGACATTCTGGCCGCCCTTTCAAATAAATGGTGTGATTTATACGCTTGATCATCTTCGGGCATCGACAATTGTTGCTGTCAGGCCAGCCAGTGACGATTTTCCAACCCGTAAGTTACGGATTTTTGTGGTCTACACTGATCATTGTTTCACGGCGCATCAGGCAGAATCTGAGTTGTGGGTTTATCCTCATGCTCCCGGAAAGCATCAGCGATATTTTTGTCCGCAACGTCATTCATATTCATTCCGCTTACCCGAGCTTATAAATAAACTCATTAATGAAAATGCGTTATTAGGCCGGGCGTTGCATCAGCATCAGGAAACATTTTATTATCTGGAAACACATTATATGGGTGTGGATTATTGTTTGTTTTTTGAAATAACAAAAAATAAACATCCGGTGGGTGACATACGATTAAAAGTGATGACAAGTTACCCGAGAGAGAAATGGGCTGGCCCGGTGGGCGTAAATGGATGGTTCAGTTTTTGGCATATTTTTGATGCGAGGATGAAAGGTCTTAAATTACCAACAAGGCGCAGATAACAAAAAAGCGACACGGGGTCGCTTTTTTGTTTTTACAGCTTCAGGCGGAGGTCTTTGGATTTTCATCTTATCGCGGCACGGCCAGCGGCCTTTACAGGCAGACACCGACGTACTGTTTAGCGTAGCCATTCAGTCCCACAAATCGTCAGCGGATAAAATTTTACTCAATTAATGCTCAACTTGCAATCAGCCTTGCGTTTAACGCCACCGCTCCTGCGCACGGCGCAATTGTCTTGCGGACGAAAATCCGGCGGCGAGGGCAGCTTTTTCGATGCCTGATCCCTGCTGAAGGCGCTGTTGTGCCACGGCGATACGCAGTTGCTCGTGGTAGTCACGCACGCTGATACCCAGATGCTGGCGGAACAAACGGGTGAGGTGGCGTGCGCTGATGTGCGCTCTGGCAGCGACCTCTTCCACCTGCCAGGCGGATTCCGGTTCGGCGGCCATCAGATTTTGTGCGCGGTGAACGGCGGGGTGCAGATGATTACGGTAACGCAGCCACGGAGAGAGTTGCGGATCATCACCGCCACGACGAAAATAGACCACCATTTCGCGGGCGACATCCAGCGCCGCCTGTGGCCCCAGATGCGTGGCGATCAGGTGCAGTGCCAGATCGATACCGGCGCTGATGCCCGCGCTGGTCAGCACGGAACGGTCTTCAACAAATATCCGGTTATCTTTTACCTGTGCGGCGGGTACCTGCTGGCGCAACTGCCCGATCACGTCGTGATGTGTCCTGCACTGATAGCCGTCGAGCAGCCCGGCTTTTCCGGCCAGCAGGCTGCCGGAGCAGATACACACCAGCGTTAAATTCCCCGCTTCAATGGCGCTTTTCTGCTGATGCAGCCAGTCGCAGGTCGTCTGCGCCACCATTGAGCTGAAGTTTTCAGCGGATTCCGCCACGCCCGGCATGATCAGAATGCTGCCCTCTGGCAGGCTTTGCGGCAGTGGCTGCAAATGGCTGACCATCAGGCCGGTAGACATCATGACTTCCGGCTGCGGCCCGATGTAGTGCAGCCGGAATTGCCCGCTCAGGCGCAGCGCTTCCGCCGGGCCGGTGAGATCTAACGACATCACGCCGGGGAGCGTCACAAAGTAGACATTTCGCTGCATAGTGCTTCATCCGTCCGCAAGGGAAAACGCTATCTTCACACAACGCGGTCAAGTTCCGCCAGCGCACCGGTCACGTCGGTGAGGGTGGCAAAGCGGTCGTCGAGCACCAGTTCGGTACGCAATTTGATCTCCTGCGCGCTCAGCGTGAGTCCGCTGGCGTGGGTCATCGGGAAGGTCAGTGTCGCTTCGGTGACAAAAGTCACCGAATAGCCGAGGTCGGACGCCACGCGGGCCGTGGTTTCGCAGCACTGCTCGGTACGCATACCGGCGATAATCAGATGCGTGATGCCTTTATCACGCAGCCAGCCGTCGAGGCCGGATTCCGTCAGGGCATTGTGGACGTGTTTATGGACGACATGTTGCGGCTGGTGTGTGAGGAACGTCATCGGCGTAACCAGACCGGAAGCCAGCGAAAAGTCGCCATCAGGATTGACGTGAAACACGTCGATAACCGGCACGTTGCGGGCCTGACAACCATCAATCAGGCGGGTTAATGCTGCGCTGAAAGCCGGTAAATCATCCTGCTGCCAGAAGTCTTTATGTTCGAAGGAACGTTGAACGTCGATATTTAACAGGGCGCTTTGGGTCATTTCCGGACTCCATCTGGTGAGTGTGAAGCCAGTGTGCGCCTGAATTGAAATGAGAAGAATGCCAAAAACGGACATGATGCTGACCAGGGCGGACGACCTGCGCCATCCGCCGTCGGTTCGGAATTTTTTGATCAAAGCTTCTGATCGGCGCGCCAGTGGTGATAGTCGATATGGTCGGCCTGGAAATTGGTCGTTTCAGCGTCGCCGGTCAGGCGGTACGCAAGCTGAAACGCAAAATCAAACGCCAGCCCTAATCCTTTGCCGCTGAGTAAGTTGCCGTCTTCTACAAACGACTGATTGACGTAAACGCCGTCTTTCACGTCTTTGTATAAATCGCCGGAACAGACATAGCGACGACCTTTCAGCAGCCCGTTTCCGCCCAGTACGCGCGCGGCAGCGGAGCACAGCGGGCAAATCAGTTTCCCGGCGTCGTCATGACGGCGGACAAATTCCACCACCTCTTTACTGGCCGCCAGCGCCACTGAACCTTCCGGCCCGCCGGGCATTACCACGGCATCGAATAAACGATCACCCTGCGCGGACAGCAGTTCGTTGGCCTGCATCTGAATGCCGTGATAGGTGCGCAGCGTCAGGCTTTTCTGGCAGGCTAATGTGGTGACCTGAATCTCCAGCCGCTCGAGAATATCGAGCACAATTACCGCTTCACCTTCTTCAAATCCGTCGGCCAGCAGCAGAGCGACCTGCTTTTTCGCGTTGTCCTTTACCATAATGCAAATGTCCTCTGAGGATAAAAATCAGAGGACATAATAAAATGAAACGGTGTTTTGATATTGTGACTGGTATTGCAGACCCGGTTAGAAAACCAGTTGCACTTTCGAGGCTTTGGATTTATCCAGGGCGTATTCCAGCGCTTCCACCAGGCTTTCCTGCGGGAATTCCGCCGACAGCAGCGGCATCGGATCGACCGTTTTATTCGCCAGCCATTCGACCGCCGTGTTGAATTCTTCGGTGAAGCGGAAGCTGCCGACCCAGTTAATTTCTTTGGCAATGAGCATCATCAGCGGGAATTCATTCACCACCGGTCCCATGCCGACCTGAACCAGCGTGCCGCGCGCGCGGGTCACTTCCAGACAACGGCGGATGGAAGACGGGTGGCCGGAGGCATCAAAGGAGACATCGAAAAAGCCTTTCTCCGCCTGATATTCACTGAAATCACCCTGTGCGGCGTCCAGCGCTTTACCTGCACCCACCGCCAGTGCCAGCGTGCGGCAACGTTCGCTCGGGTCCGTCACCACGATTTGCGCGGCGCCTTTGGCTTTCGCCGCCAGCACGATCAGGCAACCGATCGGACCGACGCCGGAAACAAACACCGTTTTGCCATGAATATCGCCTGCCTGATTGACGGCATGAATGGCGACGGCCAGCGGCTCGGCGAACACCATCAGACGGTCACTGACCTGATTGTCGTAAGGAATGCACTGGTTGCTGTCGACGATCTTATACTGCGTAAACGCGCCATTGATGTGCGGGAAATACATCGCGCTGCCGAAGAATTTCATGGTGGTGCACTGATTTTCGTCGCCGGAAAGACAGTATTTGCAGGCTTTGCACGGCTTACTCGGGTTCAGCGCCACTTTCTGACCAGGCTGCAAACGCGGGGTATCCGATTTCTCCACCACACCCACCACTTCGTGGCCGAGTACCATCGCCTCGCGCACTTTGAAATCACCCACCGCGCCGTGTTCGTAATAATGCAGATCCGAGCCGCAGATGCCGCCGCGGGTGATTTTCACCAGTGTACCTGCTCCGGTGTAGTCGAGGGTCTGGTTGATCACCGAAACGTCTTTTTTCCCGGTTACGACGCAGGATTGTGTGGCAATAGTCATGGAATTCTCGCTCTTTAAAGGGCCTGATTGCGCCCAGTAAAGAGGGTTTGCCGGTCATAAAATGTGATCGTCGTCACTTTGCGCCGTGTTACGAAAACCTGTTACCCATAACTTGAACGGACTCAACTTTTCCCGGCAGATTTATCACGATTGCGCGCCGGAATGCTGAGGATCAGATGGGTTATCACACCACCGGCCAGCCCCCAGAATGCCGAACCGACTCCCAGCAGCGTGACGCCGGAAGCAGTGATCAGAAACGTAATGATTGCCGCGTCGCGCTGACGCTCATTTTCCAGCGCGCGGTACAGGCTGCCAGCAATGGTGCCGAGCAGCGCCAGCCCGGCGATGGTGTGGATCAGCGCCTCCGGCAACGCAGTAAAGACCATGCCGATGGAACCGCCAAACACGCCCGCAATCAGATAGAAAACGCCTGCCGAGACGGCCGCCATATAGCGCTTTTTGGGATCAGGATGAATATCCTCACCCATACAAATCGCGGCGGTAATGGCGGCGATACAGATGGTAAAGCCGCCGAACGGCGCTAAAACTAACGCAGTCAGCGCTGTCCAGGAAATCAGTGGCGAAACAGGCAGATGGTAGCCGTGCGCTTTCAGTGTGGCGATGCCCGGCGCATTCTGTGAGGCCATGGTCACCACAAAAAACGGAATGCCAATGCCGATAATGGTGGAAAGTGTGAAATGCGGCATCACAAACGCCGGTGCGGCGAAGGTCAGCGTCTGACCGTGCAGGGCAATATCACCCTGTAATGCGGCGACGATCAGCCCGGCAACCAGCGCCATTACCACCGCATAGCGCGGCAGGGCGCGTTTTGCCAGCAGATACACCAGACACATGGTCCCTGCGAGGGCAAAATTGCTTTGCAGTGAGGTAAAGGCGTTCAGCCCGAAACGCAACAGAATACCGCCGAGCATCGCCGCTGACAGCGCCTGAGGAATGTAATGCATCAGTCTGGCGAATAAACCGGTCACGCCACACAGCAGGATCAGCCCGGTGGCAAACACAAATACGCCAATGGCTTCGTTAAGCGAAGTGCCGGGCAGGCTGGTCACCAGCAGCGCCGCACCGGGCGTTGACCAGGCCGTCACCACAGGCGTGCGGTAATACAACGATAGCCCGATGCTGGTAACGCCCATGCCCAGCCCGAGCATACTCAGCCAGCCGCCAATCTGCGCTACGCTGGCGCCCGCCGCTTCCGCCGCCTGAAAGATAATCGCCGCGGAGCTGGTATACCCGACTAAAACCGCGACAAATCCGGCGATTACCGCCGAAAACGTTAAATTCTGCAAACTGAGACGCGAGGCCATGGGCGAAATTCCTTCTGGTTAGCGGACGCTGGCGGTATGCTGTTGTGCGTTATAGCGCACATCTGCTGCGCTCAAGATATCACTGTGCGTTATAACGCACAATCGCGATCGGTAAAAACGATTGCCAGAGGAGTCAGGATGCAGGAACTCACCCACCATATTGGCAGCCAGCTGAAAGCCGTGCGCAGCGAACGCGGCTGGAGTCTCAGCCAGACGGCAGAACATACCGGCGTCAGCAAGGCGATGCTCGGGCAAATCGAGCGCGGCGAATCCAGCCCGACCGTCGCGACGCTGTGGAAAATCGCCAGCGGCCTGAATGTTTCGTTCTCGGAATTTCTCGAAACGCCGCCCGCGCAGTCAGCGGCGTTGCATCGCCACGGCTTACTGACTACGTTCAACAGTGACACTTCGGGCATGCGCGTGGTGCCGCTGTTTCCGTTCGATACCACGCTGCGTATGGACATGTTTGTTATCGATCTCGAGCCGGGCGGATGCAGCGAATCCACACCACACGAAGCCGGAGTGATTGAGCATGTGATTGTTATCGAAGGTGAACTGACGCTGACGGTTGACGGTGTGACGCGCGTGCTCAGCGCCGGTGAAGCTTTGCGTTTTGTTGCCGATTGTCCGCACGCTTACCGCAATGAAAGCGGTCATTCCGTGCGTTTCCACGACCTGATACATTATCCGCAGTCACGCCCGTAACGTTTTCATTTCCTGAGGAGAATGCCCGATGAGCCAGCCGCACGATGTGATGATCCGTCTGTTAACCCCCGCAGACCGCGAAGGTTGGGAAGCGTTATGGCGTGATTATCTGGATTTTTACCAGTCGGAGCTCGATCCGGCGCAATTTGATTACACTTTCCAGCGTTTATCACAGCCTGATTACGCCAGCATGTTTGGCTATGTGGCGGAGTACGAGGGAAAACTGGTCGGGCTGGTGAACTGTATCAATCACGATCATGGCTGGCACATGCAGCAGGTGGTGTATTTGCAGGATTTGTACGTTGACGACCGCGCCCGCAAACTGGGGATCGGGCAAAAACTGATTGAAGCGGTTTATGCTTACGCCGACGAAAACAATAAAGCCAACGTCTACTGGACTACCCAGACCTCAAATCATACTGCCCGCAAACTGTATGATCGTATTGGTACGCTGACCGAATTTATTAAATATTCCCGTTAAGTGGTTTACGCATATTCATTTTCGTTGTGACGTAACCGAGGCTGGCGTACAGCGCCTGCGCACCGGGATTGCTGGCAAAGACATTCAGTTCAATTGCCACACAACCCTGTTCCTGCAGGCGTTCTTCCATCAATCTGAACGCTGCCGCTGCATGACCCTGACGGCGAAATTGCGGATACACCGTCAGTTCGTACACGAACGCGCTGCGCACGCCATAACGTTCCACATTGGAAAACCATAAATAGCCCGCTGTTTCGCCGTTCTCTTTGGTTTTAATCTCAAAAAGATACTGATCCGGCGTATCAATACCTTGCGGCAGTGCACTTTGCGTAGAACTGCGAGCCCGTTCCAGCGCGGTATCCGCCTGCCAAAGACCGGCTGTTACGTTCTCTTCTGCATAATCTTTTGCCAGCTGTTCTGCGAAACCCTGGTAAAACGCAGCACTCATCGGCGCTAAAATAGTCATCCTTTCCCTCTGATTTATTTGTTGTTTTCCGGCTTCTTATAAGGCGTGACGTAGCATTCGCTGATGGTGGTGGAATGACTTTCCATCTGCGTGATGATGTAGCCTTTATCGGTCAGCGCCACTGAACTGTAGGGCGTTTCATTATTTTTATCTGAAATCACGTCTTCAAAAGACTGAATGATTTTGGCTTTTTCACTGGCGCGCGTCGGATCATCCATCCCGTCGACCCGGATCATCGCCTGTTTAAACTGATTACGGAATCCTGTTTTCCCCGCCTTGCTTTCAATCACGGCCTTGATGTTCACCGTGATGTCATTACCGAGCAGAAATAAGGTGTTGCTCTGATAAACCAGCACATTCTTGCGTTTCGAAACCACGAAGCCGTTCTCGATAACTTTCATTTTGCTGTTGTTGGCGTAAGTCACATCATCCAGGCAAATGGTTTTATCGCCGACCTTAAACTGGCTGAACCGCGCTTTGATTTCTTTCGGCGTAGATGCCGCCTGCGAGCAGAGCGGTGCAAGCAGCAAAAGAGGTAAGAGCCATGACTTCATAGGAGTTTCCTGAACAGGTGCTGAATCAGCCGACATAACAGCAGTATAGGGAGACGTGCGCAGGATGCGAACGTTTATCTTTGCGGGGTACTCTTTTACCTGACCGGGCGACACAAACTGTTTTCTGCGCTATGTTTTTCTTCCTTTGTTTTATTTCTTTCAGGAGTTTGCCATGAGCCAGCCTTCGCTGATTTTGTATTCCGATGCCAATTTTTTCAGCCCATACGTGATGTCTGCTTTTGTCGCGCTGACCGAAAAAGGCATTCCCTTTGAACTGGAAAAGGTAGATCTGGCTAACGCGGAAAACCTGAAGGAAAATTATTCGGCGATTTCCGTCACCCGCCGCGTACCGACATTAACCAATGGCACGTTTGTGTTATCCGAGTCCTCTGCGATTGATGAATATGTCGAAGAGTTGTTCCCTGCGCCCACGTTCCCGGCCATTTACCCGGCTGACCCTGAAAACCGCGCCAAGGCCCGTGAAGTACAGGCATGGCTGCGCAGCGATCTGATGCCTATTCGCGAAGAGCGTTCAACGGAAGTGGTTTTTGCCGGTGCGAAACGTCCGGCGCTCAGTGCAAGCGGACAGCAGGCGGCTGAAAAACTGTATGCCGCCGCCGCGTTTTTGCTGGGCGACAAAGAATATTTATTTGGCGAATGGTGTATTGCGGACGTGGATCTGGCGCTGATGCTTAATCGTCTGCATCTGAACGGCGATCCGCTGCCGGAGAAACTGGCCGCTTACGCAGAGGCGCAATGGCAGCGGCCATCGGTGAAGGAATGGCTGGCGCTTTCAGCTTAACGTTTTCGTCAGAAAGAACCGCGTATGCGTCGAGGGCGCATCGTCCGGCGCGCGGGAATCAGGGATGTAATCCTCCAGCGCCATTTGCATGCTATAGCCCATACGTTCGTAGAAAGGCCGGGCCTGGAAACTGAACGTATCAACCAGCGAGTAACGGCAACCCCGGGCTTTGGCTTCCTCTTCCGCTTCCCTGATGAGCTGCGTGCCGACATCTTTGCCGCGCAGCGTTTCATCGACCCACAGCATCTTTATGGACATCCAGTAGCCGACGGTTTCAGCCACGATACCGGCCAGTTTCTTGCCATTCTCATCTTCCACGAAAATGCCTAACTCGCGGAAGGTCGGTTTCGGGATAAAGTTTCTGTTGAAATCCCGCAGTGCCGTTTTGATCTCCTCGAGATCGCTTTCGGTCGGGGCATGGGTGAGACGAGTCTTCATGACATTTTTCCTTTTTCCGTTAACGTTTTGTCGTAGCGAGGCGAACTGCAAAAGCGATAAACACGGTGCCGGTGAGCCGGTCCAGCGTTCTGACCACTGCCGGACGGCGCAACCAGCGCGACAGCGGGCGGGTGGCCGAAATCATGGTGACCGACCATAACGTCCCGATCACCGCATGCATGGCGGCGAGGCCGAAAATGTACGGCCCGACCGGATAGCCGGTGGCGACGAACTGCGGCAGAAAAGAGACATAAAACACACCGACTTTCGGGTTAAGCACGTTGCCAAAAAGGCCTTTAACGAACGGCGAGTTCCCGATGCGTAAGGCGGTGCGGCGGCTTTGCGGCGCATCCATGTTCATTTCGTTGCGGGGGTTGAACAACATCTGCAGGCCGAGCCAGGCCAGATACGCGGCACCGATCCATTTCAAGACATTGAAGGCGATTTCAGAGGCAGCGAGCACGGCGCCGAGGCCAAGTGCTACCATCGCGCCCCAGACCAGACAACCGGTGCTGATGCCAAAAGCGGTGGACAGCGCCTTTTTACTGCCCTGACTGGCGGCAGTGCGCAGCACCAGTGCGGTATCGAGACCGGGGGTGAGGGTTAAAATGCCAGCGGCAAGCGCGTAAGAAAGCAGGGATTCGGTAACGGTCATTGGCTTTTCCTGATGAGCGAAAAAACCAGAATAGTGAAGCGGACGGCAGAGATGCAATCGCGAATTTAAATGAAATTCGGCATAAAAATACTGGCAAATAAAAAAGCCTGTGGAAGTCGGGCTTCCACAGGCTTTTCAGAGGGTTTTCGCGCAGACGATTATTTGTAGATTTCAGCGTCAGCGTGCAGTTTGTTGTTCCCGGTCACGGAGATGATGCGGTAAGAAGATGCACCGGCATCTTTCGCTTGTTGTGAAAGTTTCGCTTCCAGGCCACTGATAGAGGTGGAGTTGGCGGCGGAAATCACCCCAATTTTCTGCATGTCACTTGATGGCTGAGTAATCTGCTGAGCCGCGAAGCTGCCGAAAGAAATCAGGGAAAGGGTTGCAGCTACAGCAAAAATTTTGACGTTTTTCATGATGATTTATCCATTCAGGTTATGAGAGTGAAAGGTGGTTGCCTTTCGATGAATGTATAATAGGCGTGATACCCGGAGATGAAAAACGGATTGATTTGAGTATCTTGTTCAAAATATTTGGTCTACTTTTTACGCAATTTTACGTGCGAATGCGGGTAGCTGACGAAACCGCATTCGTGCTGACACAGCCTGAAACTGCCTTAGGTTTCTCTGCATTTCTTCCCTTCCTGCTGATTTTGGGCGGTTTTGTAGAAAGGGTGCTAGACTTTATCTGCAGTTCAAGAAGAGGGCGTTCGTGCAAAACACACGTTCTGCTCGCAGAGCCTGAAACGTTCTGCTCTTGTTTGGCTAATTTGGCTGAACAATATTCACGGTAACGGAAATTTATTCGGAGGAGTCGAAAATGGGAATTTTATCCTGGATTATCTTTGGTCTGATTGCAGGTATTCTGGCGAAATGGATCATGCCGGGCAAAGATGGCGGCGGATTCATTCTGACCGTAGTCCTGGGTGTTGTAGGTGCCGTTGTGGGTGGTTATATCAGTACTTTCTTCGGTTTTGGTCGCGTAGACGGATTCAACTTCG
Organism: Rahnella sp. CG8; assembly: GCF_023701875.1. Taxonomy (NCBI): domain Bacteria; kingdom Pseudomonadati; phylum Pseudomonadota; class Gammaproteobacteria; order Enterobacterales; family Yersiniaceae; genus Rahnella; species Rahnella sp. CG8. The sequence goes on from NZ_JABAED010000010.1 coordinate 115,541, forward strand.
GTAGCTTCGTGGTCGCCGTGATTGGTGCGATCGTCGTACTGTTTATCTACCGTAAAGTCAGAAGCTAAGGTGTCGACCTTAGGTTGAGATGTGAAAAGCCGCGCAAGTCGCGGCTTTTTTGTGTCTGTTAATCACCCCACCGGCGACGTCGGCAACCGTACGATGTCCTGATTATCATTACCCATCCAGTAAACGCCTTCCTTCGCCCAGAACGGTCCTTCGATAAAGTCGAGCAGGTCGGAATACTCTTCGTAAAATTGTTTGCCGTCGCGGTTGTAGACACGCATATAGCCGGAATAATGCCCGCCGTCGCCCGGCATGGTCATGCGCGGAATAAATTCGAAAGTTTTATACTCGCGCACCACATACTGTTTGTTCGGACTCCATTGCTCGGAGACGAGTTTCCCTTGTTTCCACCACTGATGGCCTGCGGCGATCACCGCCAACAGCACCGCCAGCATGATCCAGCGCTTGCGCTGACGCATCAGAGCTTCCTGACTTTTGATTTTGGGCATTAACGTAACTCTGTATTTTTACGCGGACGTCCGCCTTTTTTACCATTTTCCCGGCTGGCACTGGCTTTAACGGCGCTGCGCATGGCACCGTTAATTGAGGCAACAATTTTCTGTAAGTCGCTGGCATCAAAAAGAATTTTTGCAAGTAATCCCGGCAGGTAAATATCCACATTACAGGCCGGAATACGCAGTGCTTTGCTGAAACCATCGACTGCTGCGGTGTTCAGTTGTTCCTGCGTCGCGTGCTGAAGTTCTTCAATCAAATCAATGTTAATAAGATACCCGACGCCGTTGCCGTGCATGATCATAAAGGCATGTTGTTCAGGACGGTATTCGACCGAAACAGGGCGGGAAGGGTCATTAGCCGTTTGCTCCCCGCGCTTTAACGCCGCATCAAATCGTGTCATTGGTGCCATGGATCTTCTCCCATTCAGCATTGAGCGTGACGATATTTGCTTCTAAGTAACGAAACAAAGCTTTGATCTCCGCGTCGTAAATGAACATGGCGCAGCAGGTGATCATGGCTGTAAACCATAATCAACTATCCTGAAAAGCGGAGAATTGTGGGCATGAGTTTATCCATAAACCTAGCAGTTAGGTTTATGGTAGACCTGAAGGGATGAATTAGCGAGCGTTACTTTATCAGGGACTAAATCGCCACCAGCCCGCGCACGCCTTCCGCCTCCATTTCTGTCCCGCGCCCGCGTTTCACAATGCTGCCGCGCGACATCACCAGATAGCTGTCGGCCAGTTCGGCGGCGAAATCGTAGAATTGTTCGACCAGCAGGATTGCCATGTCACCGCGGGCGGCGAGCTGTTTGATCACCGCACCGATTTCCTTAATCACCGACGGCTGAATGCCTTCGGTCGGTTCGTCGAGGATCAGGAGATTCGGTTTGCAGGCCAGCGCACGGCCAATCGCCAGTTGTTGCTGCTGGCCGCCGGACAAATCCCCGCCGCGGCGATGCTTCATTTCCAGCAAGATCGGGAACAGATGGTAGATTTCATCCGGCACCTGTTTAGCATTGCTGCCGGAAAAACGCGACAGCCCCATCAGCAGATTTTCTTCCACGGTCAGACGCGGAAAAATTTCGCGTCCCTGCGGGACATAGGCAATGCCCGCCTGTACACGCTGGTGCGGTTTTCGGGAATTGATCACCTGATCCTGCCAGGTGATGGTGCCGGATTTCGCCGGTATCAGCCCCATCAGGCATTTGAGCAGCGTGGTTTTTCCGACGCCATTACGCCCGAGCAGGCACGTCACTTCGCCGATTTTTGCCTCAAAAGACAGGCCGCGCAGAATGTGGCTGCCGCCGTAAAACTGATTCAGTTCATTTACCTGCAACATAATGCGACTCCTCAGCGCCCTAAATACACGTCGATAACCTGCTCGTTGGCCTGCACTTCACGCAGCGAGCCTTCAGCCAGTACCTGACCCTGATGCAGTACGGTGACGTGGTCAGCGATGGTTTCCACAAACCCCATATCGTGCTCGACCACCATCAGCGAATGCCTGCCAGCCAGTTGTTTGAACAGTTCTGCGGTGTATTCGGTTTCGGCATCGGTCATGCCTGCCGCCGGTTCATCGAGCAGTAACAGATGCGGTTCCTGCACCAGCAACATACCGATTTCCAGAAACTGTTTCTGACCGTGCGAAAGCAGGCCCGCCGGTCGGTGGCGCTCAGCGGCGAGGCGCAGCGTGCCAAGCATTTCATCGATACGGTCACGCTGCTCGCTGTTCATTTTTGCGCGCAGACACGCCCATACCGATTTATTGGTTTTCTGCGCGATTTCCAGATTTTCGAATACCGTCAGCGCTTCAAATACCGTCGGTTTCTGGAATTTCCGCCCGATGCCTGACTGCGCAATCTGCACCGGATCCAGTTTCGTCAGATCGGTACGCTGGTCGTAAAAAACACGGCCACTTTGCGGTCGGGTTTTGCCGGTGATCACGTCCATCAGCGTGGTTTTCCCCGCGCCGTTCGGGCCGATCACGCAGCGTAATTCGCCAACGCCGATGTTCAGCGACAAATTGGTCAGCGCCTTAAAGCCGTCAAAGCTGACGTTGATGTTTTCCAGTTGCAAAATCGGGTCAGTTTGTTCGCGGTGCCGGTCCGCCCGCTGCGGTTGGGTAAACAGGTCTTCGGTCATGGTCATCAGGATTTCCTCTTGCGCAGCAGGCCAATCACGCCTTGCGGCAGGAACAGTGTCACCAGAATAAACATGCCGCCGAGCACAAATTGCCAGTATTCGGGAATGGCGACGGTGAACCAGCTTTTCGCGCCGTTGACGATGCCTGCGCCAATAACCGGGCCGATCAGCGTGCCGCGTCCGCCGAGTGCTACCCAGATGGCGGCTTCGATAGAGTTGGTCGGCGACATTTCGCCCGGGTTGATAATGCCGACCTGCGGCACGTACAGCGCACCCGCCAGACCGCACAGCATGGCGGAAATCGTCCAGACGAACAGCTTGAAACCTTTCGGATCGTAACCGCAGAAAATCAGCCGGTTCTCAGCGTCACGCACTGCCGTCAGCACGCGGCCATATTTACTTCTCGCCAGCGCAAAGCCCAGCGCCAGACTGGCGACCAGCACCAGAACCGTGGCTAAAAATAATCCCACGCGGGTGCCGGTGGCGGTGACCGGAAAGCCGAGCAGGGTGGTAAAACCGGTGAAACCGTTATTGCCGCCAAAACCGGTTTCATTGCGGAAAAACAGCAACATACCGGCGTACGTCAGCGCCTGCGTCATGATCGAAAAATAGACGCCTTTGATTTTTGAACGGAAGGCGAAATAGCCGAACACAAACGCCAGCGCGCCGGGCACCAGCACAATCAGGCACAGCGCCCAGGCGAAATGCTGCGTACCTGCCCAGAACCACGGCAACTCGGTCCACGACAGAAACGACATAAAGTCCGGCAATCCGCTGCCTGCGGCCTGCCGCATTAAATACATGCCCATCGCATAACCGCCGAGGGCGAAAAACAGCCCGTGGCCGAGCGACAGCAAACCGGCATAACCCCACACCAGATCGAGCGCGATCGCCACGATCGCATAACAGAGGATCTTGCCGATCAGTGTCAGCGTGTACGTGGAGATCGCCAGCGGATTACTGGCGGGCAACAGCGCCAGAAACGGCATCACAATCAGGATGATGAGCACCAGCGTGCCCACCGAAATCGCAATCTTCGGCGCTTTTTGTACGCCGGTAATCGTCAGAGGCTGGCTCATCAGTCAATCACCCTGCCTTTGAAGGCGAAGAGTCCCTGAGGACGTTTCTGAATAAACAGGATAATCAGCGCGAGGATCAGGATTTTCCCCAGTACTGCGCCGATTTCCGGCTCAAGAATTTTGTTCACGATGCCCAGACCAAAGGCCGCCACCACGGTGCCCGCCAGTTGTCCGACACCGCCAAGTACCACCACCAGGAAGGAGTCGATGATGTAGCCCTGACCGAGTTCCGGGCCGACGTTACTGAGCTGCGATAATGCCACGCCACCTAAACCGGCAATGCCGGAACCGAGGCCGAACGCCAGCATATCGACGCGCCCGGTGGGTACCCCACAGCAGGCCGCCATGGCGCGGTTCTGGGTGACGGCGCGTACGTTCATGCCCAGCCGGGTTTTATTGAGCAGCAGCCAGGTCAGGCCGAGCACCAGCAACACGAAGATGATCACCGCGATGCGGTTGTACGGCAGCACCAGATTCGGCAGCAACTGAATACCGCCGGAGAGCCAGCCGGGATTCGCCACTTCGACGTTCTGCGCACCAAACAGCATACGTACGCCCTGAATAAGGATCAGGCTGATGCCCCAGGTCGCCAGCAGGGTTTCCAGCGGACGACCGTATAAATGGCGGATGACCGTGCGCTCCAGTGCCATGCCAATCCCCGCCGTAATGAAAAAGGCTACCGGCAGCGCCACCAGCGGATACAGCGCCAGCAGGCCAGGGGCATAGTGCTGAAACAGCGACTGCACCATGTAAGTCGAGTAAGAGCCGAGCATTAACATCTCGCCGTGTGCCATGTTAATCACACCCAGCAAACCGTATGTGATCGCCAGTCCGAGTGCGGCCAGCAGCAGAATCGAGCCGAGCGATAAGCCGGTAAACGCCTGACCCAGTAAATCGCCAATCATCAGGCGATGCTGCACCGCTTTCAGGCTGGCGAGCGCGGCATTACGCACCGTGGCATCAGGCTCGGTTTTCGGATCCGTCAGGCTTTGCAGGCGGCCCTGAGTATCCGGATCGCCCGACGTGCCGAGCAGTTCAACGGCTTTCAGGCGCACCTGCGGACTGGCATCAGCCAGTTGTAAATTTGCCAGCGCGATGGAAAGGGCGTCGTGAACGGTGCTGTCTTTTTCCCGTTCAAGACGACGGGTCAGCAGCGGCAACTGATCGGCCTGCGCTTCGCGCTGTAAGGCTTTGGCGGCCTGTAAACGGACCGCGCTGTCGGTGCTCACCAGACGGTGTGCGGAAAGCGCATTGGCAATCAGAATACGCAGGCGGTTGTTCAGCCAGACTTTTTTGGTGTCACCCTGCGGTTTAACGTCGCCTTCCAGCGGCGTCAGTTGATCGCCATTTTGCGCAAACGCATGTTTTGCTTCGTCGATGACGACGTTTTCCTGCTTCAGTGCCTCGAGCAGTGGCAGCCTTTCCGGCTGCGGGTCTGCCGCCCATTGCTGTAATAACGTGGCCTGCTGGCTGCGGCTGGCGGCAGCAAAGTCATTCGCCGCACCCGCCTCTGCCAGCAACGGAAGGCAACAAAGCAGGAAAAGCAGTGATCGGATGAGGATTCTCATAATGTTCTCGCCGCATAAAGTTGATGCTGGTTTGCTCCTCCCCCTGCGAAGGGGGAGGCGGGGAGGGGGTTTTGCAAACAACACAGTTGCCATTAATACCCCACCCCAGCCCTCCCCTTCGCAAGAAGGAGCTAAAGCAATCAGTTAGTCGTTTTTACCGGGGTATCTGGCTTTTTATCGTTACCCGCGATGTACGGGCTCCACGGCTGGGCGCGGATTGGTTTGTCGGTCTGCCAGACCACGTTGAACTGACCGTTGGATTCGATTTCGCCGATCATTACCGGTTTGTGCAGGTGATGATTGGTTTTATCCATGGTCAGCGTGAAGCCGGACGGTGCAGCGAAGGTCTGTCCGGCCATCGCGGCGCGGACTTTATCCACATCCGTCGTACCGGCTTTTTCCACCGCCTGCGCCCACATATGGATGCCGACATAGGTCGCCTCCATCGGGTCGTTGGTCACCGCGTTATCGGCGTTTGGCAGTTTGTGCGCCTTCGCGTAAGCCTTCCATTCAGCCACGAATTTCTTGTTGGTCGGGTTATCAACCGACTGGAAGTAGTTCCACGCCGCAAGGTCACCGACCAGCGGTTTGGTGTCGATACCGCGCAGTTCTTCTTCACCGACCGAGAACGCCACCACCGGCACATCCGTCGCTTTCACGCCCTGATTCGCCAGCTCTTTGTAGAACGGCACGTTGGAATCGCCGTTGATGGTGGAGATCACCGCAGTTTTGCCGCCAGCGGAGAATTTCTTAATGTTGGAAACGATGGTCTGATAATCGCTGTAACCGAACGGCGTATAGACTTCTTCGATGTCGCTGTCTTTCACGCCTTTGGAATGCAGGAAGGCGCGCAGAATTTTGTTGGTGGTACGCGGATAGACATAATCGGTGCCGAGCAGGAAGAAGCGTTTGGCCGCACCGCCGTCTTCACTCATCAGGTATTCCACCGCCGGGATCGCCTGTTGGTTAGGCGCGGCACCGGTGTAGAACACGTTTGGCGACATTTCTTCGCCTTCGTACTGCACCGGATAGAACAGCAGGCCGTTCAGTTCTTCAAACACCGGCAGCACAGATTTACGCGACACCGACGTCCAGCAACCAAACACCACCGCGACTTTATCCTGCGTCAGCAACTGGCGGGCTTTCTCAGCGAACAGCGGCCAGTTGGAGGCTGGATCGACCACCACCGGCTCGAGCTTTTTGCCGAGCACGCCACCTTTGGCGTTGATGTCGTCAATGGTCATCAGCGCGATGTCTTTCAGCGGAGTTTCTGAAATGGCCATGGTGCCGGAAAGCGAATGCATAATACCGACTTTGATGGTCTCGGCTGCCTGCGCGCTCCAGGCTAAGCCCATGCTGACTACGGTAGCGGAAAGAGCAAAGGCTTTAATAAAACGTCGACGTTGCATAGATGTACCCTCTGAAGAAAAGTTAAGAGAACGCTGGTATGTAGAAAGTCGAAAAAACATTTAAAAAAGTCATGACGGGTTGCCCTCGTCACTCTCCGCCCTGGCCCGGTGCAACATGTGCAGAGTAATTTTGCGTACCTCGGCCTTACTGACGGCAATATGATCGTGTAACTGGCGCTGTGCCTCCTCGGTTTGTTGTTGGATGATGGCGAGCAAAATGCTCGCGTGTTCTTTATAGGTGGCGTTAACCCGCTCACCTTTGGTGAAATCCAGCCGCCGGATGATGCGGATTTTCTCCGTCAGCTCGCGGTGGATTCGCGCCATTTCGGCATTACCCGCCGCGGCCACCAGCGTCATGTGAAACTCCTCGTCATAACGCGAGACCACCTGACCATCTTGCAGTTGCGGCTGATCGATCCAGAACGCTTTCAGTTCAGCCAGTTGTAAGGGCTGAGCGGCTGGCGGCAACGCACACAGACGTTTCACTGCTTCCAGTTCCAGCACGATACGCAGATCGTACAACTGTTCGAAAAAGTCGAAATCGAACGGGCGAACCTGCCAGCCACTGCGGAAAAACACTTCGACATAGCCTTCATGTTCCAGCCAGAACAGCGCCTGACGTACCGGTGTGCGGCTGACTTCCATGCGGTCAGCGATGTCGTTTTCGCTGAACCGGTCACCGGGCAGCAGGCGGAAGCTGAAAATGTCGTCTTTCAGCTGCTGATAAATGCGTTCCGCCAGCCCTTCCGGGCGGCTTTTACTGCGTGAAGATTTAGGTCCCGTGAGTTGCATGAAATATTCCCTGTTGTTCCCGATAGTTTTAAACGGCTGTGTCCAGCCACAACAACGCATCACCTGGCCCGACCGGACGGCCTTGCTGGCAACTGATTTTCAGGACGGTACCGGCGCACGGCGCGTTCACCGACAGTTCCATTTTCATGGCTTCGACGACGATCAGCGGCTGGCCTTCTTCGACCTGCTGGCCCGGCTGTACCAGGATTTTCCAGACGTTGCCGTTAAGGTCAGCGCTGACTAAATGGCCGCCCTGATCCGCGTCGTCTTCCACTAACTGCACGGCATTGGCTGCTGCTTCCACCGCGGCGCTTTCAGCCTCATGCCAGTGCGCCACTTCGCGGGTAAAAGCGTCGGTTTGCCGGGTGCGGAAATCAGCAATGTCGGCGGCGTTGTCGGCGAGAAATTGCGTATAGTGCGCAAAATCAAATTCCGTCTCTTCGATGCGGATTTGCGCCCGTCCTTCGCGGAAGGCTTCGCGCTGAATGTCCAGCTCGGCTTCGGTGACTTCATAGAACCGCACCTGATCGAAGAACTGCAGCAGCCCCGGCTCGCCGTTTTTGAACTGCTCGTTTTTCAGGAACTTGTTCCAGATCGGCAGCGTGCGCCCGACCAGCTGATAGCCGCCCGGCGAATCCATGCCATAAATGCACATGTACATGCCGCCGATACCGACCGTGCCTTCGGCGGTAAACGTGCGCGCCGGGTTGTATTTGGAGCTCAGCAGGCGATGGCGCGGATCGACCGGCACCGCGCACGGTGCGCCGAGATACACATCCCCCAGCCCGAGGATCAGATAGCTGGCGTCAAAAATGATGTTTTTCACATCTTCACGGCTCGCCAGCCCGTTGGTGCGCTGGATGAAATCGACGTTATTGGGCAGCCACGGTGCTTCTGCGCGCACGGTTTGCTGATAGCGTTCGACCGCGCCGAGCGTGGCGGAATCTTCAAACGCCATCGGCATGTGCACGATACGGGTCGGGATTTTGAGCTGGCTGACATCGGCCAGGCTGTTTTCCAGCGTCAGTAAATGCTGAAGCAGCGCCGTCTGATGCAGCACGCGGCTGTCGTAGCGGATTTGCAGCGAACGCACGCCCGGCGACAATTCCTCAATGCCCTGCTGACCGGCGGCTTTGATGGCATTCATCAGCAGATAAATGCGCATGCGTACCGCCAGATCCAGCACGTTATCGCCGTACTCAATCAGCACGTAGCCGTCGCCCGCCTGACGGTATTCCACCGAAGGGCGTTCTGCCGTGGCCGGTAATGCCGCAAGAATGGTGGCGGATGCAGTGGTGTCCGGCAGCAGGGATGGCACCGGCAGCGCCATCGCGTTGACTGGCATCAGCGAATCGAGCGTGCCTTGTTGTGCCCGTTCCAGCGCCTGCGCCTGTTCAAAACTGATCGGATGGAAACGGATTTTATCGCCCGGTTTCACCTGTCCGACTTTCCACAGTTCGGCTTTGGCGATGGTTACCGGGCAGACGAAACCGCCGAGGCTTGGCCCGTCGCGGGTCAGAATCACCGGGAAATCGCCGGTGAAATTAATCGCGCCGATGGCGTATTCGCAGTCATGCACATTCGACGGATGCAGACCGGCTTCGCCGCCGTCCTGCCGCGCCCATTGTGGTTTCGGACCGACCAGCCGCACGCCGAGACGGTTGGAGTTGTAGTGCACCTGCCATTCTGCGGCGAAGAACGTATCGATGGCGTCTTTGGTGAAGAAATCCGGCGCACCGTGCGGCCCGTAAAGCACGCCGATATTCCAGATGTCGCCGTAAGGCGGCACGATATTTTCGGCTGCCTGCGGTAAACCGACCGGCGCGGGCGTGGTGCAGGCCGCGAGTTCCGGCTGTGAAACAGTCAGCATATCGGCGACGCGTAACGTGCGACCGGCGTGCCCGCCAAACTGCCCGAGTGCAAAGGTCGACCGGCTGCCGAGATACACCGGCACGTCGAAACCGTTACGCACGGCGAGATAGGTGCGGCAACCCTGTGTGGCGCGGCCAAGTGTCAGTGTCTGACCGGCTTTCACATCCACCGGCTGCCAGTAAGAAACAGCTTCGTCATCAAGCGTTGCCGGGCAGCGTGCGCCGGTCAGTGCGATAACGGCGTCGCAATGGAAACGCAGTGTGGGTCCCTGCAACGTGAATTCCAGACCGGCGGCATCCGGATGATTGCCGACAATGCGGTTGGCGAGACGGAAGGCAAAATCGTCCATCGGGCCGGACGGCGGCACGCCGATATCCCAGTAACCGAGGCGTCCCGGATAATCCTGCACACTGCTGTAAGTGCCGGGCGCGATCACTTCGATGGCGTTGGGCGAGTAGTCAAAACTGTCGAGCATGCGCGTCCACATTTTGGCGTCGCGGAACACCGGCGTGGCGACGACCTGACGCAGATAATCAATGTTGGTAGCGATACCGTGCAGGCGGGTGGCGGCCAGCGCGACGGACATTTTCGCCAGTGCGTCCTGCCGGTCGGTGCCATGCACAATCAGCTTGGCGATCATCGGGTCGTAAAACGCCGACACTTCACTGCCGGTAGACACCCAGCCATCGACGCGGACGTCTTCGGGGAAAAACACTTCGGTCAGCACGCCGGGGCTTGGCTGGAAATTCTTCAGCGGATCTTCTGCGTAAATACGCACTTCCATCGATGCGCCCTGCGGGGCTTTTTCCATTGCTGGCCAGTCCGTCGATTCACCGGCGGCGACGTTCAGCATGCATTCGATCAAGTCCAGACCGGTGACCATTTCGGTGACCGGATGCTCAACCTGCAAACGGGTGTTTACTTCGAGAAAATAAAATTCGTCGCGCGCGGCGTCATAGATAAATTCAACCGTACCGGCGCTGCGGTAGTTCACCGATTTGCCGAGCTGCACGGCGGCGCGATGCAATGCTTCGCGGCTGGCCTGCGGCAGATCCGGCGCAGGGGTTTCTTCCACCACCTTCTGATTGCGGCGTTGCAACGAACAGTCACGCTCGCCGAGGGCCACCACGCGGCCTTTACCGTCGCCGAAAATCTGCACTTCAACGTGGCGGGCGCGATCGACAAAGCGTTCCAGAAACACACCGGCATCACGGAAAAACTGCTCGCCGAGACGTTTCACGCTGTCCCATGCGGCACGCAATGCCTCGTCGTTATCACAGCGCGTCAGGCCAATGCCTCCGCCGCCTGCGGTGCTTTTCAGCATGATGGGATAACCAATTTCGGCGGCAGCTTTCACCGCGTCATCAATGCTGTCGAGCAAACCGGTGCCCGGCGTCATCGGCACATTCGCGGCACCGGCTAATTCGCGGGCGCGGTGCTTGAGGCCAAACTCGCGGATTTGTCCGGCGGTCGGGCCGATAAACGCAATGCCCGCTGCTTCGCAGGCATCGGCGAACTCTGCGCTTTCGGATAAAAAGCCGTACCCCGGATAAATTGCCTGCGCGCCGGTTTCTTTTGCGGCGGCCAGAATTTTGTCGATCATCAGGTAGCTTTCGCTGGCCTTTTCGCCGCCCAGCGCGATGGCGATATCCGCCTGTGTGACGTGCGGGGCATTGCGGTCAGCGTCGGAATATACCGCGACGCTGGTGACGCCCAGACGTTTCAGCGTGCGGATCGCACGGCAGGCGATTTCGCCACGGTTAGCAATTAAAACGGTGGTAAACATGTGCGTTCCTCAGCTTTTTACCGGTGATGAATTCAGACTCTGGATGTAACTTCTCCAGCCGCCAAACGCGGTGATATCCGTGGCTCCGCCAGTCGCCCATGGCTCGCAGATAAAGCCTTTCACGATGCGGCCATCGGCCAGTTCGAGAGAACCGATCCCCAGCGGTGCCGGGATTTCAGCGACGAATTCCCCGAAGCGCGCCAGCGGGATATCCCACAATTCGACGATAATTGCGCTGCCGCTCTCAGCCCGCACCAGCCCCGGCTTCGGCGGTTTAGTGTTGGCGAGGGCGAAGAGTTTGTAGGTGGCAGCAGTGGTGGTTTGTTCGACGCGTACCGCGTGGCGGCTGGTGAGCTGGAAATTCAGCGGCATGCCGGTCAGATGAGCGCCGACCACGGCAACGCGCACGCTGGCGGCACTGACCGGCGCGGATGTCATGAATTCTTCAGGTTTCATCGTAAGCCCGGTCGCGCCAAGCGGCAGGCTCAGGCTGCGCTGCCACTGACGCCCAAAACTGGCCAGTGCGTCGTCATGCCAGGCCGGAGCGATCAGCGTGATCCCGGCGGGCAGGCCGTCGGCGCGCAGGCTGCAAGGCAGCGCCAGCGCCGACAAATCCGCCAGATTAGTGAAGTTGGTGTAAATACCGAACTGTGAGTTGTAGAGCACCGGTTCCCGAACCAGCTCTTCCTGGGTGCGGATGGTCGGCGACGTCGGCACCACCAGCGCGTCAAACCCTTCCAGTGCCAGATTAATTTTGCGCGCCAGCTCCGCCCGTAAATATTCGGCGCGCCAGGCATCGCAGGCGGTGTAGTTCAGGCCATTGGCGACAATCCCGCGTACGACCGGATCCATTGCTTCCGGGCTTTCTTCAAAAATTTCGCCGACCGCCACGGTGCGTTCTGCCACCCACGCGCCGTAATACAACTGCTCAGCCAGTTCGCGGAACGGCGTGAAATCAATCGTTTCCAGCGTGACGCCATGGTGGCGCAGGCGATCCAGCGCCTCACTGAAAGCGGCCTGTGCCAGATCGTCCCCAAAAAATTCCAGACGGTCAGGCATGGCGATGCGCGGCTGTGCGGAAAAAGCCACCGGCGCGGTATGCGGATTTTTACGCGAATAGGCATCGGCGGCGTCATATCCGCCTGCGGCATGGGCCACGGTTTGGGCATCGGCGACGGTCAGGGCGAAAATCGAGACGGCATCGTTGAGGCGACAGGCCGGAACCACACCGGTATTCGACAGCCAGCCTTTGGTCGGTTTCAGCCCGACAACATTGTTAAAGCCCGCCGGAACGCGACCGGAACCGGCGGTGTCGGTGCCCAGCGAAAACGCCACCAGACCGCGGGCCAGAACGGAAGCCGAACCCGAGCTTGAGCCGCCACTGACGTAATCAGGATTGAACGTATTGCGCACCGCGCCGTACGGCGAGCGGGTGCCGACCAGTCCGGTGGCGAACTGATCGAGATTAGTTTTACCGATCACCACCGCGCCTTTGGCTTTCAGATTGGCGATGACGGTGGCATCCGCTTCTGCGGTATAAGCAAACGCAGGGCAGGCCGCCGTGGTCGGCCAGCCAGCGATATCCATATTGTCTTTGACGGCGAACGGCACGCCAAACAGCGGCAGGGCGCTCAGGGAGCCTTCAGCCTGATCGCGCAGGGTTTCAAGACGGGTGATTTGTGCTTCAAGCTGTTCTGCCGTGGCGAGATAAATCCAGGCATTGTCTGTGTCACTCAGGCTCCCCAACACCAGGGAAAGCGTAGTGCGCAGGCTGTCGGGCGCACTGCGGTAATGCTGCTGCCATTCCCGCAGGGTAAAACCGCGAAAAGGTGATGCGACTGTTTCTGAAGCTGAAGCCATATTGTGAATCCCATCTGGTATACAAGATTGAATTCATCTAAGCAAAGCCTGTGCCAAATCATTATCTATTGATTTTGCTGGGTTTATGTTTCGTTGTATGACCGGTCTGTATATTTGTTGCACCACGGACGGAATGCAACTGAACAAAAATGGGGCGAAAATTTGCGCGATGGCTCGCATCAAAAAGATAAATCTGGCTCAGTAGAGGTATCGGTATATAGTTGTATGAACCGATGATTTATTATTATTTGCAGAAAGGCTGGCAGGGATATGTCTAAAGAAACTATCGACCATTCAACATTAATTTGTCTGGCAGAAGCTGGCGCGGTCAGCCAGCTCAGCGTGGTCGCACAACAGGGAGGGTGGATAATAATGATCAGATACGGCGAACATCAGCGGACCCTTATCGCACAACGTAGCGGTAAAGTGCGGGTTTTCAAGCGCTTCGACACGCTGGCGGCTTATTTAAAAGACATGGGCATAAACCAGTTCGAAGTGGATATTACCGACTATGATCCTGTAGGGAGCGGTAAAGGAACTCGCCCCGACCGGTCGGCAGCGCTAAAAAGGGCGCATGAAGCTGCCGCGATGGATGAAGCCACCTATGATCTGTGGTTCAGGAAACGGGTTCAGGAATCACTGGATGATCCGCGCCCCGTCATTCCTCACGAACAAGTGAAGGCTGAGTTTGCAGCCCGGAAAGCCGCGTTACTTAAGGAACAGGAAAAGTAACGAATGACCAAAATGCTGGTATGGAAACCACACGCGCAGGATGATCGCGAGCATATATTCAGTTATGTCGCGGGTGAGAATCCTCATGCTGCTATTGAGCTGGATGATGATTTTGATGCCGCAGCAGAGCGCATTTTACTAAGTCCCGACATGTATGCAGCAGGACGCGTTACCGGAACCAGAGAATGTATTATCCGTAAGCATTTCAGGATGGTATATCGCGTGACTGACACCGAAATTCAAATCATCAGGCTGGTGCATAGCGCTCAGCATTGGCCAGAGGAAACCCCTATTTAATGCAACTTCGTCATCTCTCTGAACGCCTGAAAAAGCTGTTACTGGCGCTGGTTCTGGTGATTATCACGCTTTTGGCTGTGCGTACTTATGACGCCTTACAAGGGCCGCCGCTTGAACCGTGGCACAAACTGGTGCCGGACGAACTGAGTACGGAGCAACTGGATAAAAGCGACTGGCCGGCGTATCTGCGCGCGGAGCAGCAGGCGTTTGTTGAAGTGAAGCAGCAGGTGACGGACAAACTCGACAGAGAAGATCGTATTCCGCTTAACCGCTATTACGATCGCAGCCCGATTTATCCCGAGCATTTTGCACAGGACTGGAACCGCTCTTATGAGCTGATGCCCGACGGTAAGCCAGCCGGTGCAGTGGTGCTGTTACACGGTCTGACCGATTCCCCTTACAGCCTGCGGCATATTGCGCAGGATTATCGTCGCCGCGGATTTGTGGTTGTCGGTATCCGCCTGCCCGGTCACGGCACCGTGCCCGGCGGCCTGACGCGGGTGGACTGGGAACAGTGGCTGGCGGCAACGCGGCTGGCGGTACGTGAAGCGCGTCGCGCAGCCGGGACAGATGTACCGCTGCAACTGGTGGGTTTCTCCAACGGCGGGGCGCTGGCGATGAAATACACGCTGGATTCCCTTGATGACCCTGCGCTGGCGAAACCTTCGCGTGTGGTGCTGATTTCCCCGATGATTGGCGTGACCAGTTTTGCGCGCTTTGCCGGATATGCGGGCTGGCCGGCAATTTTCCCGGCCTTTGCCAAAACCGCCTGGCTGAACCTGATGCCGGAATTTAATCCGTTTAAATACAATTCTTTTCCGGTGAAAGCCGCCCGTCAGTCCTATCTGCTCACCCATGTTTTGCAGCAGCAGATCAGCAAGGATGCGCAATCCGGCAAGCTGGCGCAGTTGCCACCGTTGCTGGCGTTTCAGTCGGTTGTTGACTCCACCGTCAGTTCCCGCGCCGTGGTGACGGCGTTGTTTAACCAGCTTCCCGCCAATGGCAGCCAGCTGGTTCTGTTTGATATCAACCGCAGTGCCTATGTCGGCCCGCTGCTGCGTCCTTCCTCTGAAACAGCAGCAGAGCGCCTGTTGCCTGCGCCCCCGCGCGCTTATCAGACGACGGTTATCACCAATGCCTCGCCGGACGATGCCGCCGCTGTCGCGAAAACCACTGCGGCGGGGCAAAATAGCACGTCAGTTACGCCACTCGGCCTGAATTATCCGTCGGAATTCTATTCGCTGTCGCATGTTTCGCTGCCTTTTCCGACGGACGATTCGCTGTACGGGCGCAATCCGCAAGGTCCGGCGCAGTTTGGCATCCGGCTGGGAACACTGGCTGCCCGTGGAGAAAATGGCGCGCTGGTGGTGAGCATGGATCAACTGATGCGGGTTTCATCCAATCCGTTTTATCCGTATATGTTGCAGCGAATTGAAGGTTTCTGATTTCTGCTGATTAAATTCACGGAAATAGCTTGCGATAATATCGTGCACTATATATATTGGCGGCATGAACATGAAAACAGACAGCGACCCAACACAACACCGCATGCTGCATCTGGATCAACAGATGTGTTTCGCGCTTTACTCTGCGAATCTGGCACTGCATAAAGTTTACCGTAAGTTACTCGGGGAACTCGGGCTCACTTATCCGCAATATCTGGTGATGCTGGTGCTGTGGCAACGTGATGAAGTCACGGTGTCTGAAATCGGCGAAAAACTGTTTCTGGATTCGGCGACCTTAACGCCGCTGTTAAAGCGTCTTGAAGCGGCAGGTTTACTGGTGCGTCAGCGCGCCAAAGCAGATGAACGCCAGGTGATTATTTCCCTGACTGATGCGGGTAAGGCACTACGTGAAAAAGCACAGGACATTCCCGAAGCCATTGTGTGTGCGACGGAATGTGATATCGGCGAACTCGTGGCGCTGAAACAGCAGCTCGAAGTATTACGGGCTAAACTTCAGGATAAAGCGTAGCGCTGATTGTCTTAAGAGTGTTAACCAGACGAGTCCGAAGGTGCTTCTGCGGGTCGTCAGGTAAAGTTAATTAAGTAGTGTGCGATTAAATCGTTTGAAACTAATAAGTATTTATCACAGATAAGGAACGAAATATGTCTATTGAAAAAGTTGTGTATCGTGCTCATGCATCCGCTACCGGTGGCCGTGATGGCCGTGCGACTTCCGATGACGGCGTTCTTGACGTCAAACTGGGCGTACCAAAAGAGATGGGCGGTATGGGTGGCGGTACCAACCCTGAGCAACTGTTTGCCGCCGGTTATTCCGCGTGTTTCCTCGGCGCACTGAAAGCCGTGGCCGCGCAGGAAAAAATTAAGATCCCTGCTGACGCTAAAATCGAAGGTGCGGTAGGCATTGGTGCTATCCCGGGCGGCTATGGCATCGAAGTACAGCTGGATATTACCCTGCCGGGCTTTGAACGCAGCGAAGCCGAAGCGCTGGTGGCAAAAGCGCATCAGGTTTGCCCGTACTCCAACGCGACCCGTGGCAATATCGACGTCACGCTGAACGTTAAATAATGTTCTGATACACAACGCCTTCACCAGGGGAATGTTGTGATGTATAAAAGCAAAAAATCTCAGGAGGCTTCGGCCTCCTTTTTGCATTACCAGCGCGTATCCACAGACCAACAGAAAATATTCGGAAAGAAAATACGACGTCGCTGCGCATGCGGAATAATCCAGAAAGCTGCATAAAACCGCATTCTCAGCATAATCTGTGAACCAGTCCGCCATAAACATGTCACAATGATTCCAAATCTTTCAAAATACGTTAGGAAAGTCACTTTTCATGAATAGAGTGAAGACTCTATCGCAGCAAAATATCTCTTTATTGTTAGCGATTTACATTGGCATTTTTCTGAATGTCTCTGTGTTCCAGCGCCGCTTTGCTGCATTGGTCAATCATTTCACGTCGGCTGAACTGGTTCAGGCCGTCACCGAAGTCTGTGCCATCGTCTTATTTACCTTCTTTGTTCTGCGCTTGCTCTCGCTGGGCGGGCGGCTGTTCTTCCGCATTATCGCCAGTTTGCTGGTGCTGATTTCCGTTGCCGCCAGTTATTACATGGTGATGTTCAACGTGGTGATCGGCTACGGCATCGTGGTGTCGGTGATGACCACCGATATCGATCTGAGCAAAGAGATCATTGGTTATCATCTGTTTATCTGGATGGCGCTGGTCAGCGCGGTACCGCTGTTCCTCATCTGGAAAAATAATCTGCGTCTGACATTGATCGAACAAATGAAAACGCCGGGGCAGCGTGTGCTGCCTTTAGCGGTGCTGCTGGCGGCGGCATTGCTGGTGTGGTTGCCGCTGCGTTCCCTGGATCACGCGCAGAGTGTGAATGAGAAGAAAACTAACGTCGATTTGCCAAGCTACGGCGGTGTTGTCGCGCACTCCTATCTGCCGTCTAACTGGCTGGCTGCACTGGGTTTGTATGCCTATACGCAGGTGGATGAAAGTCAGGATGCCGGTAATTACTTTGATCCGGCGAAGAACTTCACTTACGTTGCACCTGCTGACATCGACGATACCTACGTGGTGTTTATCATCGGTGAAACCACCCGCTGGGATCATATGGGGATTTTGGGCTACGAGCGGGATACCACACCGCGCCTGTCCAAAGAGAAGAACCTGGTGGCGTTTCGCGGGACATCCTGCGATACGGCCACCAAGTTGTCACTGCGTTGTATGTTCGTGCGTGAAGGCGGTACGGCGGATAATCCGCAGCGTACGCTGAAAGAACAGAATATTTTTGCGGTGATGAAATCACTGGGCTTCACTTCAGAGCTGTTCGCGATGCAAAGCGAGCTGTGGTTCTACAATAATGCTGACACCAATAATTTCTCCTTCCGTGAAATTATCGCCTCGGAAAAACGCAACGATGGCAAGCCGGTCGATGACATGTTGCTGGTCAATGAGTTAGAGCAATCACTGAAAACACATCCGAAAGGCAAGCATCTGGTGATCCTGCATACCAAAGGCTCGCACTATCTGTATTCCCAGCGTTATCCGCGCAGTTACGCCCGCTATACCCCGGAATGTAAGAGCAACACCTGCACCAAAGCGGAACTGATTAATGCCTTCGATAACAGCGTGTTGTACACCGATACCTTTATTGACAGCGTAATTGATCAACTGCGTGATAAGAAAGCGCTGGTGTTTTACGCTTCCGATCACGGCGAATCTATCGATGAGAACTCGCATCTGCACGGTACGCCGCGCGAGATGGCACCACCGGAGCAGTTCCGTGTGCCGATGATGGTGTGGGCTTCTGACAGTTTCCTCGAACAACCGGACCACAAGCTGGCGTTTGAGCAGTTGCAGGCGCAGCAGCGGGTCGGTGCGAAGAAACGTCACGTTGAGTTATTCGATTCGATTTTAGGCTGTCTGGGTTATACGTCGCCGGACGGTGGTATTAATCCGGCGAATAACTGGTGTGCAAAACCGCAGACAGAACAGAAGCTGTAGGTTATTTTGGCGGCGTATCGGATAATTTATGGGCAGTCAGTTCGGATGTTATAAAAAGCCGTTGACGCTCTGAGGGGGTCGCAGTAAGATGCGCCCCATTCGGCGAGTAGCGCAGCTTGGTAGCGCAACTGGTTTGGGACCAGTGGGTCGGAGGTTCGAATCCTCTCTCGCCGACCATATTTGAAAAACCTGCTTTTTAAAGCAGGTTTTTTTTCGTCTGTAAAAAGCCCGCGGCCTTCTGGTTGCGGGCTTTTTGCTTTGTGGCGTGTATGAGGGAGACTAAGGTAATTCTTCCGCCGCTACCTTCCCTGACGCCTCGCAAAGTGCCTGCCAGTTGTCTGGCGGTTCACCGCTTTTCAACATCTTGCGAAACATCCGGTATGCGTCTGTTTTGCTTTCGTAGGCGCGTAATTCTTTATCATCATTCACCCAGGCGTAAATAATGATCCGGCTTTTCAGGTTGTAGCGGAAAAACAAACGGTACTGCTGGAAGAATTTTGCCCTGAACCAGTGTGAGAATTCCCCGCCTAACGTATCGCCCTGACGGAATTCAACACGCGCCGGATCCTGCGGGATAACGTCAAACATCAGCTTATTGATCGCAGCCAGCCGTTTGGTGGCGTTCTTACTTTTATAGCCCGCCGGATCTTTGCGGCGCAGTAAAACAACCTGATCAGTGAGTGCCTGTATTTGTTGCAGGATCAGAGGATGAGCGAGAAGGGTCCATCCGTTAATCTCCATGGCCTGATTGTGCATAATCCTTTACTCGTCATCGTCAGAAAGCGGGCTCTCAAGATCGATAGCCATCCCGGCGGTCAGTACATTGATTTTTTCATGCAGGGATAATGTTACCGGCTGCATATTTTCCGGGTTATTGAGCATATCTTTTGCCACAAAACCGAGAAAAGCACTGATAACAGGGTCTTCCGCTTCTTCGAGTTGCCTCGAAATAACCACCTGCCCGTCTGGCAAAATCTTGTACTGGATCCGATCATTTTCGGTGAGATTTAATGCCTTACGGATAGTGGCCGGAATGGTGGTCTGGAAGCGGCGGGTGACTTTGGATTCGGCTTCGAATTTTATTCCCCATAGTGCCGAGGCTGACATAATGAGACTCCATAATGATGCTTATTTGAGCAATTTTGTCAGCGTAATGCATTTGCATTGCCAATGCAAATGCATTGCTTTTTACTTCATCATCTTCAAATCGCCTTTGCGGTGATTTTTATGATCCTGATAGAAATTCTCATGCGAATCCAGGCTCAGAAGATACAGTTCAATTTTTTCTTCACGCCAGCAATAACCCAGCAAAGCCTGCTGCTTTTCCAGCGGAAATTTATGCACCCTCAGGTAACTGAGATCGCCTTTCTTGAGTTCCCTGAGCCGCGAGAATAGGCGTTGCCTCACACGTAAGAAAGGGGCATTTTCGCCGGATTTTCATCCCTGCGAGGCATCACGTAAAAATGTCCGGCACGCCGTTTTCCTGCAATCAACCCTGCGCACCGTCCCGCAAAGATTCACCCAACAACGGGGCTAAAAAACCTAAATCCTCCTGCTCCTCAAGCCGGTTGAGCTGACGAAAAAGGTCGCTGGCGTTGCTCATCGTGGTGCAACAATCAGTGAATTTTCGCAGTCTGTCGGCGTCACTGAACGGTTCGCTGTTGCTGCCTTTCGCCAGTTTGCGGGCTGCCTGTAACGTGCGGCCATCGCGCAGGGTAAGCGTTACTTCATGTGTCAGGCGATCGCCCGGCGGTGTTTCTGCTTCCTGTTCCGGCGTATAGCAGCGCAGGGATATGCGCGCCAGACGTGCCGGTTCAGTGAGTTCTGCGACCCGCGCTGGCGTGAAATCAGCGACGCTCAGCGAGCCGTTGCGCAGCCAGGTATCGACGCAGTATTGCATCGAAAAGCGCGCCTGCATTTCATTGACCGGCAGCGGATACGCCAGATTGCGCAGATTGGCGATGCCGACCAGCGTATCAACGGTCAGCACGTCATCATCACTGAAATCATGCTGCGCACGCAGGTCGTCCAGGGCGTCGATAATCATGTGCGTCGAGCCGCAGCACGGGTGACGTTTGGGCATCACGCCGGTGGTTTCTATGACGTGAAAATGGGTGCCCAAAATGGCCGGAATATTCCAGCCCGGCGGCGTCAGGCCGCCAAACATTTCCAGAAAGCCCTGCGGCGCGTCCAGAATATCAATGCGTCCCTGCATGTGTTGCCGGGCAAAATTCGCCGCGTCAACTGCATTACGGGCAGCCCATCCTGCGTGCAGCGGTTTGATCGGCGTGCCGAACTGACCTTTGGTGCCGGAGGCAAAACTGACGGCATTGCTTAACGCTCTGGCGATACCTGCCTGATCTAATCCCATCAGCCAGGCGACACCTGCCGCACTGCCGATGCAGCCGACGGTCGAGGTGCCGTGCCAGCCCGCAGTGTAATGCGAAGGCGCGACGCCGGAACCGACAAACGCCTGCGCCTGCAAACCGATCAGATAGGCTTTCACCAGTTGTTCGCCACTGGCATGGATATCATCAGCGACTGCCAGTAATGCAGGTACCAGCACCGCAGACGCATGGCTCATGCCCGGCGCAAAATTATCGTCATAATCGATGGCGTGCGCGGCCGTGCCGTTGACCATCGCGGCGATGGCCGCAGGTGCGCGTCCGCCACCGGCTAAACGGCAACGGGCTTGCGGGGTAAAATAGCTTTCGCTGGCGGCACGCACGGCACGACTGGAGAAATCATCCTGTCCGGCGTACAGGCAGGCCAGCGTATCGGTGATCGCTTCCCGGGCTTTGCGGCGCGCGGTGGTGCTGAAATCAGGCTGGCTGCAACACCAGCGGGCAATGGCTTCAATCACATTCATGATGTTTCCTTCAACGGCTTCAGTGGCGGCTGGCAGCAAGAAATTGTTGGGTATAAGGCTCGCGGGCCGCGCCGCTGCGGATTTCGGCGGCGGTCAGTTCTTCCAGCAGTTTTCCCTGATGCATGATGGCGACGCGGTCGCACAGGTGCGCGACCACCGCCAGATCGTGCGTCACCATCAGATAGGTCAGATTGCGTTCGCGGCGCAGTTTTTTCAGCAGATTGAGGATTTCCGCCTGCACTGACACATCCAGTGCGGATGTAGGTTCATCAAGCAGCAGCACCTGCGGTTCAATGATCAGCGCCCGTGCCAGTGCCACACGCTGGCGCTGACCGCCCGAAAGCTGATGCGGATAGCGGTAACGAAAGGCATCGCTCAGGCCAAGCGCATTCAGCACGTCGCTGATGCGTGCCTCCCGCCGGTCCATGCCGTGGATCACCAGCGGTTCCAGCAGCGTGTGGTAGACCATTTTGCGCGGATGCAGCGAGGCATACGGATCCTGAAACACCATTTGTACCTGCCGGTAATAGTCTTTATTGCGCACCGGATGTTGTTCGCGGTTCTGATACAAAATCGCGCCGCTGTAACGGGTGTTCTGGCCGGTCAGCGTGCGCAGAATGGTCGATTTTCCGCAGCCTGACTCGCCAATCAGCCCGTAACTTTCGCCTCTGGCGATGTGCATTGTGACGCTATCGACCACGGTTTTGCTGTGAGTGCCTTTGCCGAAAGCGATGCTCAGATCGACGGTTTCGAGCATCCGGTCGGCGGTCAGCGGCGGCGTGGGATTCATGAAAGTGGTCATCAGCAGGCTTCTCCGTAGCGATATACCGGGCCGGTCAGCCACGCCGGGTCGCGTGCCGGAATAGCGAGCATGTCCACCGGATGCTGTAAATCCGGCTGACTGGCGAGCAGGGCGCGGGTGTAAGGATGTCTGGCGTTATGCAGCTGATCTGCCGAAATTTCTTCGAGAATACGTCCGGCGTACATCACCAGTGCGCGGTCGCAGAAACTCGACACCAGCCCGAGATCGTGGGTAATAAACAGCAGGCCGGTTTTGCGCCGTGCCAGCAACGCGTCCAGTACGCTCAGCACCTGCTGACGCACCGTGACGTCCAGCGCCGACGTGGGTTCGTCGGCGATAATCAAATCGGGTTCAGGGATCAGCATCATGGCGATCATGATGCGCTGCCCCATGCCGCCGGAAATCTCGTGCGGATACAGGTCAAACACCCGTTCCGGATCGCGGATATTCACCGCTTCCAGCATCGCCAGTGCTTTCACGCGGGCTTCTTTTTCACTGACATGAAAGTGAATGCGGTATGCCTCATTAATCTGATGACCGACGCGCATCAGCGGATTCAGCGAGAATTTCGGGTCCTGCATAATCATCGAAATCCGTTTGCCGCGGATTTTGCGCATCTGGCGCTCGCCGGTACTGAGCAGGTCGATATCGCCAAACTGCATGCGGTCGGCGCTGACGCTGGCACCCTGCGGCGTCAGTTTCAGCAGTGAACGGCCGGTGAGCGATTTACCGGAACCGGATTCGCCGACAATCGCCACTTTTTCACGGCCAACTGAGAAGGAGATACCGCGCACTGCGTGGTTTTCCTGCCGGTGGCCTTTGAACGTAATGTTCAGGTTTTGCACATCAAGCAATGTTTCAGTCATGGCGCAGATCCAGTACGTCGCGCAGGCCGTCACCGAACAGGTTGAACGCCAGGCTGGTGAAAAGAATCGACAGGCCGGGAATGGCGGCAATCGTCCAGTGAGTCATCATGAACTGGCGGCCGGAAGAGAGCATCGCGCCCCATTCCGGACTGGGTGCCTGTGCCCCGAGGCCGAGAAATCCGAGGCCGGAGGCGGTCAGGATAATCCCCGCCATATTCAGCGTCAGGCGCACCACCACCGAAGGCAGACACATCGGAATGATGTGGCGCAGGATGATGCGCATCTGCGACGCACCCTGCAAACGCACGGCGGCGACGTAATCCATTTTGCGGATAGACAAGGCTTCGGCGCGTGCCAGACGGGCAATCGGCGGCCAGGCAGAAAGTGAAATCGCGATAATCGCATTCTCGATACCCGGGCCGAGTGCGGCGACAAAACCCAGCGCCAGAATCAGACTCGGGAACGCCAGAAAGATATCGACGATGCGCATCAGAATGGTGTCCGTCCAGCCGCCAACGGTGCCCGCCAGCGTGCCGACCAGTAATCCGAGGGGACCGACAATCAGCGCCGTCAGGCCGGTGATGTAGAGCGTGATACGCGCGCCATAAATCAGGCGGCTGTAAATATCGCGCCCGAGTTCGTCGGTCCCCAGCCAGTATTCGCGGCTCACCGGCGCCAGACGCAGTTGCAGGTTTTGGGCATAAATATCGTGCGTTGCCAGCCACGGCGCAAAAATCGCCACTGTGACGATAAACAGGATGACGATCAGCCCGAACAGCGCCGAAGTATTACGGCGAAAGCGTCGCCACTGATTCAGGCTTTGCTGCACGCGCGCCTGCCACGGTGTGGCCGGAACCGGCGCGTCGAGCCATGCCCGCAGGGAAAACGCCGGGCGCGCTGTGAGATGAGGTTTAGCGGAGTCGGTCATGATTGCTCCTGACGGGTTCGCGGATCAAAGATGCGGTAAAGCAGGTCGCAGATAAGGTTCAGCGCCACAAAAATCACGCCGATCAGTAACGAGCAACCCACCACGGCGTTCATGTCGCCCGCCAGCATGGCGTTGGTGAGATAGCGGCCAAAACCCGGCCAGGCGAATACCGTTTCGGTCAGCACCGCGCCTTCGAGTAAAAAGGCGTAAGACAGCGCGACGACCGTCACCACCTGCACCGCCACATTACGAAAGGCGTGGATCCACACACTGCGTGCCCATGACAACCCTTTCACCCGGGCGGTGATCACATATTCCTGTCCGAGTTGTTCAATCATAAAGCTGCGGGTCATGCGGCTGATGTACGACAGCCCGCTGAGGCCAAGAATCGATGCCGGTAAAATCAGGTGGCTGAAAACGTTGCGAAACGCCTCCCAGTTTCCGGTCAGTGCGGTGTCGATGAGATAAAATCCGGTGACTTTCTGCACGTCGAATTCATACATAAAGTCGATACGCCCCGGCCCGCCGATCCAGCCGAGTCCGGCGTAAAACAATACCAGCCCCATCAGACCCAGCCAGAAATTCGGCGCGGAATGGCCGAGCAGGCCGATAAAGCGGATGCAGTGATCAAACCAGGTATTGCGGTACATCGCCGATAACACGCCTGCCGGAATGCCCAGACAGGTGGCGATCAGTGCCGCCAGCGTCGCCAGTTCCAGCGTGGCCGGAAACACGCGGGCAATGTCGGTGGTGACCGGATTGCCGGTGGTCAGTGCGTTACCGAAATCCAGCATCGCGACGTTTTTCAGGTAGATCAGAAACTGTTCCCACAGCGGTTTGTCCAGCCCGAGCAGGTGATACATCTTCTGATAGGCTTCCTGACTGGCGTTATCGCCGAGCACTGATACCACCGGGTCAATCGGCAGCAAGCGCCCGATAAAAAAGGTCAGCGCCGCCAGCCCCAGTAACGTGCAGAACACGGAAACCAGCAATTTACTCAGCCGGGCGGCGCTTTCGCGCAGCCGCAGCCAGAGAGGTTCAGCAGGCGCTATGCCTGCTGTGGTCGGATCGAGGTGCGACATCGGGCGCTCCTTGGTTTTTTATGGAAGGCTTATTTGGATGCCAGTGCGTAATAAACGCGGAAGCCGTTCCACGTCCAGTCTTTGACCTGTCTGGTCAGCCCGGCGGTGTTGTACATCTGGAACATGATCGCCATCGGGCCTTGCTGCATCTGCTCTTCCTGCAAGGTGTGATAGAGGGCAATACGTTTTTGCTCATCGGGTTCGAGCAGCGCTTCGGTGACTTTTTTATTCATCGCCGGATCGAAATACGAAGCACGCCAGCTCGGATACTGGGTTTTCTTGGCTTCTTTGCTGTTGTCCGGGTTGTAGACCAGACGCGAGGCGTTACCGTGCGCATCCGGCACCGAGGTCTGCCATGCCATCATGGCGCTCTGGAATTCACGCCCGCGCACGCGGCTGAATAACTGGGCATTGGCCATGCTTTCGATGGAGAGTTTTACGCCGATTTTCGAGGCATTTTCCTGCGTGCTCTGGGCGATAGGCGCCGAGTGCGGCAGGGTGCCGATGATCAGTTTGGCGGAGAAACCGTCGGGATAACCGGCTTCGGTCAGCAACTGTTTGGCTTTCGCCAGATCCAGTTTGAACGGCTGTCCGGCATCTTTATCCAGCGCACCAAAGGCGCCGAGCTGGGCGAAACTGGCGCGCGGCACACCGAGATACGGCATCACGGTGGAAGCCAGCCCCTGATAATCAATCAGATAACGCATCGCGAGGCGCACTTTCGGGTTTTTGAAAATCGGGTCTTCGCTGTTAAAGGTCCAGAAGAACAATTGCGGCTTGAGGACTTTCTCCACCTTCACCTGACCGCCTTTGTCCAGATCACGTAAATCGTCCGGCGCCAGGTCACGGGCGATATCCACATCCCCCTGTGTCAGCAACAGGCGCTGCGTGCCGGTTTCCGCAACGTGGCGGATCAGGATGCGTTGCAGTTTCGGTTTCTCGCCCCAGTAATCTTTATTCGCCTGCAACACCACGCCTTCACCGGCATTCCAGCGCATCAGCTGATAGGCACCGACGCAGGCGGTGTGCGTGGTCAGGTATTTGTTGCCCATGTCGTCGCCAACGGCATTTTTCTCCACCAGCGCCTGATCCAGCGTGGTCGACACGTTATTGGCGGCGATAGCCTGTAAGACCAGATTGGTCGGGTACGGCTGGTCGAATTTCATCACCAGCGTGTCGTCGTCGGGCGCGGTAATGCGTTCTTTGACGTTATCTTTGGTAAAGCCATATTCAGTCAGGGTGGCGGAATTGCCGAAACCGAGCAGCACCACGCGCTGCAACGACCAGGCGACGTCTTTCGCTGTGGCTTTATTGCCGGACGGGAACGTCATGCCGGTATTGAGATGGAAGGTGATTTGTTTGCGATCAGGCGAGATATCCCAGCTTTTTGCCAGGCGCGGAATAACGCGGGATTCGTCTTTCGGATCGAAATCCACCAGCGTGTCGCAGGTGTTTTTGATGATTTCATTAGTGACCACTTCGCCAATCTGCGCCGGGTCAAAGGTGCTGATTGCGTCAATATTCCATGCCATCACCAGCGAATCCGCAGGCGTCGCGGCCTGTGCAGCCGTACTTCCCCATGTGAGACCAATCATTGTGGCGAGGATTTTTGTTCTGGTGTTGAGCATAAATCGGGTTCCTTTGATTAAAAAAAACGAGCGTAAAATAGTGAATCTCTGTCAGCCCCTTTCGCAGAAAGAGAAGGCGTATTCGGTCAACTCCCTCCCCTGCGAAGGGGAGGGTTGGGGTGGGGTATTAATGGCGTCGCCGGAGTTGCCTGCTAAACCCCCTCCCGGCCTCCCCCTTCGCAGGGGGAGGAGCAAAGACTCGATCGGCTCCCTCCCCTGCGTAGGGGAGGGTTGGGGTGGGGGATTAATGGCATCACCGGAGTTGCCTGCTAAACCCCCTCCCGGCCTCCCCCTTCGCAGGGGGAGGAGCAGACCCACTCCCTGTCATCAGAGAGGGTGCTTCAAACTTTTATTCAGGACGTGGCTGAACCGGCGGTTTGACTTCCGGCGGGATCGGGCACACATAAGGGGTTTCAGCGGTCAGTTCCTGATGCGCCTGTTTGGCGGCTGCCATCAGTGCGCTGTCGGTCAGGGTGTCGATGGCGGTGGCGGCCATGATTTTGGCGACGTAAGCCAGCCCTTTATGCGCGGCAGGCATTTTCCCCTGCGCGGTGAGCTGCCACGAGTGACCCGGTGTCCCGATGGCGTAAGTCGGGACATGCGCCTGCACGGTCGGCATTTTCCAGCTGATATCACCGACGTCCGTTGAACCCAGCATCAGTTCGCCGGAGGTTTCCAGCGGGACAATGAATTCACATAACGGTGAGGCGTCCTGCGGTTTTTTGAGGCCGATGCGGCGGTAGGCGCTTTGCA
This sequence comes from Rahnella sp. CG8, assembly GCF_023701875.1. Classification (NCBI taxonomy): domain Bacteria; kingdom Pseudomonadati; phylum Pseudomonadota; class Gammaproteobacteria; order Enterobacterales; family Yersiniaceae; genus Rahnella; species Rahnella sp. CG8. The sequence continues at coordinate 143,012 of NZ_JABAED010000010.1, forward strand.
AATCCTGCGGGCTGAGCGTGGCCTGAATTTCAGCGGCAAAGGCTTTGTCAGCCGCGTCGAATTCCAGCGGACCGAGCAGTTCGAAGTTACGCTGCATGGCTTCTTCCAGCGGGCGGTTGCCCAGCAGGTTGGCCACGGCGCTCATGATGCTGATATCGACGGTGGTTTCGGTCATCAGCGCCGCGCCCTGTGCGACTTTTTTCACGCGCTCGTTGAGTTCAAACATGGCATGTACGTCGCGTGAACGGATGGCATAACGCACGGCGGCACGCGCCTGCACCACGTTCGGCGCGATGCCGCCGGAATCGAGCATCGCATAGTGAATGCGGGAATCCTGCGGTACGTGTTCGCGCAGGTAGTTAACGCCGACGTTCATCAGTTCAACGGCGTCCAGCGCACTGCGTCCAAGATGCGGCGAGGCGGCGGCGTGCGAGGAGCGGCCGTGGAAGACGAAATCCATGCGGGTATTGGCCAGCGATTCGGCGCGGGCAACTTCAGTAAAGGCATTCGGGTGCCAGGTGATGGCGACGTCCACGCCGTCAAACGCCCCGGCGCGCGCCATAAAGGATTTGGCGGCGCCACCTTCTTCCGCCGGACAGCCGTAATAGCGCACGCGCCCCGGCGTGCCGGTTTGTGCCAGCCAGTCTTTCAGCGCCGTAGCTGCCAGCATGGCGGCAGAACCCAGCAGATTGTGCCCGCAGCCATGCCCCTGACCGTTGCCCGGTAAAGGTTCAGGGCGGGCAATCCCGGCTACCTGGCTCAGCCCCGGCAGCGCATCGTATTCGCCCAGAATGGCGATGATCGGGCCGCCTTCACCGGCTTCGCCCATCACGGCCGTCGGAATGTCGGCGACATTTTCAGTGACGCGAAAACCCTGTTCTTTCAGCATCGCCGTGTGTTCGGCAACGGAACGGTATTCGGTATAGCAAATTTCAGGCATGCCCCAGACGCGATCGCTCAGGGCGGTGAACAGGGCTTTTTTGGCGTCGACCAGGCTCCAGACGGTTTCTTTATTCTGCGCAGATGCGTTATTCAACGGAGACTCCTTGTGCCAGTGGCTACAGTTTTATGAGGTCAGTGTGTCGGAGGAACCTGTTCAGAATGTGTGCAGAAAAGGCAAAGATCCAATGAGTCTTTCAGCTGACCCATTCCAAAACCGCATAGATATTTTGAGATATGCGAAAACAGAATAGTCAGCGTGACTCTCTGAATAGAAAGGAGAAATTACAGGTTGCGGGGAGCCTCACGCGGGAGCCTAGCGTGGAAAGGGAACATTTTTATCGCCGGAACCGGTCAGGCGACGGCGCGGGTCTGGTGCAACTGGCTGGCTTTATTCCACAGCCGTTCAGCCTGTGGTGTACGAAATTTTTCCAGCCGGTAAAGACGGATGCTGGCCTGAATATCCCAGCTTCGTTCTCCGGCGCGGATAAGCGAGCCGTTCGCCAGTTCCTCGCAGATCAGGCTGGTGGGCAACCACGACACGCCGCAGCCGGAAATGGTCATCGCTTTCAGGCCGCTGCACATCGGATTTTCATACACCGGCTTCAGCGGCAGCGGGCGCGACGCAAACAGGGCACTCAGCGCGTGGGCAAAAAAGGACCGATTGCCGTAACTGAGATAAGGAAGCTGGACGCGGGTGCCGCCAAAGGGGCTCAGCGGGAACAGGGGCTTGCCGCCATCGTCTGGTGCACAGACGGCCAGCGCATTCTCTTTTCCCAGTTCGATATAGGGAAAGCGTTCGAGCTGTTTCATCAGCGGAACGGAATCATGGGCGTAGGTCAGCAGAAAATCCGTTTCGCCATCCAGCAGCAGGGAAATATTGCCGCTGAATGACGGCTGCTGATCGCACAAACGAATGTAGCCGTACTGATGCGACGGGTCGATCTGGTTGATCCAGTCGGGGAAAAAGGTCAGGGAGAGCGTATTGAGCGCGGCAAAATGCACGATGGCGTGCTTCTGCGCATGGCGCTCACGCAGGTCGCTGCGCAGTTGTGTCATGGAAAACACCAGATCTGCCGCAGTATGCAGGAAGTCCTGGCCTTCCGGCGTCAGGCGTATCGGGTAGGTTTTTCGGTCAAAAAGCGGCACGCCAAGCCATTCTTCCAGTTGCTTAATTCGTCGGCTCAGCGCGGACTGGGTGATGTTTCTTTCACTGGCGGCTCGCGTAAAGCTATAGCACTGAGACACACTGAGAAAATCTTCAAACCACTTCAGTTCCATCAGAAAACCTCTGGCGGGTAATAAGCCCGTAATAACAAGCAATAAATGCGCCAGAGTTTAAAAACTGCTTAACATATTGGTTTCAATCCATGTCCGCCCGCAACCCGGCTTGTGCCGGAAAAACAGACAACATCAGTACGCTAAATCACCTGCACCACCAGCGTGCAATTGCGCTATTTTGGGGTATTTTGCGGGTGCCAGTGCAAACGCTTTCGCTGATGACTCGACGCCGTTTGCTGCACTTGTCAGCATTTTCCGCTGGTTTCCACCCCTATCTCAAAAATAACCGTTCATATATTCATCATTTAGCCAGAAATTTTTAGGGATTTAAAATGGGCGAAACCCCCAGGAATATTCTTTTACAAAGGGGATTGTCTGGTTATTCACTGCGCAAACTGAACATTCATCCTGATTTGGTTAACAAAATGTTTTTTTATGTTTGTTTGTTGTAACTCACAGTCTGTGTAAATGCCTGATGGTTATATTGACGTCAAGGAAAGGAGTTGCCAAATTGATAGCCCCAAGGAAGACCAGTGATTATTTCCGGTAAGATTTTGTAAAGACAGCTTTACAGATCGAAGGAAAAAAATGGCAGTTCACCATGCTCTGGTTGGACTTATTGCAGCACACGAGCAAACACAGTCACCCGCAAATAAAAATAAAGGGTGACGTGAGCTGTATACACAACACACACATCCACATCACCATTAATCGATGGAGCAGAAGCGATGACAATCTCTTTAGGTAAGTCGGGGCTACTGAAATTCAGTATGGGCCTGATTGCGCTGACCGTTGCGGCCAGTGTCCAGGCAAAAACGTTAGTGTATTGCTCTGAAGGTTCACCTGAAGGCTTCAACCCTCAGTTGTTCACCTCTGGCACCACGTATGACGCAAGCTCCGTGCCTATCTACAACCGTCTGGTTGAATTCAAGATCGGGACCACTGAAATCCAGCCGGGTCTGGCTGAGAAGTGGGACGTGTCTGCTGATGGCAAAACCTACACTTTCCATCTGCGCAAAGGCGTGAAGTGGCAGGACAACAAGGAATTCAAACCGACCCGTGATTTCAACGCGGACGACGTCGTGTATTCCTTCGAACGTCAGCTGGACAAAAATAACCCTTACCACGGCGTTTCCGGCGGCAGCTACGAATACTTCGAAGGCATGGGTATGGGCGATCTGATCAACAAGATCGTGAAAGTGGACGACAACACCGTGCAGTTCGTGCTGAACCGCCCGGAGTCTCCGTTCCTGGCTGACCTCGCGATGGACTTCGCTTCTATCCTGTCTGCGGAATACGCTGACAACATGCTGAAAGCGAAAACCCCTGAGAAAGTCGACCTGGATCCGATCGGTACCGGTCCGTTCCAGCTTCTGCAATACCAGAAAGATTCACGCATTCTCTACAAAGCCTTCCCGGGCTACTGGGGCACCAAGCCGCAGATCGACCGTTTAGTCTTCTCCATCACGCCTGACGCTTCCGTGCGTTACGCGAAACTGCAGAAAAACGAATGCCAGGTGATGCCATACCCGAACCCGGCTGACATCGCGGCAATGAAGAAAGATAAATCCATCAACCTGATGCAACAGCCTGGCCTGAACGTAGGTTATCTGTCCTTCAACGTTGAGAAGAAACCACTGGATGAAGTGAAAGTGCGTCAGGCACTGACCATGGCTGTGAACAAAAAAGCCATCATCGATGCGGTTTATCAGGGTGCTGGCCAGCCGGCTAAAAACCTGATCCCACCAACCATGTGGGGCTACAACAAAGACGTTGTGGATTACGAATACAATCCTGAGAAAGCCAAAGAGCTGCTGAAAGAAGCCGGTCACGCAGACGGTTTCGCTATCGACCTGTGGGCGATGCCGGTACAGCGTCCGTACAACCCGAACGCACGCCGTATGGCTGAAATGATCCAGGCTGACTGGGCAAAAATTGGCGTGAAAGCCAACATCGTGACTTACGAGTGGGGCGAATACCTCAAGCGTGCTAAGAACGGTGAGCACCAGTCTGTGATGATGGGCTGGACCGGCGACAATGGGGATCCGGATAACTTCTTCGCTACCCTGTTCAGCTGTGCAGCGGCGAAAGACGGTTCCAACTACTCCCGCTGGTGCTACAAGCCGTTTGAAGATTTGATCCAGCCAGCCCGTGCTGAATCTGATCACGCCAAACGTGCCGCGCTGTATCAGCAGGCTCAGGTTGTGATGCATGACCAGGCACCTGCGCTGATCATCGCTCACTCCACCGTATACGAACCTGTTCGCAAAGAAGTCAAAGGGTATGTCGTCGATCCGCTCGGCAAACACCACTTCGAAAACGTCTCAATGGAGTGATCGCTTACTGAATAACCCGGGAGCTGCGTTGTGTGGTGCTCGCAATCTTCGCCTGCCTGAAGGTATGTCTTGATTGCTGTGCTCCTCCGCCTTGCTCGCGGGCCATTCAGTACAGCCTTGATTCTCAAGAAAGAAATGTGAGCCACAATAAGCCCGGCGAGCTACGGTTCGCCGGGCATTTTATACAGAGAGTACGGGATATGTTGCAGTTCATACTCCGACGTCTGGGGTTAGTTATCCCAACGTTTATCGGCATTACTTTGCTGACTTTTGCCTTCGTACACATGATACCAGGCGACCCGGTCACCATCATGGCAGGCGAACGCGGTGTTTCCCCCGAACGTCACGCCCAGCTGATGGCAGATATGGGGCTCGACAAGCCTCTTTACCAACAATATTTCCACTACGTGAACGGTGTGCTGCATGGCGACCTGGGCACGTCCTTAAAAAGCCGCACCCCTGTCTGGCAGGAATTCGTACCGCGCTTCAAAGCAACACTGGAACTGGGCATCTGCGCGATGATCTTCGCGATCATTGTCGGTATTCCGGTGGGTGTGCTGGCGGCGGTAAAACGGGGATCGATATTCGACCACACGGCTGTGGGGATCTCGCTGACCGGCTATTCGATGCCGATATTCTGGTGGGGGATCATGCTGGTGATGCTGGTCTCGGTGCAGCTTAATCTGACGCCCGTATCGGGGCGAATAAGCGATACCGTCTTCCTGGATGACAGCCTGCCGCTGACCGGCTTTATGCTGATCGACACGCTGTTCTGGGGCGAACCGGGTGATTTCGTGGATGCCGTGATGCACATGATTTTACCGGCCATCGTACTGGGCACCATTCCGCTGGCGGTGATTGTGCGTATGACCCGTTCTTCCATGCTGGAAGTGCTGGGCGAAGACTACATCCGTACCGCGCGCGCCAAAGGCGTCAGCCGTATGCGGGTGATCGTCATCCACGCGCTGCGCAATGCGCTGTTGCCGGTGGTGACCATCATTGGTTTGCAGGTTGGTACGCTGCTCGGCGGCGCTATTCTGACGGAAACCATCTTCTCCTGGCCGGGACTCGGCCGGTGGCTGATCGACGCACTCCAGCGCCGCGACTATCCGGTCGTGCAGGGCGGGGTGTTGCTGGTCGCTACTCTGATCATCGTGGTTAACCTGCTGGTAGATGTGCTCTACGGCGTGGTCAACCCGCGTATTCGCCACAAGAAATAAGGGGCGCACAATGTCTCAAACCACTGAGCCGGTCGCTAACGAGTTAGTGACGGCTGCGCCAGTGCCGATGCCGCCTTTGCGCGAATTCTGGCATTACTTCAAGCGTAACAAAGGGGCCGTTGTCGGCCTGGCTTACATCATTATCATGCTGGTCATTGCGATTGGTGCGAACGTGATTGCACCACATCTGCCTGCCGAACAGTTCCGTGACGCGCTGTTGCGCCCGCCTGTCTGGATGGAAGGCGGGAGCTGGAAATTCCTGCTGGGCACCGACGACGTCGGCCGCGATATTCTGTCGCGTCTGATGTACGGCGCGCGTTTATCGCTGCTGGTCGGTTGCCTGGTTGTCGTACTGTCGCTGATCCTCGGCGTGGTGTTCGGTCTGTTTGCCGGTTACTACGGCGGTGTGGTTGACGCCATCATCATGCGTGTGGTCGATATCATGCTGGCCCTGCCAAGCCTGTTGCTGGCCCTGGTGCTGGTGGCAATTTTTGGCCCATCGATTGTTAACGCCTCGCTGGCGCTGACCTTCGTCGCCTTACCGCACTATGTCCGCTTAACCCGCGCTGCGGTGCTGGTGGAAGTGAACCGCGACTACGTCACCGCGTCGCGCGTGGCCGGTGCCGGTTCTGCCCGTCAGATGTTCATCAATATTTTACCTAACTGCTTAGCGCCGCTGATCGTTCAGGCATCGCTTGGCTTCTCCAACGCCATCCTTGATATGGCAGCGTTGGGCTTCCTCGGTATGGGCGCACAGCCGCCAACGCCGGAGTGGGGCACCATGCTGTCGGACGTCTTACAGTTTGCTCAAAGTGCCTGGTGGGTCGTGACCTTCCCCGGCGTGATCATTCTGCTGACGGTGCTGGCATTTAACCTGATGGGTGATGGCCTGCGTGATGCCCTCGACCCTAAACTTAAGCAGTAAGGGGTTGGAGATGGAAACAACATTAACGAATGATGTTCAGGTCGGTAAAACGTTGCTGACCGTGGATAAACTCTCCGTTCACTTTGGTGACGAAGGGACGCCGTTCCGCGCCGTAGACCGTATCAGTTACAGCGTGAAACAGGGCGAAGTGGTCGGGATTGTCGGTGAATCCGGCTCCGGTAAATCGGTCAGTTCACTGGCGCTGATGGGATTGATCGACTTCCCCGGTAAAGTGATGGCTGAAAAACTCGAGTTTGGTGGCCGTAATCTGCAGGGCATCAGCGAAAAAGAACGCCGCCAGATTGTCGGTGCCGAAGTCGCGATGATTTTCCAGGATCCGATGACCAGCCTGAACCCGTGTTACACCGTCGGTTTCCAGATTATGGAAGCCATCAAGGTGCATCAGGGCGGCAACAAAAAGACCCGTCGTCAGCGCACCATCGATTTGCTGAATCTGGTCGGTATTCCGGATCCGGCTTCGCGTCTCGATGTTTATCCGCATCAGCTTTCCGGCGGGATGAGTCAGCGCGTGATGATCGCAATGGCGATTGCCTGTCGCCCGAAATTACTGATCGCCGATGAGCCAACCACCGCGCTCGACGTGACCATTCAGGCGCAGATTATTGAACTGCTGCTCGATCTGCAACAACGCGAAAACATGGCGCTGATGCTGATCACCCATGACCTGGCACTGGTGGCCGAAGCCGCGCAGCACATTATTGTGATGTATGCCGGACAGGTAGTGGAATCGGCAAAAGCCACGGAAATCTTCCGTGCGCCACGCCATCCGTATACGCAGGCGCTGCTGCGCTCACTGCCGGAATTCGCCGCAGATAAAGCGCGTCTGCAATCCTTGCCGGGTGTGGTGCCGGGTAAATATGACCGTCCTAACGGCTGTCTGCTGAATCCGCGTTGCCCGTATGCAACCGATCTTTGCCGTAAAGAAGAACCTGCGCTGCGTGACCTCGCGAACGGGCGTCAGTCGAAGTGCCATTATCCGCTGGATGATGCCGGGAGACCTACTTATGAGTCCTGATAACACCCAACCGCAGCCGCTGTTGCACGCGATTGACCTGAAAAAACATTACCCGGTGAAGAAGGGCATCTTCGGCCAGGAACGCACGGTGAAAGCGCTCGACGGCGTGTCGTTTACCCTCGAACGCGGTAAAACGCTGGCGGTGGTCGGGGAGTCCGGTTGTGGTAAATCCACGCTGGGCCGCCTGCTGACCATGATTGAAGTGCCGACCGGCGGTGAGCTGTATTACCGTGGTCAGGATTTGCTGAAACCTGACGCAACCGCTGAAAAGCTGCGCCGTCAGAAGATCCAAATCGTGTTCCAGAATCCTTACGGATCGCTCAACCCGCGTAAGAAAGTCGGGCAGATCCTCGAAGAGCCCTTGCTGATCAACACCAAACTTAGCCGCGAAGAACGTCGCGAAAAAGCCCTGGCGATGATGGCGAAAGTCGGCCTGAAAACCGAGCATTACGACCGCTATCCGCACATGTTCTCCGGCGGCCAGCGTCAGCGTATTGCTATCGCCCGCGGTCTGATGCTGGATCCGGACGTGGTGATCGCCGATGAACCGGTCTCCGCGCTCGACGTTTCCGTGCGTGCGCAGGTACTGAACCTGATGATGGATTTGCAGCAGGATTTAGGGCTGTCGTACGTCTTCATCTCCCACGACTTGTCCGTGGTTGAACACATTGCTGACGAAGTGATGGTGATGTATCTGGGACGCTGCGTGGAGAAGGGGCCGAAAGACGCCATCTTCAGCAATCCGCGTCATCCGTACACACAGGCGCTGTTGTCCGCGACACCGCGTCTGAACCCGGACGAACGCCGTGAGCGCATCAAACTGACCGGCGAGCTGCCAAGCCCGCTGAATCCGCCAGCCGGTTGCGCGTTCAACGCCCGCTGCCGCCGTGCGTTCGGCACCTGCAAGCAGTTCCAGCCGCAGCTGAAACAGTACGGCGATCAGCTCGTCGCCTGTTTTGCCGTCGATCAGGATGAAACCGGTACGACGCAGACCGTTGCGTAATACCGGCTGAACAGCTGATATGAGAAAGCCCGCGAAAGCGGGCTTTTTTGTGGGTAATATTTAGTCAGAAGCAAATCTGATAAGGCGCCTATAATCGCCATTGTCGGCTTCTCTCAGAGCGAGAATGTATTCAGCGCGATGTGCATCTGGTGAAACGAGTTCGCCTGCTGATATCCCCCAGGGAAAGAACCCCCTTCCAAGCGCGCGACGAAGCACGTCGCAAAATATCCGGGAATGCCTTCCATTCCCATTGGGAAAAGGGTGGATCCATACAATGTCTCTGTGAAGTCTCAGGCAGATTTCATCGGGTGGGTAAGTTTCGTTTTCAATCCAGAAAATTGCATTATCGAGAGTATCTCTGACACGCATTGAGATCATATAAGGCGGCGTATTCCCGATGTTTACTTCTCTGCGTCTGAGTTGCCCCGCCCATTCCCACGTTTTATTGAACATGTTGCGGTGTAATCGAAGACAGAAATCGACAGTTAAGATCTCTGTGTAAATCAGCTTCTGACGGCTGAGATGCGCTAATGCCTGCTGTATGTTCGTTTTTTCAAATTGATTCAGGTCTTCCCGGGTAAAGATGTAGTCGGGAATTAAACCGGCCAGATCGTCAGGGCTAAGTTCCGTTGCCCCTTCAGGAAGGCCATTATTGATGGTTTCGCTCATTTTTCATCCCAGAAATCCCGAGGCCATTTTTGTAATAGGTCGCTTTTAAGCTTGTCTTGTGTCGATTCTTGGAACGCTGATGATGTGGATTGCTGTTCCAGTGACATATGAATTTCAGTGTACTGATTAAGGAATTTCGCTTTTTTCCCGGCCTGCTGCTCTCTTAGTTCTTGCAGCGTTCGCCCTTGCTTTGGCTGCAAAAAGTATACAAGCTCACAATCCAAGCCCTCAGCGATTTTTTCCAGTGTATTCAGCGTTAGCGACCCTTCAATTTCACCTTTTTCTATCAGCGAAATGCGCGACTGACTTAAACCACATCGTTCGGCAAGGGAGCGGGTGCTCATACCCAGCGCGCTTCTGAGAAGTTGTATCCATCCTTTTTTTGGGCGCTTGGCTTTGCGTCGAGGTTTCATTTCATTGAGAAGGTTGTCTACCTGTTTGATTTTTAATTCTTTATCCCACATAGAGAAACCTTTTAATTGCATATTTACAATAGATTTATTGATTTTCAATATTAAATATACAATCAAATTTGGATAAATCAATTGTATATATACAATCATTTTAGAATTAATCGATTGTATATATGCAATCGATTACAACAAAAAAGGCCAGTCAGCATCCACTGACTGGCCTTACTATTTCAGAGTACGCTTATCCTTTATGACTTGCCCACCAGCTCAGCAGTTGCAGGGTGGAAGAGTAGTAATCGTCTTTCGGTGCCAGGTTCGGGCTGATGGCGCCAGCGTTGGCCATGGTGAAATCGCGCACGGCTAATAATCCCGGTGACATGTTGTAGCCCGCTTTGGTGCCGGTCATGACATCAATCCAGGCGGGTGTGGCGTCGCGTGGGGATTTTTGCCACCACAGAATAAACGGTGCCAGTTGCGGGCTGCCGGGATGCGCCCAGCCGAGATACAGCGGGATACGCACGGCATCGTAACTGAAACGCGTTGGCCAGCGGCTGGCCGGTTTCAGGGTGCCATCGGCCTGCATATCCACCCAGTCCGTCGGTAAGCGGAAATCGCCAAACGCCATTTTACTGAGCATCGCGGTGCTGCTTTCATCCAGATCTTTCCAGACTTTCAAATGGCTGTGCGCATAAAATGCCTGCCAGGCAGGGAAGATGAAATAGGACGGATTGACGGTCACGTTGCTGGTCTGATTGAAACCCTTCACGCCCGGCAGCATCACTTTGTAACCGGCGTAATCAATCACATTGTATTTGATCAGCGCCGTCTGCAATTTTTCAGAGGCTTTGGTGTAACGGCTGTCGTTCCACTTATCACCCGCCAGCAACAGCGCCCAGGCCATCAGCGTATCGCCATCAGAGGCGTTGTTGATATCTGCCACATGCGGAGTGCTGTTCGGGTCATACCGCCATGAATACAGGCCGATATCTTTGCGATAGAGCGTCGTGTTTGCCCACTGCCACAGCTTGTCGAACGTCGCCTGATCGTCATTGAACACCGCCAGCAGCATACTGAAACCCTGACCTTCGGTGTGACTGACGTTTTTATTGGCGGTATCAATGATTCGTCCATCTGGCATCAGAAAGCGACTTTTATACGCAGACCAGCCAGCATCCTGAGCCATTACAGCGGAACTGAAAAACGCGAAAATAAGGCCGAACCACAGCACCAGGCTGTAGCGCCGAAATAACGACATAGAGATTCCTTACAAACCATTTTGATAACGAAAAACGAATGCGCCTTCCGGTGTGCTTTCCTGCCAGCGCAGCGGAACATAGGGTTGCCCGCCTTGTGATAACAACCACTCAGCATACAGTCCTTCAAACAGGGCGATGAGCGCAATAGGCCACAACGCATCATCCTGCCCTTGCGGTGATGCCGGCCAGGCAATGTGCACCAGCGCCAGTTGTTGCGAAGTCGCTTCCAGCTTCACGACACCCCAGTCAAAACGGCTGAGAATATGATTGATATTGTCTTCCAGTTCGCCAAGGGTCGCAGAGGCGGGAAGCGGATGCTGGCGTGCCAGGTTATTGCCCATCAGGGTCAGAAAGCGGCGGCCATCTTCGTCATCGGCGGACGCCAGAATACCTGAAAATAGCACCTGTACCAGGCTTTGCCAGCCGGGTGTGGTGTGGCGCTGGCGGTAATATTCCTGCGCGACCTGAGTATAGTTATGTTCTTGCATGGTTTTATTTCACCGCGATTAATTTTGGCCCATCAGATAACGGAAGTAGACCTGCGCTTTACTTTCGTTGTAATCGCCGAAAGTATCGTAGCCAACCTGTCCGCCAATCTGCATGCTTTTGTTCAGATGATAGTTGCCGCCGACGCCCGCATTCCAGCCGATGCCATTTTGTGTTTTACCGCTGTAATAAGCTTCTGTGCCGTAGCCCTCAGCCACCAGATCTTCCAGTTGTTTCTGCAGGTCCGGGTTATTCGGGAAGTAGGCGCTCTTATCCTGCGAATAAGACTGATAGCCCACCGCGCCGGACAGTTTCAGATCCCAGTCGTCATATTTCTGGGTGTATTCCACCGGGAAGGAGACGCTGACATAGTTTTGCGGGCTGAAGTAACCGCCCTGACCGAAGCTGTAATAGCTGAGGTTTTTGTCGAAATCCATGTAACCGACGTTGATGCCGGTTTTCAGTTCACGATCGTCATAACGGAACGGACGTACATACAGACCGGCATTGGCGTTCACCGATTTGTTGCTCTTCACGTTGTTACCCAGATAGCTGTAATAACCCGCTTCGGCGTAAAAACCAGCATCGCCATCGTCGTACGACAGATTGACGCTGCCGCCGTTTTTAGTGACCTGACCCCATTCCTTGCCGCTGTAATTATCTTTGGTGCCGACGTAGGACAGAATACTGTCAGTGACGGCACGACGCTCAGCTGTCACGCGCAGGGTTGTGAAGTCAGTCAGTTTCGGTGCCCATTGCACGCCACCGACCAGCGAGTTCAGATCCTGCCCGAGCGGCGTACTGCCGATATCGGCTTTATAGCTGTCACCGGTCAGCGCAGCGTTCACTTCTACGCCGGTTGCGCTTTGATTGCCTGCGGCTGGCGCCGCATAAGTCGTTGGATCCGTACCCGTAATGGTGTTGTAGGCCACGCATTGATCGGAGGTTGCGTTAGCTGACGTACAGTTGGTGCTGGAATTCGCCGCTGCCGCTGCCTGCAGTTTGGCAAAGGTGCTGTAGCTGGCGATATCCAGACCCGCCGCTGCGGCTGCGGCAGCCACATCTTTCTGCGCCGACTGTGCTGCAGCCAGTGCGCCCTGACCGAAGCGGGAATTGCCGGTACCGGACGGGCTGCCTGCGCTGAGGGAAACCGGCGTGACGCCAATACTCAGACGTGACGTATCAAACGGCACGAAGGCAAAGGTCATCGGTGCTTTGGCTTCGGTCAGCTGGCTGAGACCGCTTTCGCCGTCACGGCCACGGATCGACATATCACCCTGCGCCCAGGTCGCGGTCTTGCCCTGCAACTCGTCGAGCATGTCGTCGATCTGTTTTTCCGTGGCATTACGCTGTGTGACCGCTGTCGGTTCGGTCGTTGCCGCCGGAATATTTCCCGGCGTGGAAACCTGATCTGATACCTGCCACGGCAATACGGCACCGTAAGAAGATTGTGTCGCCGGTCGTGAGGCGGAGGTGCGTGTTGAGCGGTTGATGAACGGGTTGTCGCTGATCTGCAATCCGGCCACCTGCGCCTGACTGTCTGTGCCTTCCAGCCCGATCATCTTGCCCTTCGCAGAACGCAGTAACGCCAGCGCCTGCTGATGATCGCCCTGTGCTTCGGCGACGCGCGCTTCGAGTAACAGACGGTCCGGCGTACGCGGTCCGCGCAGGCCTTCCATCAGCGTTTTAGCACGCTGGTTATCGCCTTCGCCCAGCGCAACGTTAATCGCACCGACGCGTGCATCCTGTGTCGGTGTGTCGTTGCTCATCAGGTAGTTATAGACCTGACCGGCTTGCTTATTGAGTTTTCCGGACTGATACAGGCGCGCCATCGCCAGCATCAGGTCGCGGTTTTGCGGATCAGCCTGCAACGCGACGACCAGTTTGTCGTAGGCCGCTGCGTACTGACCCTGTTCGCGCAACTGGTCAGCCTGGGTGATCACGAAACCGTTACGCAGGCTCGCCAGCGCTGTCGGTGACGTGCCGGACTGGATTTGTGGATTTTGCAGGAAGGCTTGCGCCTCATTGCTCAGACCGGCCTGATTCAGCACGCTGACCTGATCGGCGTAATCCCCGGCATTGCCTTTGACGCCCTGACGCATATTCTGGCGAACCAGTTGCACCGCCAGCGGAAGCTGACCGGCCGCCGCCAGGTTTTTCGCCAGCGCGCCGACATCCGCAGGCGCGGCTGGCGGATTCTGTGCCAGCGCACGCAAGGTGTTAGACGCAGCGGCGGCATTGCCCTGTTGCAGATAGCTTTCGGCATCGGCCATTTGCGCATTGAAGTTGGCGCGCTGCGCCAGTTCACGCATCCCCTGATTCTGACTGCTGCGCGGAATACGCGAGAGCAGGGCGTTGGCGGTTGACCAGTTTTTGGTTTCTGACGCGAACAGGGCCGCGGCGTACAGATCGGCAGAAGAGGCACCCGGACGCGCAGACGGCGCCATGATTGACTGTGCCTGCGCGGTTTGCCCCTGCGATTGCAGGATGCGCGCCATATCCAGTTTCACCCAGACATTCGACGGCTGACGTTCCCGTGCCTGCTGAAGAATATTCAGTGCGCGCTGCGGATCGTTGTTCGCTACGGCCTGGGCGGCCTGACGGCGCATTGGCTCGATAACATCCGCCACGGTCGGCGGGTTCATTTTGGCCTGAATCCCGGCTGGCAGCGTTTTCAGCACCTGACTGGCTTCGGCGGTTTTGTTCTGCTGACGCAGCACGTAATACAACCCGGCGCGGGCATCGGCATTATCGCCCAGCGCGCTGTATTGTTGCTCAGCCCCGGCCAGATCGCCTTTGCGGCGCAGAATATCCGCACGCAACAGGCTGGCTGACTGACCTTTCTCACCACCGACCTGCGTCAGCGGGGTGACGGCCGCCAGTGCGGCGTCGTAACTGCCGGAGCCGGCGGCGTCTTTGGCTTTCGCCAGTTGGGCGTAAAACGCGGAATCCTGTGCCTGATTGCTCAGCTGGGCGCTGTTCGGGCCGCCCTGTGCGGCAGCTTTGCTCAGATACTGTGACGCCTGCTCAAAGTTACCGCTGCGCTGCGCGATATAACCGAGACCGGCCAGTGCATCGGCGTCATTCGGGTTATCGGCCAGTACGCTTTCAAACTTAGCTTTCGCGCTGTTGACGTCGCCGCTGTTCAGTGCCGTGAAGCCCTGACCTTTCGCCGCGCCGCCGATGTTTTTCTGGAAGTAAGTCATCACCCCGGTGTCGTTCGGGTGACGTGCCTGATAGCCCTGATAAAAATCACGGTCAGCTTCCTGCGGCGTCATCCACAATAATGCCTGACGTAATGAGCGGTCGGCTTCGGTGCTGGAACCGGCCATCGTGCTCAGTAATTTTATACCGTCGCGGCGGGTGGATTCCTGATACGTCAGCACCTTACCCAGACCAAGGCGCGCCTGTGTGTCGTCAGGACGCGAGGCGACACGCTGTTGTAACCCGGCAATGGCCTGCGGCTGGAGCGACTTGTCGCCCGCCATCGTCAGATAATATTCGGTCGCCAGGCTGTCGAGTGGCTGGTTGCCGTTAAAGATCGTGCGGTACGCCGAAAGCGCACCGCTGACGTTGCCCTGCGCGGCCATCTGGCGGGCAGAAGCCAGCTGAGCCGGCGGGATTGACTGCATGGCTTTGGCGCTGTTGAGCGATGTCAGACGCGGATCGTCCGGCGAGGCAGCGGCCAGTTTTTCGCGCCACTGACTGGCTGCGGTTTTATCGCCACTTTGCATGGAATACAGCGACATCAGGTACAGCGCCTGCGCATTGTCTGGCTCAACCAGCAGCACTTTCTGTAAGGCGTCTTTCGCCAGGTCGTCATGGGCGCGTTCATGCCAGTAAGCGGCCTGATCAAACAACGCCTTCATGGCAGGATTGGTGGTATCCGCTGCAAAGGTGGTGGCACTAAAACTCGCTACTCCGGCGATCCCTACCAGATAAATAGCCCTGATCACCGCCAGGGACAGTTTATGTTTCTTCATTTTCCAGCTCCGGTAATCGCCAGAGAGTCGCCGCCCGAAATCGGGGCGATCTTCATTGTTTTTGTTTTAAAGCCGATGCTTTTCATTTCTGACCCAGACGTTTGGCCGCGTGACGACGCAGGACAACGAACAGGCTCAGGCCAACCACCAGCGAAAGCAGGGTCGCAATCAACGACAGGATCACGATGTGTTTGCTGGCATACCAGAGCACCATCATGTACCACGGCATTTGCCCGGTCGGGAATTGCTGACCCACTGAGAAGCTGCGGATGCCATTTTCATCGGTAATAATCGCCAGATCGCCGCGCACGTTGGCGTTGATTTTGGGTGATTTCAAATCGTTATGGATTTTCAGCAACTGTTGATCGTCTGTACCGGTTGCCAGCACGACCACATGGTCGGCAGACCAGCGCGAACGGTAGCTGACGAAGCCACGCCATGCGCCGGTTGAGGACAGATAACGGTCTGCATCGACCGGCTGGCGGTACCAGTCACCGGTCAGCCAGGCGACAACGCGCTGCATTTCGGTCGGCGTTTTTACGCCCATTGAGCCACCGTTGATGCTGAAAGGAGAGTCCGCAAGTAACTGCTGGTTGAATGGCGTGTCGCCCAGCGTGGTGACGGCCAGAATATCGCGGTCAAACAGCGGGTTATTTTGTTCATCACCGTTCAGGCCGAAGGCCACCTGCACATGATTCACCGGCATGCCTGTGGCTTTACCGGCGCGTGAGGCCAGGTTCAGCAGGGTGTGGATTTCATCCGCTGTCGGCGTTTGCGGCAACAGCATCAGGGTGTCGGAGAAATCAGCCAGTTTGGAGTACGGATAAGACGCGCCGACGAAATACGACAGGTTCGGCAACTGGGCGAAGTGGTAGCTTCCGCTCAGGTCGATGAAAGATTTTGGATCGATACGGCTCTTAATATTGTCGCTGGTCAGAATGCTGCACGGCGCATCTTTTTTCGGCTTGATGTCGAAATAGAATTGCAACTGGTTGTCGCCGTAAATCAGGTAGGGCGCGAGTTGCAGCGTGTAGCGTTCCTGACGGCTGTCACCGCCCAGGCGACGCCAGATATTTTCCACCAGACCCACTTTGTTGACGGTCAGGCTGCGCAGGAAGTTGCTGTTGATGGAGACGTTGAGTCTTGAACTGTCTTCATCAATCCAGTTTTCGGTGGGGAAACGGTAATCAATGCGCACCGGAATATTGTGTCCGTCCCACATGAACAGATCTGGCGCAGCGCGGAAGGCGACCTGAATGCCGTCGTGATAAATGCCGTTTGAAATCAGCGAATCTTGATCTTTACCCGCCAGTTCACCCAGCGTCACCGGCCGTGAGGTGTCAATCCAGCGCGGCGCGTCATACGGTTTGCTGGACGGAATGGTTTGCTGGGCCACATCCAGATGGTCGGTGTTGTTCGGCATCCCGCCACTGATCAGGCGATACGCAGCCTGACGCAGTTGGTTATCGTCATTACCGAGTACCAGCAGCAGCTTGTAAACCGGATTGATCGGGTTATCGATAATCTGAATCGATGCGCCGTTGCTCGCCGGCAACGTCAGTGAACCGATTTTATCCCCCGGCTTGCCGAACAGAATGCCATTCTGATCCGGCAAATCATTCAGGATGACCGGGAAATCGACGCTGCGATAATCGGACAACATGCCGAGATAAGAAGAGACCATCGCCGCAGCGCTGATATCGCCCGGTTTCATGGCAGCAGAGAAGCCCATGGTGATTTTGGACTCCTGCATCTGCAGGCCATCAAAGAACGGACGCGGGAAGTTACCCAGATTACGGCCAATATTCAGTTGCTGACCTTCCAGCCCGATGCTGGTGGTGGGCAAAATAGTGACCCAATATTTATCCGACTGATCTTTCTCGCAGGTCATGGTGTTGCTGTCATGCACGCGGAAGCTCAGGTTGTTGTTGGATACCACCATGGCTGCCGGAATATCGAGATCGTAAACATCGCCGCCGTTGCTGCTCTGATTCAGCGGCAGGTTACCCAGCGGCTGGCCGTTGAGCATCAGTTCGAGTGTGGTATCGCGGGCAATCAGCGCCGGAGAAATTTTCAGTGCCAGCGACAGGTGCGCGTTGGTCACTACTTCATCGGCAGGCAGGGTGAAAATGATACCGGACTGCAACTGGCCGCCGCTGAGCGTCAGCCCGTTCGGCTGGCCCATTTCGGCAACGGTGACGTTGCTGGTCACCGGCTGAACCAGCGGCATTACCGGCGCAGCGGCAGCGGAAGGATCGGCAGTTACATCAGGCATCGCGGGGCTGTTATTCACCGGCGTGGTATCCGTCTGTGGTGCATCTGCGGCCGGGGCTGGCGTTGTGTCACCGGCTGGCGCCGTTTCACCCGGCATCGGCATGACCGGCGGTAGCCATGACGGCGCGGCTGGCAGGCTGGTTGCCGGATCAACGGCTGGTGCCGGCGCGTCTTCCGCCTGTGACAACGGCAGACTGCTGAACGTCAGCAACAAACCGGTGGTGATTTTTCTGAACAGGGATGCGCCCCGTGCAGCCAATAAACGGCGCTTACTCATGAGGTTATAAGGTCGGTTCATGCTGCTTCACTCTTGCTGGTGGCGTCAGCGGGTTTATTTTTAGCACGGCGTTCCTTCCACGTGTTATAGAACAACTCGAACACGCAACGGATGATGCTTACCAGCGATCTGAACGGGTTATCCGGCGGGTATTCTTCGCCAATCCAGGCATCAGCACGGCATAAGACCACGCGAACCAGCTCGCGGCGTTTCGATAACGGCAGGTTTTCAAATTGCAGACGCAACCGCTCTTTGTCTCCGCTGATTTGCGTCACCGGGAAACTTTCCGCGCCGGAAGACAACTGAATTTCTACTTCTTCAATTTCTTCATCCAGATAGCGCACGTCCGGCGTCACCAGTTGCACACCGCCCATCGACATATCGATAGTGGTGGTGCGCAGTGAAATACCATTGGCGTAATGAATAATCGCCGGGATGGCCACATCGATACGGATAGTTTTACGTACCTGACGGGTTTCTTTCGCTACTGCAATCGCTGCCAGCAAAATCAGCACGCTGAAACTGCCCCACGCGATATTCAGCGCAATAACATTTGGGTCGATGGCAAAGTAATTGTGGAAGATGGCGCGCACGATGCCGTAACCGATGCCGATAATCATCAGGATGGCGACAATCAGGTGAGGTTTGACGATGTTGAAGTCGAAGAACCCGACGTCCAGCAAACCGCCTTTATCCGTCACGTTAAACTTGCCGCGTTTTGGTGCGAACATCGTCACCAGCGTGGGCAGGATCAGGTGGAAGGCCATCACGGTCTCGTAAATCTCACCCCAGAAGGTGTAGCGGAAACGCCCGTTCATGCGGGAGTTGATGTACAGCGACATCACCAGGTGCGGCAGCGCGTAAGCAAAAATCAGGCTGGCGGACGAGGAAATAATGTTCAGGTTGAACAGCAGGAACGCCAGCGGTGCGGTCAGGAACACCACACGCGGCAGACCAAACTGGAAGTGCAGCATGGCGTTCAGGTAACACAGGCGTTGCTGCCATTTCAGACCGCGGCCGAGCAGCGGATTATCCACCCGGAAAATCTGCGTCATACCGCGCGCCCAGCGGGTACGCTGAATGACGTGCAGACCCAGACGTTCGGTCGCCAGACCGGCGGCCAGCGGGATATCCAGAAACGCGGTATTCCAGCCACGACGCTGCATTTTCAGCGCGGAGTGTGCATCTTCGGTAACCGTTTCAACCGCAAAACCCCCCACTTCTTCCAGAGCCACACGGCGGATAACCGCACAGGAGCCGCAGAAGAACGTCGCATTCCAGTTGTCGTTACCTTGCTGAACCGGGCCGTAGAACAGGGCACCTTCGTTGGGCATGGTGCGGCCCGCAGACAAGTTACGTTCAAACGGGTCAGGTGAATAGAAGTAGTGCGGTGTCTGGATCAGCGCCAGACGCGGGTCTTTCAGGAAGCTGCCGACCGTCGCCTGCAGGAACGCGCGGGTGGCCACGTGGTCACAGTCGAATACGCAAATCAGCTCGCCTTTGGTGAGTTTCATTGCATGGTTCAGGTTGCCGGCTTTGGCATGGGAGTTGTCGTTACGGGTGATATATCCCACGCCGGCGTCAGCGGAGAACACCGCAAATTCGTCCCGTTTACCGTCATCCAGAACATAAATTTTGATTTTATCTTTCGGATAATCGATGCACTGCGCCGCCAGCACGGTGTCACGTACTACGTCGAGACTTTCGTTATAAGACGGAATATACACATCGACGGTTGGCCACAGCGTGGTGTCATCCGGCAAAGGTTCGATGGTGCGTTTTAATGGCCAGGTGGTTTGCAGATAGCCCAGCAACAAAATTAGCCAGACATACAGTTCGGCAAGGAATAAGCCGATCCCTAAAATAGCTTCTATTGTTGAATTAAAATGCAGCGTTTCCGTCGCACGCCAGTAAATATAACGCGTCGACATCATGACGGACATGATGACCATCACCACGCTAATCCGTCGGCTTTTACTGATGCCAAGCAGGAATAACAGACCGATGCTGATCAGGCCAAAAATGTACTGCTTCTGGCTGTCCATCGGGGTAATGATGATGACTGCTGCCACCGGCAGCAGCAGAAGTACAAGAAGAGAAAACAGGAATTTATTCATCGCTTTTGGGGTCGCTGTTAACAGTGATAGCTAATAACTGCCAGATTTAGGCGCGGCGTGTAATTCACCATCACCGACTTTAATCCCTAAAATGGCGGCGACTTTTTTGCTGATCAGTTCAATATCAAATGCCGAAGCCGATACCGGACTGAAATCAATAATAGAGCGCTGCGAGGCATTGGCCTCTGGCACACATTCATCCCTGTGGATTGTGCCTAATAATCTTTCATTTAAACGCTGTTCGAAAAATTGGGTGACGTCGCGGCTTAATGTCCGGCGGGTGTCACTTTGGTTAACAACATAATATTCACCCAACTTGTTATTCAAAGGGGTGCCAATTAATTTGTTTTTTTCCATTAAGGGTAATAAAGATAATGATGCGGTGTCGGCCAGCATTACCACCACATGTAAATCAGCAATGGCCTGAACGGCTTTTAATGCCGGACTCGGGCCGGGAGGGAAATCCGCGATAATAATTAATCCCGGATAATTCAGGACGGTATTTAATCCGCGCTGTAAAAAATGCGGATCGCTGGCAAGCTGATGTTCGAATTCCAGCCGCTGATCTTCCGTCACTTCGCCATAAGGTAAGACAAACGTATTGGAACCCGCTTTCAGGATGAACTGGCTCCAGTCGGATTCATTACCCGAACCGGCGACAAAACCGCGGGTATCGGCAATAGGCACACCGAAATGAAGGCGAAGGGCGTTCTGCACATCAAAATCGATGACCAGCACTTTACTGCCACTGCGGGCAAGCGAATAGGCCAGGTTGGAGGCCACCGTGGTTTTTCCTACCCCACCTTTCGGTGAACAAACGCAAACTAACGGCATGAGGCAATCATCTCTAACAGGGGTTGAAGCGGTGTGTCGCGATGTAAATAAGCGCTGGCAGGCTGCGGCGCTCGCTGTTTAAACATTTGTTTAAAGCGCTGGTTAACCTCAGCAGACGCCGGGGATGCGGGCACCACTGGCGCTGGATTTTGTACCGGCGGCTGGTGGTAAACCGGCGCGGCGGGGTGTTGTTCTGGCTGAGGCGTCTGAACCGGCGCAGGTGCAGGCTTTGAAGGCGCTTCGGGCATTGCTTTACGCAATGAATCGAGTAAACCTGAGCCGCTGTCAGGAATGACTGACTGGGCGTGCAATGTCGGTGCTGTGTGAACAGGCTGATGTTGCGCGGGCTGCACGGACACGGGGGCTGGCTGAACGGGTGCGGACGGCAGCGTTTCGCGCAGGGCATCAAGCAGACCAAAACCGGCTGGCGGAGGAGTAACCTCCGAAGACATCGGCGTGGCTGGTGTGTGCATAACAGGCTGTGCGGCAGAAGCATGCGGTTTCTGCTGCTCATTGACAGACTGAGAAGCAGAAAGCGAAAACTCATCCGCAGAAATGGATTGTGGCGTTGGCTGCGTGGTACGGCCGTTATCAAGTGGACCGGCAGGCTCTTCGCTGGCTGAGACTTGTTTAATCAACGTCCACTGATTCATTGAACCTGTTATGGATTCTCCCGTTGATTTTTCATTAAGCTCTTTATAATCAAGATTTTCCAACTTCGTCTTATCCATAAAACGTTTAATGTCATCATATTTATTCATAAATCCCGCCCGATAGGATTATATATTTCGGTGTTTTCTGGACGTCAAAACGACTGTGATTGGCCGTTAACAAAGAGTGTAAAAAGATGAATATTTTTAAAGTTTTATGTGGGAATAGGACTCGTCTTAATATATCAGTTCTTTTACAGCATAGAGCAGTTT
Organism: Rahnella sp. CG8; assembly: GCF_023701875.1. Classification (NCBI taxonomy): domain Bacteria; kingdom Pseudomonadati; phylum Pseudomonadota; class Gammaproteobacteria; order Enterobacterales; family Yersiniaceae; genus Rahnella; species Rahnella sp. CG8. The sequence goes on from NZ_JABAED010000010.1 coordinate 164,984, forward strand.
TTACAAAAAATAGGATTAACCCGCATAAAAAACAACACGGGCATAACTGGCTGGCGCAAAAGGTTTTTGATGTTGTTTTGCGATGCGTTTTTGTTAAATTAGTATAATGTTTGGTTTTTTATGTGATGAATAGCACATAATATTCATCAGGTGCGCCGGGCTCAGGATGTTCTTATGCTGTGAATTATTCGATTAACCTGAGTAATGTATGTTTTCTCTAAGTTGAACAACATAAAGAATATTCATTGTAGGTGTGTACCGGCAAACATGTTGTTTTTTATAGCCAAAACTTCGTCTTTAACCTCGAAATAACACGTTATAAGGTATACTGCGCACAAGTACCGTTTCTGCCCGGATGGGCGCGGAAAATCATGTCGGTGGTTGATGGAGAATTAAGTTGCGGGTCAGGCGTTCATTAACGATTAAACAGATGGCGGCCGTGTCGAGCATTGCGGCCATCACCATTTGTATTTTTATCGTCATCCAGCTGTTCCACTTTGTACAGCAACGGAGGGACGATTACGCCCAGCAACTTGAGAATATTGCGCATTCTGTTCGGGTTCCGCTCTCGCAAGCCGTGCTGGATGTTGATCTGGAAGAAACGCAGGACATTCTGAATACGCTGCAACCGGTGGGCATTCTGAGCCGTGCCGACGTCGTGTTACCCAATCAGATCGCCGCACTGCATACGCATTTCCCACCAGGCCGCCCGGTGCCGCAATGGGTGACCCGCGGTTTCAATCTGCCGGTGACGATCTCCGTACCTCTCTATTCTGCGGCTGCCAGCCCTAAAGCCCCCAAACCCCTGGCTTATCTGGTCCTTCAGGCTGATTCCTACCGCATGTATCAGTTCATCATCAGCGCGCTCTCGACCATGCTGACGACATATCTGTTGCTGGCGCTGATCCTGACCATTTCCGTGAGCTGGGTTATCAACCGTTTGATCGTGAAACCGCTTCGCGCGATTGCCAGCGATCTGGAATCCCTGCCGGAAAGCGAGGTGCCAGGCCATCAGCTGACCCTGCCGCAACGCCACGAAGACGATGAGATCGGCATGCTGGTGCGCAGCTACAACCGCAATCAGCAACAGCGGGAGAAGCCGCAATGCACTGCCCGTGAAGCACTGCTGCCTTCTCAAACCATGCTAAATAATGAAGAACAGTTTATGCAGCATCTGGAACACCGCCTGCATTGCGCTGAACCGCAAAAAAGTTTCCACCTGCTGTTAATCGGCATTGAAAGCCTGCGCGATGATGGCCATGTGGATTGCCCGCTGATCTCTTCCATCATGAATGTGTTGCCTGAGAACTGCCTGCTGGCGCGCCTGAGTTATAACGAATTTGCTCTGCTGGCGGCGGATATTCCGCGGCCCTTTATGGCGATGCGTCTGGCGCGGCAAATCATGGAGCGCATCAATGCGCCGCAGGAAAGTCATGCTGGCAATATGTCTCTGCATCCGACCGGCAGCATCGGCATCGTGCAATACACCGGCGAATTCCCGGTGAGTGCGCAGCAACTGATGGTGAATGGTCGTGCGGCCAGAGTCTCGGCCTATCAGCAGGGGAAAAACCAAATCCTGTTCTTCGAGCCGGAACTGACCGAAAAAATTCAGAAACGCTTACTGCAGGAAAACGAAATCCTGCATGCGATGGAACAGAATGATTTCACGCTGTTTATCCAGCCGCAGGTGAATATGGCAACCGACACGGTGGTCGGGGCGGAAGCCCTGCTGCGTCGTAAAATGGCCGATGGAAGTTACGGCCTGGAAAGCGATTTTATTGTGCTGGCCGAAGAAATCGGCGTCATGAGTCAGCTGGGTTACAAAATTCTTGAGCTGGGCTGTCAGATCCTGGCGGACTGGCAGCAACGAGGCATTCCCCTGCCGCTGTCAGTCAATCTCTCCGGCGCGCAGGTACAGCAGCGTAACTTCCTGCCGGAACTGCGCAGCCTGCTGAGCCGTTACAAAATTAATCCGGGACAACTGGTGCTGGAAATCACGGAAACGGCCCGCATTGATGATCTCGATCGCGCGCTGCTGTTGCTCAGCGAACTTCGCGCCGTGGGTGTTTCCATCGAGCTTGATGATTTTGGTCTGGGTTACTCCGGGCTGGAATACCTCAACCGGCTGCGCACATTGCCTATTGATGTCATCAAAATTGACCGCAGCTTCGTCAGCGTGCTGCCGCAGGATGAAGTGATGGTGAATATTGTGGCCTCGATTGGTCGCGCCATGAATATTCAGCTGGTAGCCGAAGGCGTAGAAACTGAGGAACAACGTCAGTGGCTGCTTAAGGAAAATATTCAGCTCGGACAAGGCTATTTATTTTCCGCGCCGCTTTCCAAAACTGACTTCGAACGGAAATTCTGCCAGCCTTCCTGACCTGTACCACGGACAGGAAAACCTCTTCTTGTCCGGCATTTCCCCCTCCTGACGCTTTTTTTACTTACATTACTTCCTGCTGAATCCTTTCCGCTCCGGTTTTTCATGACTCGTGATTGCGGAGGGAAACGAAATATTTCCATCATGTTGTGCTTGTGTTATTTACCTGCTGCCACTCATTACCTTTGACCTTACAAAAAATAGAAGTCGGCGCAATCACTTCAGGATGGGTATTCATGAAAAAATCACTCTTCAGAAGCCTGTATTTTCAGGTGCTTTTGGCTATTACCGTCGGTGTTCTTCTGGGGCATTTCTACCCTGAGATTGGCGCTCAAATGAAACCACTTGGTGATGGTTTTGTTAAATTAATCAAGATGATCATCGCGCCGGTGATCTTCTGTACTGTCGTCACCGGTATTGCGGGTATGGAAAGCATGAAAGCGGTCGGCCGCACCGGTGCGATTGCGCTGCTGTACTTTGAAATTGTCAGTACACTGGCGCTGATCATCGGGCTGGTGATCGTCAATATTGTACAGCCGGGAGCCGGGATGAACGTGGATCCTGCCGCGCTGGATGCCAAAGCGGTAGCGGTTTACGCCGAGCAGGCGCAAAGCCAGGGCATCATTCCGTTCCTTCTGGACGTGATCCCCTCCAGCGTGATTGGGGCATTCGCCAGCGGGAACATTCTTCAGGTGCTGCTATTTGCTGTGTTGTTTGGCTTTGCGTTGCACCGTCTGGGCCACAAAGGCCAGCTGATTTTCAATGTGATCGAAAGCTTCTCTCAGGTCATTTTCGGCATCATCAATATGATCATGCGCCTCGCACCGATTGGCGCATTTGGGGCCATGGCGTTTACCATCGGCAAATACGGCGTCGGTTCGCTGGTGCAACTGGGACAACTGATCCTGTGCTTCTACCTGACCTGTATTTTGTTCGTGGTGGTGGTGCTCGGGCTTATCGCGCGCTTCACCGGTTTCAGCATCTTCAAGTTTGTGAATTACATTAAAGAAGAGCTGCTGATCGTGCTGGGCACGTCATCTTCTGAATCAGCGCTGCCGCGCATGCTGGATAAAATGGAGCGTCTGGGTTGTAAGAAATCGGTGGTCGGGCTGGTCATTCCGACCGGCTATTCCTTCAATCTGGACGGCACCTCGATTTATCTGACGATGGCAGCAGTCTTCATCGCGCAGGCGACCAATACCCATATGGATATCTGGCATCAGATCACCCTGATTGTGGTGCTGCTGTTGTCTTCAAAAGGGGCGGCAGGCGTAACGGGCAGCGGATTCATCGTGCTGGCGGCAACGTTGTCTGCTGTGGGCCATTTACCGGTTGCAGGACTGGCACTGATTCTGGGCATTGACCGTTTCATGTCCGAAGCGCGTGCGCTGACCAATCTGGTGGGTAACGGCGTCGCCACCATCGTGGTCGCAAAATGGTGTGATCAGCTGGACGAAGGGCAGTTAAAAGCGACCTTAAACGGCCAGAAGGGTCTGACAGAAGCCGAAAAGTCCGCCTGAAATTTCTGAAAAATGGTGGCTGAATGGATGAAAATATTGAGAAAGGTTTCTAAAAACGCATTTATTTAGCCCCAAACCCACCTAATATCCACCGGTTACTTGATGCAACCGGTGGATTATCTTCATAATATGTCCCTCAAATGCCTCATCTGGCGTTCGTTCCCATAATATTTTTGCGGGCTGCGTGACATTGCGAAAAATGCGCGGTCTAACGAAGGGCTGTATTTTCCGTCCTTAAACTTACGCATTCAATTCCTGTGGGCCAGTCGACCGACACCGGCAGGACAGCATATTGAAAATTGGATTGTCATTACGTAGGGGTTCACATGCAGGGCACCAAAATCCGTTTACTCATTGGTGGATTGCTGCTGGCAGCAGCCGCAAGTCATGTGCAAGCTGAAGCATTACAACCAGATCCGGCCTGGCAGCAGGGGAAACTGGACAATGGATTTACCTGGCAGTTGCTGACCACGCCGCAACGCCCGAGCGATCGCATTGAATTACGCCTGGTGGTTCGCACCGGCTCGCTGGCGGAATCAGCCCAGCAAACGGGCTATGCCCATTTCCTTCCCCGCCTTGCGCTGATGCACAGCGAAGGCTTCAGCACGGCTCAGCTCCAGTCTCTGTGGCAGCAAAGTATCAATCCGCAGCGGCCATTGCCGCCAGCGGTCAGTTCTTATGATTTCACGATGTACAACCTGAGCCTGCCCAATAACCGTCCTGAGCTTCTGAAAGATGCTCTGAACTGGCTGGCAAATACGGCGGGCAAAGTGTCTGTCACCCCGGCGCTGGTGAGTGCAGCCCGTCAGGAATCTCAGGATCCGGTAGGTTCTCTGCCTCAAAATACGCAGGATGCCTGGTGGCGTGCGCGGATGGCCGGTTCGACGCTGGTTGGTCACAATCCAAACCATTTACCCACCAAACCTGTCAATATCGAGGCATTAATCAAATTTTATCATCAGTGGTATACGCCTGATGCGATGACGTTATTTGTCGTCGGTAATGTCGACAGTCGTGGCCTGAGTGAACAAATCAATCGCACGTTCTCGTCACTCAAAGGCAGCCGCCAGACGCCGCAGACGTTGCCCACGCTGTCTGAAGTGACGACAAAATCCATGACCGTCATGGATGAAAATCTGACTCAGGATCGTGTCTCATTAATGTGGGATAACGCCTGGCAGCCCATTCAGGATTCACAGGCACTTGCCGCATACTGGCGCAGTGATCTAGCCCGCGAAGCGTTGTTCTGGCATTTGCAGCAACAACTGAAAAGTGCGTTTGAAACCAAAAAAGACACCCCGGCACCTGGCCCGGGGCTGGGTTTCGACTGTAATGTGCAATATCAGCGCGCGCAGTGTGCAATCCGCATTGAAGCACCGCAGGCTAAGCTGACGGAGCTGTTTAAACGTCTGTCAGAAGAACTCCTGGCTGTTCGCGATAAAGGCATTTCTCAGGCTGAATTTGACGCACTGATTGCGCAGAAAAACGATCAGCTGAGCAAACTGTTCGCGACTTACGCCCGCACCGATACCGATGTGCTGATGAGCCAGCGTTTGCGTTCCCAGCAAAACGGTGTGGTAGATATCGCCCCAGAACAGTATCAGCAATTGCGTCAGCAGTTCCTTTCCACGCTGACCCTGCCGGTGCTGAATCAGGAACTGAAGCAACAGCTTTCCCGCGCTCCTGCGTTATTAGTGGCGCAGCCAAAAGGGGAACCTGAGGTGAATGCCGCAGAGCTGCGGGCGGTTTATGACAAGATAATGGCACCGGTGGAAACCGCGCCTGCGGTTGATGCCCCAGCGGCATCGGCGACGACTGCGCAATAAGTAGATCGTTGAGTAAGAATTCGGTCGGCTCCCTCCCCTGCGAAGGGGAGGGTTGGGGTGGGGTATTAAGGTCTAAATCAAAAAGTTTAAGTGTGCTTTAGCAAAGAGTTAGTCATTAAAACCCCCTCCCAGCCTCCCCCTTCGCAGGGGGTGGAGTAAAGAAAAACTCCCCTTATGCCCGCCCCGGCATAAACTCCATCGGAATGATCGCACCGCGATGCTGGATAACCGTACTCGCTGTTTCATGTCCACGCACTGCGGCTTCCACCGCGCTGCCACCGGTGAGCCTCACCGCCAGATAACCGGCGCTGAAGGAATCTCCTGCTGCCGTCGTATCAATGACTTTCTCTTTCGGCAATTTCACCGCAGGGACATCATGCAACTCGCCTTCAGCGCTGGAGACGATGCAACTGTCGGCTCCGCGTTTGACGACCACTTCGCTGACGCCCAGCGCATGGGTGCGCGCAATCACGTCGTCGTACGGCTTCTGGCCCCACAACATATCTTCGTCATCGAGGGTCAGGAAGGCGATGTCGGTGCAGGAAAGCATGGCGTTATACGCGGCCTGCGTCTGTTCTTTGCTGGCCCACAGACGCGGACGGTAATTGTTATCGAAAATCACTTTGCCACCGCGTGAACGGCAGGCTTTCAGCAAGGTCATCAGACGGTCACGGCTTGCGTCGCTGAGGATCGCCAGACTGATACCGCTCAGATACAGATAATCAAATTCTGCCAGTTTCCGGCAAATCTCTTCGGATTGCGGACTGTCGAGCCAGTAGCGCGCGGCAGCATCATTGCGCCAGTAATAGAAGGTGCGCTCGCCGGTGCTGTCCGTTTCAATCACATACAAACCGGGTAACTTGTTTTCAAGGCGCTGGGTCAGATCCGTGTGAACCCCTTCCTGCTGCCAGGCCTGCAACATTTCATTGCTGAAACTGTCATTGCCGAGCGCGGTGACGTAATGCACGTTCAGCGCATCAGGGGAAACCTGGCGGGAGATATAAACAGACGTGTTCAGCGTGTCGCCACCAAAACCGCGGTGGAGCGCATCGCCTTTCTGAGATAATTCGATCATGCATTCGCCGATAACGGCAATGTTTTTGCTGGTCATGGTACCTGGCCTATGTCTGAAGCATTAAAACGAAAGGAAAGAAAAGACCGTCATTATTGCGCTCTAGTCTCTTCATAAGAATGCGGTCAGTCAAATAAATTAAAACAAGGTTTTATTTTTGTAGGCAGCAGGCAAAAAAACGAAGAAAAAACGAGGGGAAAAGTGGAAGCGTCAGCACTTCCACCTGAGGCAGTTACTTATTTTCCTGACGCAGTTCGGTCACCGGACGGCCACCCACTCCCCAGTTATCGGTGTCGACCTCGTCAATGACGACCACGGTCGTCGCCGGATTTTTGCCCAGCGTGTCCACCAGTAATTGTGTCACCCCGGCGATCAGCGCTTTCTTCTGTTCAGCTGTCGCGCCTTCGCGGGTGATTTTGATATTAACGTAAGGCATTTTTTTCTCCGGCTTGTGAATGAGGCGTCAATAAAATATTCAGTGCTTCCACTGTAGAGCCTGTGTAAAAGAACTTCCAGCCCGGCTTTTTGGCTGATTTAGGCGCACAGATTGTAAGGTTATATCGAGTGATTAAAGTTTCCCCGCGCAGCGCCGATAGATAACTCTACTAAAGAAAGCCAGGAAACCGGGCTACTTTGCCTCCATGAAACACAGTGTTCTGCGAACACACGCTGTTGACATGAATCACATTGTAGTCACGCGACACATGTTGCCGCATGTCCCCCTGATAATCTGATTCTTATTCATGACGGCAGAAAAATATGATAACTAAGATGATGTTAGGGCTGATTACGCCTTCTTTTACCGCCATAGAGCGCGTAAAAGCACAGTCTTACTGGCGTCAGTGTCAGAGAGTGTACCGTTTTCAGCCTATTTATCGCACCACAGGAAAGCTGTTGGGAATTGAATTGCTGACAGGGATTTTTCACCCTGCGAGCCCGCACAAATTCATTTCGCCGGAAGAATATTTTGTCGCGATCGCTGTGGGCAAACGTTTGCAAATCGTGCAGGAGCAGCTCGACCTGTTGCAGCGCTGGCAGCATCTGTTCATTGAAAACGAATTACTGGCGTCGATTAACGTAGATGGTCAGGTACTGGAAATGCTGCAATCTGATTCGGCGCTGCGCGCGCAAATCAGCGCGATGCCGTATGTCCGTTTTGAACTGGTTGAAAGCGCCGAAAATGCGCTGAGTATCCCGCTGTCGCAAATCGAGCAATCTGACCGGTTGTGGCTCGATGACTTTGGTCAGGGTATCGCTAACTTCTCTTCCTTCACCACCTGGCATTACGAATACATCAAAATCGCCCGCGATCTGTTTATTTTGCTTGGCCAGAGTGAAGAGGGGTCGCGGCTGTTTTACACGCTGGTGACGCTGATGAACCGCTATAGCAAAGGCGTGATTATTGAAGGCGTTGAAACGGCCTCTGAATGGGCGATGGTCTGCAATTCTGATGCGCTGGCGGCACAAGGCTATTATCTGGCGCGCCCCACCATTTTCGACAATCTGGATAATCTGCCCATACATTTCAAAGGATAATGGATCACGCCTGACCTGCTGAGGCAAACTCTCAAAGTTGCTGGTGACTCGTTGTGGTGTGATGCATTTTCATTTCACTGATTTAAAAAGCATTACCTTCCGACTTCCTGCCTGATATGCCCCCTTCATGAATGCCCCTTTCTGCAAGCTGTTGAGAATTCTACTATGGTTAAAACTTGGGATTGGTTAACTGTCTGAAAGGAACAGATTTATGACGCGCACAGGTAAAGTGATTTCCTGGGTTGTGGGTGTGATTATCATTGCGTTGATTGCTGTCGTGATTTTCATTGCGACATTCGACTGGAACCGCCTCAAACCGACCATCAATCAAAAAGTCAGCACCGAACTGAACCGCGCATTCGCGATCCGCGGTGATTTAGGCGTGGACTGGTCGCGTCAGAAAGACGAAGCGGGGTGGCGCGCGTGGGTGCCGTGGCCGCATCTTCATGCTGAAGATATCGTGCTCGGTAACCCTTCCGATGTGCAAACCGGCGAAAAAGACGCGCAGATGGTGAAACTCGCCCGCGTTGACGCCAGCATTGCGCCACTCGCCTTACTGCATAAAGAAGTGCTGATCCCGCGCATCTGGCTGAAACAGCCTGATGCTTCATTGCTGCGTCTGGATAATGGCAAAAATAACTGGACGTTCAATCTCGCCAACAGCGATACGCAGGATCCGGCGCAGCCGCCGTCTGCCTGGTCATTCACGCTCAATGATATCGTGTTTGATCGCGGGCAAATTGACTATAAAGACGCGAAACTGAAAGCTGATTTCCGCGCCGTGATTGATCCGCTGGGCAAACCGCTGCCGTTCACGGAAGTGGTCGGTGATAAGAAAGATGCACCGAAAACCAAAACCCCGCCTTATGTGTTTGGCTGGAAAGGTGACGGTAAATACAACGGTGAATCGCTTTCCGGCAGCGGCAAAATCGGTGGCATGCTGGCGCTGAAAGACCCGGATGTGCTGTTCCCGTTACAGGCAGATGTCCGTTCCGGGAATACGCGGGTGGCCGTCGCGGGGACATTGCAGGATCCGATGAATCTCGGGGGGCTGGATTTACGTCTGAAATTCTCCGGCCAGACGCTGTCTGACTTGTATGGCCTGACCGGCGTGCTGCTGCCGCAAACGCCACCGTATTCCACCGACGGGCATTTATCGGCGACGTTGCATGATAAAGACGGCGCAATTTACCGTTATCAGAACTTTAACGGTGAAATCGGCGACAGCGATATTCACGGCTCACTGACTTATCAGGCCGTTAAACCGCGACCTAAACTGACCGGTGAGGTAGTTTCAAAACAGCTGCGCTTTGCTGATCTGGCTCCGCTGATTGGTGCCGATTCTAACCAGGACAAAGCCAAACGTGGTGAAACTACCCGGCAGCCTGCCGACAAAGTATTGCCGGTGGAGAAATTCGATACCAAAAGCTGGCGGGTAATGGACGCTGATGTGAAATTCAGCGCCAAACGTATCGAGCATGGTAAATCCCTGCCGCTGAGCGATTTGAGTACTCACCTGAAACTGACCGACGGCGAGATCCTGCTCGACCCGCTGCGTTTCGGTCTGGCTGGCGGTAATCTGAATTCCACCATCCGCCTCGAAGGTGACAAATCGCCGATGCAGGCGCGCGCCGATATCCATGCCCGCAAACTGAAGCTCAAGCAATTGCTGCCAAACGTACAGTCAATGGAGCGCAGTCTGGGCGACCTGAACGGTGACGCCACGCTGACCGGCACCGGGAATTCGGTCGCAGCGCTGCTCGGTACCAGCAACGGTGATATGAAAATCCTTATTAACGATGGCGTGATCAGCCGTGGCCTGATGGAACTGGCGGGGCTGAATGTCGGTAATTACGTGGTGAGTAAACTGTTCGGCGATGATGAAGTGGCGATCAACTGCGCGGCCGCCAACGTCAATGTGAAGAACGGACTGGTCACGCCACGGCTGTTTGTGTTCGATACTGAGAATGCGGTGATTAACATTACCGGCAACACCAATATGGCAACCGAACGGCTGGATCTGTCGATCAACCCTGAAAGCAAGGGCGTGCGTATCCTGACCTTACGTTCACCGCTGTATGTTCGTGGCACCTATAAAAATCCGGATGCCGGCGTGAAACCAGGGCCGCTGATTGCCCGCGGTGCCGCAGCCGTCGCGCTTGGCGCTGTCGTTGCCCCGGCTGCCGCGCTGCTGGCGTTGATCTCTCCAAGTGATAATGAAGAAAACCAGTGCGGCCCGATCTTGCAGCAGATGAAACAGAAGTAATCGTGTTGGATTAACGCCTCCCCCTGCGAAGGGGAAGGCCGGAAGGGGGCTTTAAGGCTGAGGCACCGGATCCAGTACCGCACATTTGTGGTCCTGGATTTCTTCGGTGGAGGCGTTATTGAGTTTGAGTAGGTCACGCTCGCTGGCGAGCAGCAGGAAATCGCCGCCCGGCAGGCTGACCATCGCCATGCCGAAATGTCCCATCTTTTTATCGGCTTCAGGCACACCTTCGGCCAGAAGCCGGAAAGCGCCTTTCTCATTCAGCTCAGCCTGCGTCACTTTACGCGCCAGATAGGTGTGTCCGAGCAGCTTATCCGGCAGTTCCTGCCAGTTATATCCCATCTGCCCGCCATCTTTGCTCAGCGTGGTTTTTACCTGTGGCAAAAGACAGGAGATGTGGATGTGCAGCTGATTCTGCGACCGTCCGTATTGCGAGTTAATCGCCAGCGAGACATTGCTGTCATCAATCGGTTTACCGTATTTATCCGCCATAAAATGCCGCGCATTCCATGCCTGGCTGAAAAAGTTTGGCGTTGACGGTTCCAGCAACGCAGGGCTTTCCATACCGGTGATCCGCGCGGTCGGCATCAGCAAATATTGCAGCGGGCCGTTCAGATCTTTCAGCACCACAAAACCCTGTTGTTCATCGACCTGCGCGCAGGGCTCAGGTTTGCCCGTGCTTTGCTGATTCGGCACGCATTTTTTGCTGATGATGTTCCACAGAGCGTTGGGATTGGAGGTGTGTGGCCAGAAATACCAAAAGGCCGCAGTAATAAGGATAAGCAGGATCAGAACAGGCAGGATAAATCGACGCAAGCGCATAAGAGACCTTCGCAGAAGGCACCGTGCCGGGCGCAAACCGGGCACGGTATCCGGGTCAGTTACAATGACTGATGGGCGGTTTCTTTGGACAGCAGCAGCGCGATCAGCGTCAGCGTTGCCATTGAAGCCAGATAAACGCCCACATAGAACAACCCGTAATGGGTTGCCAGCCAGGTGGCGATGTACGGCGCGACAGATGCGCCCAGTATCGAAGACACATTATAGGAGAAGGACGCGCCGGTATAGCGAACTTCTGTCGGGAACAGCTCCGGCAGCAGCGCACCCATCGGACCGAAAGTCAGCCCCATCACCATGAAACCACACAGCAGGAATACCATCACCAGCGCCTGTGAACCGGCACCCAGAATGGTCGGGAAGCACAGGGCGAAGACGATCATCAGCAGCGTAATACAAATCATGGTTTTGCGACGGCCAAACTTATCCGCCAGCTGACCGGCAACCGGCACCATCACGCCGAAACCGACCACGCCGATCATCAGCATCAGCAGGAATTCATTGCGCGGAATGCCCAGCCCGACCGGCTTTGCGGCAGTGCCGTAACCCAGTGAATACACGGTCATGATGTAGAACAGCGTGTAAGTCGCAACCATGATAAAGGTGCCGAGAATCGTCGCCTTTTTATATTTAGTGAACAGCGTGCCGATTGGCACTTTCACCTGTTTACCGGCTTTGGCAATTTTGGCAAATACCGGTGTTTCGTGCAGGGAAACGCGCACATACAGACCGACGATCACCAGTACCGCAGAAAGCAGGAACGGCACACGCCAGCCCCAGGAAATAAACTGTTCGTCGGTCAGCAGCCACGACAGCAGCAGGAACATGCCGTTCGCGAAGAAGAAGCCAATCGGTGCGCCAAGCTGCGGGAAAGAACCGTACAGGGCGCGTTTCTTCGCCGGTGCGTTCTCGGTGGCGAGCAGCGCCGCGCCGCCCCATTCACCGCCAAGGCCCAGACCCTGACCAAAACGTGCCAGCGCCAGCAGCATCGGTGCGAAAACGCCAATGGTTGCGTAGGTCGGCAGCAGGCCGATCACCACGGTAGACACGCCCATCGTCAGCAAAGAGGCCACCAGCGTGACTTTACGTCCGACGCGGTCGCCGAAGTGGCCGAACAGCGCGGAGCCGATCGGCCTGGCGACAAAGGCGATGGCAAAGGTCGCGAGAGACTGTAGCGTGGCCGCCGTCGGGTCACCCTGCGGGAAGAAAATGTGCGGGAAAACAATCACCGCAGCAGTGGCATAGATATAAAAGTCGAAGAATTCAATGGCCGTACCGATAAGCGATGCCACGATGACTTTGCTGCGGGAGTTCTGACTCACCAATTGCGCGTCAGCTTCTAATTCTGGAGTGATAGTGGCTTGCATAAGTGTTTCTTATTTGTAATGAGTGGGAGGGATCTAATGTAAATAAATGTATATCGAAAAGGCATCTTATGCAGAGCGCGGCGGTATTTCAACGCAGCGGAAGCCGCGAAAAAAGGCGTTTAAAGCCGGATCGGGGGATTATTTTATCAGGGCAGGATTTCGCCAGTCATAAGTTTGGCGAATGGGTAAAAGGCAGAGCAACTGACTGCAAAACCGCAAAATAAAAGTACGGCTCTCAGTCAGTTATTCTGGTTTTCACGGCGGCGCCATGCCTGACTTAGCATTATTCACTGCTTTTTAACTTCATCTTCAGCATTAACTGTGGATATATGCATTTCGTCTGGCACGATGAGGTTGTCCGGCGTGTATTCACTGTCGTTTTCCGTGGCATTTTTCGCGTGTTTGGCGGCTTTTTGCTTCGGATCCGGCATCGGCGGGTCATCTTTGTATTTCGCCGTCGCTATCCACGCGGCGACAAACAACGTCAGGCGGGCGAAGAAATAGAAGAAAGCCATCAGGCCGATCACTGAACCAAAGGCTGCGCCGGAAGGTGAGGTCGCCAGCTTCGGCAGTGTCATGGTCATCACGAATTTAATCACCTCAAAACCCATCGCCGCCAGCAACGTCCCGCGCAGCAGCGCTTTTTTGCGTGGTTTGTGGCGCGGCAACATCCAGAAAATCCACAGGAACAGCAAATAGTTAGCGGCAATGGAAATCACCAGCGTGATACTGGTCATCACCGGGCGGAGCCAGTCAATGCCACCCAGACCCAGCGCATCGACAATGGTTTTTTGCGCGGCACCGGCAATCGACGTCAGCGACAGCGTGATAATCAGCGCCAGCACCAGCCCGGTCAGGGAAATAAAATCGCGAATATAGCGGCGGTAAATTTTCTCCTGATCCTGCGGATTACGCTCCCAGACATCGCGCGACTGGGCACGGATCGCCTCGCGCAAATTCCCCATCCAGCTCACGCCGGAGTAAAGCGCAATCAGCAAACCGGATAACCCCACGGCAGTACGCTGCTGGATGGCAGTATTTACCGTGCTTTTCAGCGTATTCGCCAGATTCGGGTCACTGATGCTGTTGACGATTCGGTTGATCAGTTCTGCCAGCAAATCAGGATTTGAGGCCAGCACAAAACCGACCGCAGCGAAGGACACCATCAGAATCGGGATCAGCGACAGAAAGGAGAAATAGGTGATGGCCGCGCCAAACTGGCTGCCAAGGCGATCGTTAAAGCGTTCCGTGGCACGCAGCAAATGTGCCACCCAGCCCCAGGACTGCACGTATTCCACGAGTCGTGAAAATCTGCCGATGTTTTTATCCACCGTCTGATTGCCGGTTTTGATGTTGATCAGCGGGGTCGGTTTTTCCTGTGTGGCCGGTTCTTGTTTTGAAATGATGGGCATTGATCCATGTTGTCCTTAAAAATTCATCCGGCCTTAAGTATAGACGCCTGAGCGGTGAGGGCTAAGCCAGAGGCGTCTGAAAGCTCAGGCAATGAACGTTTGGGTGATATCGGTCAGCCAGTCCATAAACACTTTAACGCGGCGTGACAGATTCAGACGATGGGGATAAACCAGCGTCACCGGCATTGGCGGTGCACGGAACTGCGGCAAAATACTGACCAGCTGACCACCCGCCAGCGCGTCACGTACACCAATCAGCGGAACCTGAATGATGCCCAGGCCGTTGATACAGGCGCTGACGTAGGTTTCGGTGCTGTTAACCGTCACCGCGCCGCCGCTTTTGACCGTTTTCACCTGTTTGCCGTCGAGATATTCAAAGGCCGACGTATGGCTGCCGAGGATTTGTTCATAATGCACCATGGCGTGTTGTGCCAGCTGGTCAGGGTGATCCGGCGTGCCGTAGCGGCGCAGATAACCGGGGCTGGCGCAGTTAATCATGCTGAGATGCCCCAGCGGACGCGCAATCAGCCCGGAATCTTTAAGGGTGCCGGAGCGGATCACACAGTCAAACCCTTCCCGCACCACATCCACGCGGTGATCGGTGCAGCTCAGTTCAATTTCCAGCGCCGGATAACGGTTAAGAAACTCCGCCAGACGCGGTAACACCAGATGCGTCGCCATACCGGTGGTCATATCAACCCGCAAACGTCCGCTGACACTGGCCGGATTCGACTGAAACATCGATTCCAGTTCATCCATGCTGGCCAGCAACTCTTTGCAGCGCTGATAAAACACCTGTCCGTCCTGTGTCAGTTGTACGCGGCGCGTTGAGCGGTGCAGCAAACGTGCCGACATCCGCGTTTCCAGTTGCTGCACCAGCCGCGACACACTGCCTTTGGGCAATCCCAGGCTTTCAGCCGCGCGGGTAAAATTACTCAGTTCAGCGACGCGCACAAACACCTGCATTGATTGAATTTTATCCACAATTTGCCTGATTGTTGTTGAGAATGAGACAGTGAAAATCATTATGGCTCATTTATCACTCTGCGGTAATCCAATAGGCTGTGTTTCATCCGATGCAGAAGGTACAAAAAGCCAATGAGGTCAGATATGAACCGTAAAATCGCAATAGTGACCGGCGGAAGCCGTGGTTTAGGTAAGAATGCCATTGAAAAGCTGGCAAAAAAGGGCGTTGACGTGATTCTGACTTACCACAATCAGGCCGCTGCGGCACAGGAAGTGGTGATTTCTGTCGAAGCACAGGGTGGAAAGGCCGTTGCGTTGCAGCTCAATACCGGTGAGTCCGGCAGTTTTGATGGCTTTGTTGTGCAGGTAAAAGCGCAACTGCAACAGATCTGGCAGCGCGATACTTTTGATTTTCTGATCAACAATGCCGGGGTAGGTTTACATCAATCTTTTGCCGATACTACCGAAGAACAGTTTGATCTGATGATGAATGTCCATCTGAAAGGGCCGTTCTTCCTGACGCAAAAACTGTTACCGCTGATGGCCGACGGTGGCCGCATCCTGAATATCTCCAGCGGGCTGGCGCGTTTTGCTCTGCCGGGCTCATCGGCTTACGCCATGATGAAAGGGGCCATCGAAGTGCTGACCCGCTATCAGGCGAAAGAACTCGGCGCACGCGGGATTACCGCCAATGTGCTGGCTCCTGGCGCAATTGAAACGGATTTCAGTGGGGGTATGGTGCGCGATAATCCGGATGTGAACAGACTGGTTGCCAGCAATACTGCGCTGGGCCGCGCCGGTTTGCCGGATGATATCGGTGATATGGTGGCGCTGATGCTCAGTGATGAAGCGGGCTGGATGACCGCCCAGCGCGTTGAGGCCTCAGGCGGTATGTTTATCTAAACGTTAATCGTGCTGGAAACGCTTCGCTTTCATATGCTGCTGTTTTTCCAGCTCAAAAATCGCCCGTTGCAGGTCGCGTTCCTGCGCGGGTGATAAATTCGGAAACTTAAAACTCAGCCGCTGCGACGTCACGGTTTCGCCTTTATTGCTCACCGATTTACGCACCATCGCGCCGAGATACTGCAGATCTAATGTAAAGGTTCCCAGCTCCGCTAGCTGAATCAGCGAATCTTTCAGCATTGACCCGCTGGTGATTTCCGGCGGTGTAGACCCTTCAATCTCCAGCCCCAGCCCGCCAAGTGAGATATCACGCACGCGATAAGCAAACTCAGAGGAATCAGGCAATATTCCGCTGCAACGGAAATCCGACATCCGCGGTACACTCACGCGGAAATACTCACGGCGCTGAATGAAATACAACACGGGCGGAAGATCGCAGGTAAATGTCGGCAAACCTTCATAGCTGACCTGGCGGACTCTGCTGCAGGAAAACTCAACCTTGGCACCGGCCGGTTCCGCAACAAACGTCAGTGTGCCGGCTTCAGCGGCCAGAGTGTTCTCGTAATCTGAACTGCCCAGATCGAACAGGAACTGATGGTTGTCAGCATCAACGTCCAGAATTTTACTGATAAATTGTCCGCGGGAATGGCTGACCATGACCAGGGTCTGGTTCTTCTTTAAGTCTCGCAGAACGGACAAAATTGCCAGCGTGTTCCGCTTCGCAAACGACTCTTTCGATACTTCGCTCACCTGCCACACCTCATAAGAAATAAATGCAAAATTATGGCGCAGCCGTTGACGTATAAGGCGCCCAATACGGATTATCGGCCACTCAGAGCAAAACTTTATCGCGCAATAACGTCTATTTTGACCCGCAAAAAGGGACAATCCGGGCGCGCAGGGCGCTGTTTGCGCGTCTCTGATTTATATATAGGCTATCTTTTCGCGTTCTGATGCCTATTTTCTCCTCAATTTTTTCATTTAAAACCTCACCGGAGAAAATTATTTCCCTTCACGGCGAATAAAAATCGCTGCTCAGGTGTTTACCTTTATATCGAACACTGACGGGCACGGTTTTTATGCAAACTTCATCTTCTGTTCTTCGCAGCCGTTACGACGGCCTGACTATTTTGCTGCACTGGCTGACGGCGCTGGCCGTCATCTTCCTGTTTGCCAGCGCGCATATCTGGGAAGTGCTGGAGCGCGGCACGCCGCTGCGCAAAGGGCTGCAATCGGTGCATATCTCGGTGGGGATCCTGCTGGCGGCGATTATTATCGGGCGTCTTTTATGGCGTTTGTTTACCGTCAGCACCGGTCGCAGTAAACAGCAACCGGTCGCCATGCCGACGCTGATGAAAGCCGCCGCGCACCTGACCCATCTGGCGCTCTATTTATTGCTGGTCGCGCAAATCATTCTGGGCTTTTTATTCCGCTGGTCGCAGGCCGAACCGTTCTACTTCTTCGGTTTGTTCCCCATTCCTGACGTGTTCAATTTCGACAGTGTGATGACCAGAACTTTCGGTTCGTTGCACAACAACGTTGCCTGGGCGCTGATCATTATTGCGGGTATACATGCGCTGGCGGCACTGTTCCACTATTACGTTCTCCGCGACGGCATTTTGCGCCGCATGTTACCGGGCAGCACAAGCCGCCCGTAAGTCATCAGTTAATTCCCTACAGGACATCATTATGAAGACAAAAACGGTAATACAGGCGCTGTCGGTTGTGTGTCTGGCGGGCAATCTGCTGTTTTTCAGCGCCGCCGCTAACGCGATGGGTGATGATTCCGACGCTAAAAAAACGCCGGACTGCCCGAAGGGGCAAATCTACGACAGCAAAACTAAGAGCTGCATGGTGGATAAAGGCAGCATGATTTCCGATCAGGATAAAACGCAGTACGCTTATCATCTGGCGAAAACCGGTCGTTATCAGGAAGCGCTGACGGTGCTGGATACGCTGAAAGATCAGAACACCAAAGAAGCCTGGAACTATCGCGGCTATGCCACCCGTAAACTCGGGCGCACCGACGAAGGTATCAGCTATTATCAGAAGTCGATTGCGATTGACGCGAAGTATGCCAAAGTCCGGGAATATCTCGGCGAGGCTTATATGATTAAAGGGCGTCCTGATCTCGCCAAAGCCCAGTTAGCGACCATCAAAGGCTTGTGCGGCACCGGCTGCGAAGAATACCGCGACCTGAGCGCCGCCATCGACGGTCATCCGGAATCCTGATCACGGAGAATCGATAAATCTCACCGGCAGACTTACGTTCTGAACTGAGCCAGTGCCTGTCACGTCTGTGGCGCTACGCGATGGTGCTGTCGCGCAAGCATGATGTGGCGGACGATCTGGTGCAATCCACCTGCGTGCGGGCGCTGGAACGCTGCGCGCAGATTAAGGACAGCACCGGTGTGGATCGCTGGCTCTTTTCTATCCTGCACTCCATATGGGTTAACGAACTCAGGGCGCAGTACGTCCGTCAGGGGCAGGGTTTTGCTGATGTTGATGAAACGCAGGCGCCCGCCGATACGCTGTCTTTCGAGGAACGTCACTGGCATACGCAGGTTATGCAGCGGGTGAACCGGCTGCCGGAAGCCCAGCGCAACGCAGTGTTTCTGGTGTATGTCGAAGGTTTCACCTATCAGGAGGCGGCGAAGACGCTTTCCGTCCCCATCGGTACCATCATGAGCCGTCTGGCGACCGCCCGGCTGACGCTGGCAAAAGACACCGGTACCGCCACCCAACCGCAGCAGGGAGAGAAAAAATGACCCGTGAAATCCCGGCTGCGCCTTACGCCGATGAAGTTCTGGTGGCATACCTCGATAACCAGCTAAGCGAATCTCAGCGTGCAAAATTTGATGCACAACTGGCGCAGGACGACGTGCTGGCGCAGCGGCTGGCGCAGATGTCACGCAGCAATTTACCGTTCCACGACGCCTTTGGCGCGATGTTGCAGGAAGCGCCGGTCGGGAAATTACAGGCTGCGCTCGATGCTGTCCCTGACGCACGGATTGCCGGTTCGTCCGGATTCAGCCGTCGCGCACTGCTCGCCGCGTCGTTAAGCTTTCTGGCCGTCGGGCTGCTGGGTGGACGTTATTCCACGCTTTTTGCTTCTGACGATAACTGGCGCGCGCGCGTGGCGGATTACATGTCGCTGTATACCGCGCAGACGCTGGCGGATGTGGATGATTCTGCCGGACAACAAAAAATCCAGCTCGCGCGGGTGCAAAACACCTTAGGCATTGCACTGAGCCCGGCGGCGCTGGCGGTGCAGGGCGCGGATCTGAAAGATGCCCGTATGTTGCATTATGACGAATATGACATCGCGCAAATTACCTATCTTGACGCGCGGTACGGCCCGATGGCGCTGTGTATTACGCGCAGCGAGCACAGCGACAATACGGCATTGCAGCGAGAAATCCGCCGTGGAATGAACGTGGTTTACTGGCGCAATGCCGGTTACAACTTCATGCTGATTGGCCACAGTCCGGCACCGGCTCTGGCCGCGCATGCCGCGGCTTTACAGGCGAATCTGGCCTGAATGATTTCGTCACGTCACTAACTTATGTAATTATTTAAAGTATTAAACTATTTTTAATGCACGTAACGATAATGTTAAATTGTTTACGAAATCTCGATAATATGAGTATTCGGTAACATTTGTGTGGTTGATTTGTCGTTCTTCGCCGCGGTTTTCGTTGCTCCCCATTATTGTCCTTTCATACTCTGTGGAAATAATCGCTTATTTCCCACCGCACCGCCGGGTTGTTGATTTCGTTTATCCAGAGGAAATCTGGATAGCTTTCACCTGCAAAACTAAAACTAAACATTCAGAGAAACAGACGTCATGAGAAAGATACTCGCCATGATCCTCTGCCTTAACGTGGTTGCTTTCAGCCAGTCAGCGTTGGCAGAAGATGAAAAGCCCGTTGATGTGTTACTGATCGGCGGCGGCATTATGAGCGCGACGCTGGGGACATACCTTCAGGAATTAGAGCCAGACTGGTCAATCGACATGGTTGAGCGTCTGGACGGCGTAGCGCTGGAAAGCTCCAACGGCTGGAACAACGCCGGTACCGGCCACTCTGCGCTGGCAGAAATGAACTACACACCGGAAAAAGCCGACGGCAGTATCGATATCTCCAAAGCGGTCGAAATCAACGAATCCTTCCAGATTTCCCGTCAGTTCTGGACCTATCAGGTTGAGAACGGCGTGCTGCACAACCCGCGTTCCTTCATCAACAGCACGCCGCACATGAGTTTTGTGTGGGGTGATGACAACATCAATTTCCTGCGTAAACGTTTTGCGGCATTGCAGCAAAGCACGCTGTTCCGTGGCATGGAATATTCAGAAGACCCGGCGCAAATCAAACAGTGGATCCCGCTGGTGATGGAAGGGCGTGATCCGGCGCAGAAAATCGCTGCGACCCGCATTCCGATTGGTACCGACGTAAACTTCGGCGAAATCACCCGTCAGCTGGTGGCCTCGTTGCAGAAGAAGCCTAACTTCTCCCTGAGCCTCGGTCATGAAGTGCGCGACATTAAACGTAACCCGGATAACACCTGGGACGTGACCGTTGCCGACCTGAAAAACGACGGCAAAGAAAGCGTTATCAAAGCGAAATTCGTGTTTATCGGTGCAGGCGGCGCGTCCCTGACGCTGCTGCAAAAATCCGGTATTCCTGAAGCGGATAACTACGGTGGCTTCCCGGTGGGTGGCGAGTTCCTGGTGACTGAGAACCCGGACGTGGTGAAACGTCATCTGGCGAAAGTGTACGGGAAAGCGTCTGTCGGCTCACCGCCGATGTCCGTTCCGCACCTCGATACCCGTATTCTGGATGGCAAACAGGTTCTGCTGTTCGGGCCGTTCGCCACCTTCTCCAGCAAGTTCCTGAAAAACGGTTCCCTGTGGGATCTGTTCGGCAGCGTGAATTTCTCCAACATCATGCCGATGACCCACGTGGGCATCGACAACTTTGATCTGGTGAAATATCTGGTCAGCCAGGTGATGCTCTCCGATGACGACCGTTTCGATGCATTACGTGAATACTTCCCGGATGCGAAGAAAGAAGACTGGCGTCTGTGGGAAGCCGGTCAGCGTGTGCAGATCATCAAAAAAGATGAGAAAGAAGGCGGCGTTCTGCGTCTCGGCACCGAAGTGGTCAGCTCGAAAGACGGCAGCATTACCGCGCTGCTGGGCGCTTCTCCGGGCGCATCCACTGCGGCTCCGATCATGCTGCACCTGATGGAAAAAGTGTTTAAAGACAAAGTCGCCACACCGGAGTGGCAGGCCAAACTGAAGGAAATCATCCCTTCATACGGCACTGAACTGAACGGCAACGTGGCGGCAACCGAGAAAGAACTGGGCGACACCAGCCGCGTTCTGATGCTCGACAACCCGCAACCGAAAGCGGCGGAACCGGCTCCGGCGGCGGACAATTCTTCAGCCCCTAAAAAGGGTGAAGAACAGAAGCAAGTGGCAGACGTCGCGTTGTAATCTGATTCCGTAAAAAGTGATCGTAAAGGCGTGGGCAACTGCGCCTTTTTTCTTCATCTCCCTTCATATATCTCTTTGTGAACACGTAAATTCCATTAAACTATTCCCACAATTTCACCATGTGAATACAGTCTCCTCACACCCCGAAAAGCAGGATGCTTTTCACATGCCAACCAGGGACCGGAATGGATACACTTTCCCGCTACTCGCTTGATATCTGGAACAGCCCTTACAGTCTGGACGTGCTGAACTTTCGCGGCGAGGAACAGCTCAGCGAGACTTTTTCCTACACCGTTGACGTCACCAGCCCCGAACCGGATATCGGTGCCGCGCAGATGCTGCGCCAGTTCGCCAGCTTTACGATGGGCACGCCTTTCCAGCCAGAACGCGTCGTGTACGGCGTTATACGTGACTTTCAGCGCCTGTCGACCTCCGCCGACGAAACCCTTACCGGATCCGGACTGGGAACGTTACACCTCGCTTGATGCGGCAACGGACAGCCTTTTAACGAAATAACAGGGACAATCACCAATGGATGACGATTTCGAAAAGGCGCT
>NZ_JABAED010000011.1:0-186494 GCF_023701875.1 Rahnella sp. CG8
ATCGGGCTGCCGTGGGCATCAGCGGGAGCCATCCCGGGTCATCTGAAGCATTTTTACAGCACCGCAGCGATGCTAAAGCTGCCCTCGAGGCGTGAGCGTGAATATGCGAGGGAAGTGAGAGAAAAAAGGTCAAAATATCCCTTAAAAAACAATGCCGGTCACCTTAAGTGACCGGCATTAGCCTTGTGCGGCTCCTTTTGTTTAGCTTTCACCGTCGTGAATTATTTTTGCGTGCCATCTTCAATTTTCGGCGGATAGGGCAGGTCAGCGGCTTTACGCATCTTCGCCACATCTTTCGCGGTGACCGTGGCTCCCGCCGGATTGCCAAACTGTGTGCTGACGTAATGACTCAGCGTCGCAATCTGGTCATCATCGAGCTGACTGGCAAACGACGGCATCATGATTTCGCCTTTATCCATGTGGCGCTGGACGCCGTTGAGGATGACCGAAACCTGATTGCGGCTGTCGTAAGAACCGGTGTTGGTATGGCTGAACAGTGACGGATAGGCATGGAATCCCTCGCCGCTGCCTTCACCGCCTTTGCCGTGACAGGCTGCGCAGCTGGCATTAAACAGGGCGGCGGCTGACTGGTCGATTGTCTGGCCTTCGGCGCGCAGTGGGTAAATATCCTGATTCTGCTCACCCCATGCATCTCGCGGTTTGGTTTGCTTGTCATCTCCGATTGCCGGGACGGAACGGATATAGGTGGCAATCGCGTTCAGGTCACTGTCTGAAAGATGCTGCAGACTGTGCTCAATGGCTTCTGACATCGCCCCTGACGCTGACGCCTTACCGGCAACAAAACCTGTTTTCAGGTAAGTCACCAGATCCTGCTGCGACCAGTTGCCGATCCCGGCATTTTTATCCGGCGTGATGTTGAAAGCTACCCATGAGCCTAAATCGCCACCGGAAAACGCTTTGTCGGTGTCCATGCCCATGGTCAGCGTGCGCGGCGTATGGCAGGTGCCGCAGTGTTCCAGCGCTTCCACCAGATAAGCACCACGGTTCCAGTCCGCTGATTTGGACGGATCGTTTTTCAGCTCACCTTTGTCGAAGTTAAACAGCTTCCACACGCGCATGCCCCAGCGCTGGTTGAAAGGGAAGGACAAATCCGTCTGCGGGCCAGCGGAATGTACCGCTGGCAGCGACATCAGATAAGCTTTGATCGCTAAAACATCTTCACGTTTCATTTTGGTGAAGGAGTCGTAAGGCATAGCGAGATACAACTGTTGTCCGTCTTTGCCGACACCGTCACGTACCGCGCGCACGAATTCATCGTCCGTCCAGTTGCCAATACCAAACTGTTTGTCAGAAGAAATATTGGTGCCGTAAATCACCCCGAAAGGCGACGCCAGCGGATAACCGCCGCCGAATTTTGCCGTTTTATCCGCCCCCGGCGCAGTATGGCAGGCGGTACAGTCACCGGCTGTCGCCAGATATTCACCGCGCTTAATTAAATCTGCGTTGCCCGCTGTGTCATCAGCCCGGGCGGCGTTAGCCGCGACCATTAACGGCAGCAACGCCAGCATGAATTTCATTTTCATTACTCAGTCCTCAGAAAATCAATCAGGCCAGGCTTTTCAGCACCGTATCAGCCATACGCAATGCCAGCGCAGTTCCCGACAGCGTGGAGTTCACCGTTGAAGCAGAGGGCATAATGCCGGTCCCGGCGATGAACAGGTTCGGGTGGTCATGCGTACGGCAATTTCCATCCACCACGGAATCTTTCGGGTCGCTGCCCATGATCATGGTGCCGGTAATATGCTGGTTGTTGTCGTACACCCCACGCTTGCTGTACACCACTTCGGTGCCGCCCATTTCTTTGACGATTTTCTGAAAATCAAGCATCGACTGGTCATAACCGCGGTGAACGTAGTCCGGGAATTTGTAATGCACTTCGAGGCGCGGAATACCCCATTCGTCTTTCTCGGTTTTGCTCAACACCACACGGTTTTCCGGTTCCGGCAGCATTTCCAGCAGGCATTTCAGCTGAATAAAACGCTCGGACTGATAGGTCAGTTTGTCGTTCAGCGCTTTACCGTAATAACCCTGACGCACCAGACGTTCAGTCAGATAGCGCACCGGCGAGGTATTGGCGACGTCGATACGTAACGCAGAGCGATCGCGACGGAAATCACCATCACGCAGATTATTGATACTGCCCGGGCGCATCGGGCCGCGGCCGAAATACACTGGCTCGTCAGCGTAAAACTCAACAGAGGTGCCGGGGTGATCCATCAGATTTCGACCCACCATGCCGGAGCTGTTGGCGATACCATTCGGGTATTTATCGCTGGTGGACATCAGCAACAGTTTCGGGCTTTCGATGCCGTTGGCGGTCAGCACGAAGCGTTTACCGGTGACTTTATGGGCCACTTTGTCAGCATCCAGATAGTGCACAGCCACGATCTCGCCGCTGTCACTGGCTTCGATGTTGTACACCACGGCGTTGGCAATCACGCGCACACCGGCTTCGATGGCTTTGCGCGCCGAAATACCGCCGTGATACTGCGCATCAATCGGGCAAACAGGCATACAGTTATTGTTGCCGCAGCAGGCAGGACGACCGTCATAAGGAATACTGTTACGCGCCTGCGGGCCGATACCTAATACGTAACCGAGTTTGGCAATGCGTTTGCTGATGCGGTCAAAACCGTAGGGCAGCGGAATACCCGGCAGCGGATAGGGTTGTGAACGCGGTGAATCCAGCGCGTCGTCACCGGAAACGCCCATCTGAATTTCGGCTTCGGTGTAATACGGCTCCAGATCTTCATAACTGATTGGCCAGTCACGACCCACGCCATACAGCGTTTTGATTTTCATATCATTTGGCAGCAGGCGAAACGCCTGTCCCGCCCAGTGCCAGGTTGTGCCACCGACACCGCGCAGATACTGAGCAGCGTAGAGGTCCGGGCCTTTCTGGATCAGATAATTGTTATCTTTCGGCTGGAATTTCGGTTGCGGTGCCCAGGGTTTCGGCGGATAGGGTTCGGTAAAGTCGCCTTTGAGCGGTGACTGACGGAACAGTTCTACCGCTTCGTCTCGTTTGATCACCGGCCCGGAATCGAGCATCAGCACGGAAACGCCGGCTTTGACCATTTTCAGCGCAGCCAGCGAACCGGCGATACCGGCACCAATAACAACGACATCTGCATTCAGTGCATCAGCCATGAGCAATCACCTCCGTGGAATTTTGTTGCAGTGCAGCAGGCTTGTTGACCCAGAAATTCGGTTCACCCGGCGCATAACTCGGCGGCAGCAGGTTATTTTTCAGCAACTGATAGCTGACGATATTTTCAAATCCGATACATTTCTGACTGCCGGGTTGACCGACCACACCGAGATACCAGCCACTGACCAGTTGCTGATACAACTGCGCCAGCTCTGCCGGTTGCTGTGCAAGAAGCTGATGTAAATCATCACCCACCACGCCGCGGTGTGCGGTGATCAGTGCTGAAAGGGTACCGAGTTGTGAGTCGAGCTGCGCGTTGTTCTGCGACTGATGCAGCCAGCTGTAAAGTGCCTGAGCGAGGTGCGGTTCGAGCCTGTCCATGCCGGTCAGCTGTTTAGAAAGTGCCATAAAACTGTCTGGCATTGTCACAGCTGAAGCCAGCGGTGGCGCAGCATGGGCGAGGGTAGCAAATACGCCACCGCCCAGCATCTGGCTACCGATACCCGCAACCATGACGCCCGCAGTGCCGAGTATCCACCGGCGACGAGAGAGATTGATCATGCTGAAAGTCCGTAAATGTTCCGTATAAAACGGCCATGGGCGTGGCCGTCAACAAGAAGGAGTAATTGAAAGTGCCTGTTATTTCAGGACGCTGGCTGCTTTTTCTGATGACTGATTATCGATGTCCTGCTTCGGCGTACTGACACCGACGGCACCGACCACTTCACCGTTAATCGTCAGCGGGAATCCACCACCCAGTGGCACGGCATTCGGGATCGCCAATACGGTGGTTTCGCCACCCTGCAGGCGTTGCATGAATTTCAGCGAAGGAGCGTGGTAGAGCGCGGAAGTGCGCGCTTTGCCGATGGACGCATCAACACAACCGGCCGGAGAACCGTCAAGACGCTGGAAGGCCAGTAATGAACCAGATGCATCAACTACTGCGATGCAACCGGTGCTGTGTTGTTCCGCAAGAGTGGATTTCACACTGTCGATGACTTTGGCTGCCTGCGCGTTATCCAGCGGAGGATGTCCGGCGGCGAAAGCGGAAGTGGCGGAGAAGAAAAGCGTGGTGGCACACAGTAAAGCCTGTGTGGTGGTTTTTTTAACAGACATAGACTCATCCCTTGTAGCAGTAGCAAAACATGACTTGACGTATTTTTCGAATAAGATTTTTTAAATAAGTGTTTTAAATCAATAGAATTAAAAACAATAACGTTAACGGGCGGAACACTCTGGTGTGTTTCTTAATGCCACACGAACAAAGGCGTTATTGGTTTTTGTTTCGCGGATGTTAATTCAATTAACAAAACAGCAAAAGTGACGGTTGCGCTGGGAAATTAATTCCCGGGAGATTTTGTGCGGATATTATGAGCAAAGCGGGCCTGCAGGCCTTGTTGGATAAGGACTGAACATTTTGTGCTGTTACGAACCAGTTGATCCGTTTATATTAATTAAATGTGATCCTGTTAACAAAAAACCTCCCGAAAAGGGAGGTTTGTATTTTGCCGACAGCGCAAAGAAACGGGAGGGCTAATGGGCCGCCGGTCTGAGAGCCGGTGTACGGAAATCCAGCGATGCAATAATGCTGTTTGCTGCCTGTCGTCCGTCCGACATAGCTGTCACCACCAGGTCGGCGCCCCGCACCGCATCGCCGCCTGCAAATATCTGCGGGTGACTGGTCTGATACGGGAAGCGGCTGTGATGCGGGGCCTGTAACAATCCCTGTTCGTCGTGCCTCACCGACAGTTCATCCAGCCACGGCATAGCATGCGGCAGAAAGCCAAATGCCATAATGACCGCTTCCGCTTCGAGCAGGAATTCAGAACCGGCAATCGGTGTGGGTCTGCGTCTGCCGCTGGCATCCGGTTCTCCCGGGGCGGTACGGACTAAGCGGATACCGCAGACTTCGCCCCGGTTATTCAGCTCAATGCTCACCGGCTGAACGTTAAACATAAACTCAGCCCCTTCCTCGCGTGAGTTTTTCACTTCTTTCTTCGAGCCCGGCATGCTTTTTTCATCGCGGCGATACGCACAAATCACGCTTTTGGCATTCTGGCGCAGCGACGTGCGCAGACAATCCATCGCCGTATCGCCGCCGCCGAGCACGACCACGCGTTTTCCCGCCATGCTGACATAAGGCTCATGTTTCAGTT
The DNA here is from genome assembly GCF_023701875.1 of Rahnella sp. CG8. NCBI lineage: Bacteria > Pseudomonadati > Pseudomonadota > Gammaproteobacteria > Enterobacterales > Yersiniaceae > Rahnella > Rahnella sp. CG8. The sequence continues at coordinate 5,329 of NZ_JABAED010000011.1, forward strand.
CGGGCAGATTCATCAGATGTTTGGCGTTCGCAATCAGGAAAGGCAGGGCGCTGTAAACGCCCGGCGCGTTTTCATTTTCCAGTCCGGCTTTCATCGCTTTATACGTACCCACACCTAAGAATATTGCATCGAACTCTTCCAGCAGTTGTTCCGCCTGAATGTCGACGCCGATTTCGGTATTGAGCCGGAACTCAATGCCCATTTCAGTGAAGATTTCCCGGCGTCTGACCAGCACGTTTTTATCCAGCTTGAACGCCGGAATACCAAAGGTCAGCAGGCCGCCGATCTCAGGGTGACGATCAAAGACCACGGCTTTTACGCCATGCCGCGCCAGCACGTCAGCGCAGCCCAATCCGGCCGGGCCTGCACCCACCACGGCTACGCGATAATTACGCGGAATAACCTCTGAAAGATCGGGTTTCCAGCCTTGTGCCAGCGCGGTATCGGTAATATAGCGCTCAATATTGCCGATGCTCACTGAGCCTTGTTTATCAAAAGTGCAGGCGCCTTCGCAAAGCCTGTCCTGCGGGCAGACGCGGCCACAGATCTCCGGCAGGCTGCTGGTGCGGTGCGAAAGTTCCACGGCTTCCAGAATGTGTCCCTGTTTCGCCAGCGCCAGTAATTGTGGGATATCGTTATGCAGCGGGCAGGTCCAGGCGCAGAAAGGGTGATCACTGCAATGCAGACAGCGGCCAGCCTGTTCTTCAACCTGCATCGGTGTAAAGCGCGCATAGATCTCATTAAACGTGCTTTTACGTTCGGTGAGCGGGGCTTTTGCCGCATCGAGGCGCGGTGGTGCCAGGGCGGCGGCGAATACGGCTGCTGATTTGCTGGTCAGTGAAACCTGAGGATTCCGGCCCATGGCGGCGCGGTATTGTTTATCAGCACGGTTCTGAGCAATGACCTGATCGGTGATGAGATGCAGTGCCTGTGTCGGGCAGGCATTGACGCATGCCTGTCCGTCCGGGCTGTCATTGCACAGATCACATTTATGCGCCACGGCTGCCGCGGCGGGTAAGCCGGTCAGCGGATAGCTCTCATGCTGTACGATATCAATGGCGCCAAACGGACAGGCCACGGCGCAGGTTTTACAGCCGATACAGCGTTCTTCCAGCAACTGAATGCTGTCGTTACGACGAACGAATGCGTTTGTCGGGCAAACCTGTAAACACGGGGCATCTTCGCACTGACGGCATAGCACGGCGCTATGCCGATCGTTTTGCCGGATGACATGAATGCGCGGGGTAAACTGTTCTTTCGACGGATAACATTGTTCATTGTGAGACAAGACGCAAGCGACCTCACAGGCGCGACAACCTATGCAAGCCTGAGAATCAGCAATAATAAATTGGTTCATTTTTACCCTGTCGGCATTTTAGTTTGCTGTGGTCTCTCATAGACCACACAAATACTATGGGTTTGTTTGTCATCCTAATGGATACAAACACAGGGTTTATTTGAGGTGTGTCACAGTTTGACGTGTTGTTGCAGTGAGGGAGTTTAAAAAAACGCCGCCAGACGTGGGCCGGGGCGGCGTTTTGCAGGACAACGCTTCGCAGGTTATTTTTACGGATGCCAGCTGCTGCGGCATTCATCACGACGGAAACTCAGCACGCGGCTGCGGTTGGAAATCAGCCGGACGTTGTAGCCCTGGAAATAAAGACAGAAGTTTTTCTTCCACGGTCCGTCAGGGAGTTCCACCAGCAAACGCCCCGCACCCAGCGATGTTAACTGGCCGCTGGCACGCAGCGTGCCGACGCCCATCAGCAACTGATCGCCCTCAATATCAAAGGCGGCTTTCGATTGGGGATGATACCAGCGCCCCTGAACCATTTTCAGGCAATCATTGGTTTCCACCGGGGTAAAGTAACGCGGCGCGTGTCCGATTTCACCCTGAATGGCGGTGCCGTCCCAGCGCAAACGCATCGGCATGTGTGCGGATAGGGTGATGGCCTCGTCGGCGTCCGCGCCCTGATAGAGGTTATCGGCAGCGCCGAGATAACTGGCCGTGCCGTTGCTGACTTTTAGCCAGTACGGCTCGGCAATGCTGGCGTATACACCATCCGGCAATGCATGGCTACGCGCCGGGAGCGGCGCAGCTAACAGTGACGACATGACTTCCAGCACATGGGTAAACGCTGTGGTGTCTTCGCGATTGGAGACCAGCGCAATGCCTGCATCAAGCTCAGGATGAAGCAGGAAATAGGTTTTATAACCGGCATGGGAACCGCCGTGGCCGTAAACCGTATGTTCACCGATTTTCGTCGAGGTGATGCCCAGCCCGTAAGCGGAAGGAATGTCGCCTTGCAGATAACGTTGTTCTGTCAGCGTTTGCAGTACGCCCGCGCCCGGTCCGTTTTGTGAAAGCAGGCTTTGCAGCCATACTGAAAGCGAACGTACGCTGCCGGTCAGGCTACCGGATGCCGACAGATGCAAACCTGCGACGGCTGTTTTCCAGCCGGTGGAGTCCTGCCAGTAACCGGGCACCAGGTCCTGGACGATATCGAACCAGGTTTCCGGCGCATGGAAAGCGATATCCAGCGGCTGCGCGATATACTTTTGCAGCAGATCCTCAAACAAAATGCCTTTTTGTTTGAGGATTTCTTCCACCAGCCGGTAACCGGTGTTGCTGTAGGAAATCTCGGTCCCTGCTGTGAAGTTCAGAGCGCCGTCCTGCGTCAGGAATTCTATAATGGCACTGGCTTCGCTGACGTTGTAAACAGAAATCCCCAGCAGCGAAAGGGTTTCCCGCACGTCCGGCAGGCCTGCGGTCATGTCCAGCGCCTGCCCGAGGGTCACTTGTGACATCGGCGCTTTCAGTTGCGGTAAATGCTGACCAAGGGTATCACTCACCGAAAGACTGGCATCGCTTTTCAGCAAGGCCAGTGTGGCGAAAATATGTTTTGTGACAGAGGCATAGCGGACAACAGAATCGATGCTGAAAGGTGTCGATGTGCTGAGGTTTGCCAGCCCTCCGGTCGCGAAACTGCGGAGAGTTTTACTGTCAAAAAGGGTGATCGCGCCGCCCGGTTCTCCGGGTTTATCCCAGTTTTTAGTTATGCGTTTTGCTGTTTCTTCAGCCGCCTGCCACTGTAATGCAGACTGTTCGGTGGATGTCATTAACGTCTCCTGACTGTCTTTCAGTGAAAAAGTGGGCAGCCCGGGCTGCCCGCGAAACCCAAATACGTTCACGGCAGGAACGATTATCCGGGCTCCTCTAAACTGAGACTTAACGATCGTAACTCGGCTGTGTGCGGATGGCTGACGTTGCCCATCCGTAAATCGTCTGTGCTCAGAAGTTCGACCATTTCACCACCAATCATTACGCCAATGCTGGTGCAAAGATGCGTAACGACGGCCAGATTGTGACTGACCAGAATATAAGTCAGTTTCCGGCGTTCACGCAGGTCGCTTAGCAGGTTGAGGATCTCCGCCTGCACCGAGACATCCAGCGCCGAGGTCGGCTCATCGAGCAGTAAAATTTCCGGTTCTGAAATCATCGCCCGCGCGATTGCGACCCGCTGACGCTGACCGCCGGAAAGCTGGTGCGGGAAGCGAAAACGCACCGTCTGCGGCAGGCCGACTTCGGCCAGCGCATCAGTGATACGTTTTTCGATATTCAGAAAACCGTGCACAATCAGCGGTTCGCTGAGAATGCGGTCAATGGTCTGGCGCGGATGCAGCGAGCCGTACGGATCCTGAAATACCATCTGCACGCGGCGGAAAAAGCGTTTCTGGCGCACCGGCACCTGATCTTCGCCGCCAATCACCATCCCGCCGGACCAGGACTGATTCAGCCCGGCCAGTGCGCGTAAAATGGTGGACTTGCCCGAGCCGCTTTCTCCCACGATGCCGAAACATTCACCGGGCGCGACACTGAAACTCACGCCTTTCACCACTTCGGTATCGCCGAACGCGATGCGCAGGTTATTGAGGATTATTTTGCTGTTATCCAGAGGAGGGAGTTCTGCTGTCATGAGGTTTTCCATGCTTCGTCACGCACCAGCACTGGCAGTCTGTCCCGAGGATGTTTCAGCGACGGCAGACATTCCAGCAGCCCGCGGGTGTAAGGATGTTGAGCTTTCAGTAAATTACCGGCTTGTAACGTTTCGACGATACGCCCGGCGTACATGACGGCCACGCGGTCACAGAATTTCGATACCAGTGGCAAATCATGGCTGATCAGAATCAGCCCCATGCCGCGGCTGGATACAAGGTCATCGAGCAGACGCAAAATCTCAGCCTGCACAGTGGCATCAAGGGCGCTGGTCGGTTCATCGGCAATCATCAGTTCCGGATCAGGAGCCAGCATCATGGCAATCATTACGCGCTGACCCATGCCGCCGGATACCTCATGGGCATAACGCTCGGCCACTTTATGCGGCTCACGGATACGCACCTGATCCAGCAGTTCAATTGCCGCATTCATGGCCTGTTTTTTCGAGCCGCCTTTATGCGTTTGCCAGGCTTCAGCCACCTGTTTACCGACCGGCATCACCGGATTGAGCGAGTATTTCGGATCCTGCAAAATGAAACCTACCCGCTTGCCACGGATCTGACGCATTTGCTTCTCGCTGGCATTGCGCAAATCGATGCCGTCGAAAGACAGCGCTTCGGCGCGACACCTTGCGCTGGAAGGCAGAAGGTTCATCAGGCAACGTGCTGTCAGGGATTTACCCGAACCACTTTCGCCTACGATGCCAAATTTCTCCTTACCCAATGACAGCGATACGCCGCGAACGGCATCGAAACTGCCGCTGTTGGTCTGAAACGTAATATGCAGATCTTTGATATCAACCAGCATTATTGCTCCTTAGGATCGAGGACGTCACGCAGCCCGTCGCCGAGGAAGTTAAACGCCAGAGAGGTCACAAAAATGGCAATGGCCGGAATTAACGGTACCCACCATTCACTGAACAGGAAGCGGCGGGCAGTGGCAATCATCGCCCCCCATTCCGGCGATGGCGGTTGAGCGCCCATACCTAAAAAGCCCAGACTCGCAGCGGTGATAATGATCGAACTCATGTCCAGCGTGATACGCACCACCAGGCTTGGCACACACAGCGGCATGATATGGCGCAGCACGATGCGGGCAGGTGTTGCGCCAGTCAGACGGCAGGCGGCAATATAATCCGTGCCGCGTACCTGCATGGTTTCTGCACGTGCAAGGCGGGCATACGGCGGCCAGGCGGTGAGGGCGATCGCCAGAATAGCGCTCTCGATGCCGGGTTTCAGTGCAGCCACAAAGGCCAGTGCCAGAATCAGACGCGGGAAGGCCAGAAAAATGTCGGTGATGCGCATCAGAATACGGTCAAGTAATCCGCCCGCATAACCGGCCACGCAGCCAATCAGCAGGCCGAGCGGGGCGACAATTGCCACCACTATAATCACCATTCCGAGCGTGATACGTCCGCCATAAAGAATACGGCTCAGGGTATCGCGGCCCAGTTCGTCTGTTCCCAGCCAGTGCAGGGAAGACGGTTTTGCCAGACGATGCGCCAGATCCTGTGCGCCCGGGTCGTAGCTGGTCAGCCACGGCGCGCAAAGGGAAATCAGCAACACAATCAGCACGGTAAACAGGCCGGTTACTGCCAGCGGGTTTTTACGCAGACCGAGCCAGATGCGGTAACGACGGCCCCAGACGGCTTGCGTGCGGGTGTGCGGCGTGTCGGCCAGCAGCCAGGCGCGGCTGCCCGCGCGGGGTTGAGGTATGACAGGTAAAGTGCTCATTTTACGCGGGGATCCAATAGTCGGTAGAGAAGGTCAGCCAGCAGGTTGAGCAGCACATAAATCGCGCCAATCAGCAATGTTGAGCCGATCACCGGATTCATATCCGCATTCATCAGCGACACGGTGAGATATTGTCCGAGACCCGGCCAGGAGAAGACGTTTTCTGTGACCACGGCGCCTTCGAGAAGGCCCGCGTACGTCAATGCCAGCACGGTGATCAGTTGTACACCGACGGTGGGGAAGGCATGTTTCCAGATAACCCGTTGCGCCGAGAGTCCCTTGGCGCGGGCGGTGATCACGTATTCCCCGCCCAGTGCGTTGAGCATGAAAGTACGCGTCATGCGGGTGATATAAGCCATGCTGAAATACGCAAGGATCAGCACCGGCTGCACCATATGGGCGAGGGCATCCCAAAATGCGCCCATGTCACCGGCCAGCAGAGAATCCACGGTAAGCAAGCCGGTGACCTGCGGGATCATGTCCTGATAAATGATGTCCTGACGTCCCGGCCCCGGCGCGATACCCAGCGCAGAGTAGAAAATCAGCAGGCTGAGCAGCGCCAGCACAAACACCGGCAGCGAGTGACCGGCCAGACATACCACGCGGATAGTCTGATCAATCCAGCTTCCCTGACGGGTGGCGGCCCAGACGCCCAGCGGAATACCGACAATGGCGGCGATAATGATCGCCGCCGTGGCCAGTTCCAGCGTGGCAGGGAAAAACCGGGCGATATCCGTGGTGACCAGATTGGAGGTCAGGGCAGAGCGCCCTAAATCACCGTGGAATACCTGACTGAGATAATGGAAAAACTGCAACCAGAGGGGCTGATCCAGCCCCATTTCATGACGAACCCGTTCGACCACTGCCTGCGGGGCATTATCGCCAACCGCAGCCAGAACCGGGTCCGTCGGCATTACGCGACCGATAAAAAAAGTCACTACCGACAGACCAAACAAAGTAAGACAAACGCTGATGCAGGTACTCAGAAATCCTTTGAGTCTCTTGCTCACGCTTTAACAACCTTCTCGTAGGGGCTGGTGCTCATTACAGTCAGTACCACACCGGAAATCACTTTGCGGCAGGCGGCGGTCATGGTCGGTTGCAGCATGATGGCAAACGGGCTGTTTTCCATATGTTTGGTCTGCAATTCTTCATAGAGTTTGATACGGGTGGCCGGATCCGATTCTTTCAGCGCCTGGGTGCTCAGATCGGAGATTTCCTTATCCTGCCAGCTACAACGCCATGCCAGCGTACGGCTCTTGGCGGCGTCGGTGTTATCCGGATTGCTGCAGAAGGCTTCGGCGTTAGAGTTCGGGTCAAAGTAATCCGCGCCCCATTGGGTCATTGCCAGTTGTTGCTGACGTGCACGCATTTTGGTCAGTACCTGACGGCTTTCCGCAGCCAGCAGCGTCACTTTAATCCCCACTTCGGCGAGGTTAGACTGCAATGCCTGCACGATGTCAGAAGAAGGTGAAGCGGAGTAGTGATCTAAGGTGATTTCAAAACCATTCGGGAAACCCGCTTCGGCCAGCAAGGCTTTGGCTTTTGCCACATCACGTTTGTACATGATGGTGTTCACTGCCGCCGGGAACCCTTCAGGCAGGAAGCTCTGATGGATTTTGTGGGTCAGCGGCACGATATGTTGCTGGATATTCTCGTAATCGATAGCCCATTTGATCGCCTGCCAGACCTGCGGTTTAGCCAGATTCGGATGCGCGGTATTGGCAGACAACATAAAGGTGCCGGCGATACCTTTTTGTACCAGCGTGAAGTTTTTGTCGTTGATCAACGGACGCAACTGCTCGGTGGTCAGGTTGCGGGCGATATCCACATCGCCTTTTTGCAGCATCAGCAACTGAGCGGAAGGGTCGATAATATGGCGCATGATGATGCGCTGAATTTTGCCTGCGTGCGGGTTGTTCTTGTTGCTTTCCAGAATCACGGATTCACTGACTTTCCAGTCGCGCAACTTGAACGCACCGGAACCGGCACTGTTTTTCTTCAGCCAGGCATTACCCAAATCGTCACCGGTCTGATTCGCCAGGCAGGCGGATTTTTGCACGATACTGCCGACGTTGGCGGTCAGGCAATACAACAGGAAGGATTCAGATGCAGGTTCAGCGGTTTTGATCACCAGCGTTTGGGCGTCAGGCGCGGTAATCAGGCTCTCGACGTTATCTTTGGTGTAACCAAACTGGTTAATAATGTAGGCCGGGCTCTTATCGAGTTTCACAACGCGTTGCAGGGAGAAAGCGGCGTCTTCGGCAGTAACCGGTTTGCCATCGGCCCATTTGGCTTTCGGATCCAGCTTGAAGGTAAAGGTTTTTTTGTCGTCAGAAGCCGTCCAGGACACTGCAAGATCGCCTTCAATTTCATCAGGGGAGGCCAGTTTAGGTTTCACCAGTTGCTGATACATATTACCGGTAATTTCACTGCCCACGGACTCAAAGCTTTCATGCGGATCAAGGCTGGTAATGATGTCGAGCTGAATAGCCATGACCAGTATTGATGCCGGCGTGGCAGCAAACACGGCATCAAATTTCAGGTAGGACAGCACAGGTATTGCGGAAAAACCGGTAACAAATTGACGCCTGGTAACCATAACTACTCCCATCGTGTTGATATATAAAAGTAAAATTAAAAATTACGGTGGCAAACCCTTGACTTAACTCCGGGCAACTGGCTTAAATGAAAAACGGTTGCTTTGCACTCGTCGACGTTTCATATCGAAAAAACTAATGTGAAGCGTACTGTGTTTGTTCAAAGCTGGTGCAGCATGACTCCATTACTGCACCCCGCATGAACAAATCTCCGTTGTCTTAGTCATGCTTAATCAAAGGTAGACCTTTTTTATGAATAACGTAGCGCACGGAACTGAAGAATTAATGCCGGTTTTTGATGGACATAACGATGTTTTGCTGCAACTTTGGACAGAACATCATCAGGATCCTGAACGCGCATTCCTTCAGGGGCCCGCCAGCGGACAACTGGACCTGCCGCGCTGTCGTGAAGCAGGCTTTGCTGGCGGGCTTTTCGCCGCCTGGGTGCCGACTCCGGATATTGATCTAGCAATTAGCGTGCCGGATCGTTCAGTGGACCCCCGTTTTCTGCCCGAAGGTACTCAAAAATATCCTGATTTTTCCCCTACACCTTCTTTCGATTTTGCACGTGATGTCACATTTGGCATGATGGCGTTCCTGCTGAGAATCGAAGCGCAATCGCAGGGCAAGGTGAAAATTTGTCGTACCGCGCAGGAGATCAGGCAGTCAATGCATAACCATGCATTAGCTGTGGTTATGCATATTGAGGGCGCCGAGGCAATTGATGAGGATTTGTATAATCTTGAGGTGCTTTACAGCATGGGGCTGCGTTCCCTGGGGCCGGTATGGAGTCGTCCGAACATCTTCGGTGAGGGTGTGCCGTTTAAATATCAGACCTCACCGGATACCGGACCGGGGCTGACAGAGGCGGGTGTGCGTCTGGTGAAAGCCTGTAACCAGAAACGCATCATGATTGACCTCTCTCATCTGAATGAAAAAGGCTTCTGGCAGGTGGCTGAATTAAGTGATGCGCCGCTGGTGGCCAGCCATTCCAACGCATTCAGTATCTGCCCGCAGTCACGTAACCTGACCGATAAGCAGCTGCACGCCATCAAAGAAAGCCAGGGCTTCGTCGGGCTGAACTTTGCGGTGCCATTCCTGCGTGAAGACGGTAAACGCAGTGATGATACCGGCACCGATATTATGGTACGTCACATGGATTATCTGGTTGAGCATCTGGGTGAGGAGGGGGTCGGATTGGGATCAGACTTTGATGGCGCATCGATGGCACCGTTTTTGAAGGATGTGCGCGGGTTACCGGTGCTGGTTGAAGCCCTGCGCAAAGCGGGCTACGGCAATGCGCTGCTGGAAAAAATCTGCTACAAAAACTGGGTGAATGTGCTGGAACGTACCTGGGGAAACTAAGCGGGCCGCAAGGGCGTTCGCGGCAAAAAAAAGCAGCCACCAGGGCTAATGCCGATCAGTTAAGCATTTTTATGAATACAAATTCATTTTTGTGCTTCAAAGGATAATGAAGGAATCAGGCTTATAGCGCTATTTTTCTTCATCGAAGGCCCAAATTCACGGACCTCATTTCCTTAAGTGACCAGCATTAGCCACCTGGGCTGCCTTTTTGCTGTCTGTCATTCCGACTTATTTGAAGAAGTCTGCGCTTACAGTCAGGTTGCCACCGCTCTTGTTCTGCCACTGGCGGGTAATGTGGTAGAACTTGGCACCCTTGGCAGCCGCACGGTTCGCGACTTCCTGCGAAACATCCGTGGTGCTGTTGAAGTGGCCGGTAAAAGTGGTGGAATCAAACGGAACCATCTGTGCGGCAGTTACGTCATTCACTTCCTGAATCTTTGCACCGTTAGTGGCAGTGACAGTGTAACGCTTACCAGTTGATGACTGCGTTTCAAAGAAACGGCCAACATCACGGCTTGGGCTACCAGAGGATGCCACACCCGGAATTTCGACCTTGGCTGCTGCTGCGCCGCCCGCTGCCAGTGCTGCTTTACCGGCTTCAGAATCAGCAGGGATAGCATCCGGAGACTGAACAACACGTTTTTGTGCATCTTTCTTATAAATGAATGCAGTGATGTACTGGTTGCCGCCGCTGTTGGCATCAATCTGGCGAACGATGAAGAAGGAATACGCCCCTTTTTCTTTCGCTGCTTTCGTAATGGCATCGTTGACGTCTGGCTGGCTGCGGTAGAAACCGTTAACGGTGACGGTATCGAAAGGTTCGAGGCCGTAAGCAACATCTTTAGGCAGCTCAACCACACCGTTGATAACACGGTAGTGAGGATCATTGCTGATTTCTGGCGCATCTTTTTTATAGATGTCTGCAACTACGCGCCAGTTCCCGCTATTGTTAGTGCTGTTGGTATCTTGAATATAAAAATAATCTGCACCCAGCGTATCGGCACGGCGGGAAACGGCGTCAGCGGCGTCGCCCAGCGTGTTGAACCGCCCGGTAATAACAATGCGATCAAAAGGCTTGATGGCTGCGGCTTTCTGCGGGCTAATTTCCTGCGCGGCATGTGCAGCAGACAGCGCAGAAACAGAAAACAGGGCCGATGCGATGATCGTTTTTGTCAGCTTCATAAAAAATCCTTCCACCTTGCGCAGTAATGTTGAAACGTGCTGAATTCTTGATGTGTAACAGGTTAGCGGACGATTATTGCATGTAACAATGCCAAGTGTCTCAGCAATTTATGGCAATAATGCGTGTGCTACCGGTATATCACATCACTTTTATTACTGCGCATAACTTATATAAGTTTGTTGAATAATCCAAGTAGTGAAATAAATGTTAATTATTCACTATTTTCTAACTTTTATGCCCAGTCCGAGCGGGTTATGGTAGAAGGATCCTGAGTGATTGATCCGGTGTTATGGTTGTTATGAGGTGGATTAAAGGCTTGTTTCTCAGGGTTTGCAGCAGGTTTGCGGACCATATCGACTTTTTTAATATTAATTACCTGTCTATCGCTGTGATACGTAGATTATTGATTAGATATTCAGTAGGTTATAGTCAGCCTGAAAAAATAAAATTCGGTGGCTTATGAACCGACGGGCTTGTACTTGAATTGTTATGTCGATGACAAAAATCATCAATGAAAAGGGTGAAGGGAATACTATGCGTATTGGTGTACCAAGAGAGCGGTTGACCAATGAAGCCAGGGTTGCAGCCACGCCGAAAACGGTGGAGCAGTTGTTGAAACTCGGCTTTACGGTCGCTATCGAACAGGGGGCCGGTAAGTTAGCCAGCTTTGAAGACTCGGCTTATGAGCAAGCGGGGGCATCAGTCGTCAGCGGTGATGATGTATGGCACTCAGATATCGTTTTGAAGGTTAATGCGCCAGAAAACGATGAAATCGATAAATTACAGGCGGGAACCACGTTAGTCAGCTTTATCTGGCCTGCGCAAAACCCTGATCTGATCCAAAAACTGGCCGACCGTCAGGTGACGGCAATGGCTATGGATTCTGTGCCGCGTATTTCCCGTGCGCAATCCCTTGATGCCCTGAGCTCAATGGCTAACATTGCCGGTTATCGTGCGATCGTTGAAGCGGCGCATGAGTTCGGTCGTTTCTTTACCGGGCAGATTACTGCCGCAGGTAAAGTGCCACCGGCAAAAGTGATGATTATCGGTGCCGGTGTGGCAGGGCTGGCTGCTATCGGTGCAGCTGGCAGCCTCGGTGCTATCGTCCGTGCGTTTGATACCCGCCCGGAAGTGAAAGAGCAGGTCAAAAGTATGGGCGCTGAATTCCTCGAGCTGGATTTCGAGGAAGAAGCAGGCAGCGGCGACGGTTATGCCAAAGTGATGTCCGAAGCGTTCATTAAAGCGGAAATGGCGTTGTTTGCGGCGCAGGCCGAAGAAGTGGACATTATCGTCACGACCGCGTTAATCCCTGGCCGTCCTGCACCGAAACTCATCACCAAAGAGATGGTTGCCTCTATGAAGCCGGGCAGTGTGATCGTCGATCTGGCGGCTCAGACAGGCGGTAACTGTGAGCTGACAGTAGCAGACAAAATCACGACCACTGAAAACGGCGTGAAGATTATCGGCTATACCGATTTGCCAAGTCGTCTGCCAACGCAGTCTTCCCAGCTTTACGGTACCAACCTGGTTAACCTGCTGAAATTGCTGTGCAAAGAGAAGAACGGGGAAATCGAGATTGATTTCGAAGATACCGTTGTGCGCGGTGTAACAGTCGTGAAATCCGGCGAAGTCACCTGGCCTGCACCGCCGATTCAGGTCTCTGCTCAGCCTCAGGCTGCGAAAGCCGCAGAGCCTGTTGCCAAAGCTGAAGCCAAACCGGCGTCGCCGTGGACCAAATTCATCATTATGGCTGTGGCTATTGTGCTGTTTGGCTGGCTGGCGAACGTTGCCCCGAAAGAATTCCTTTCCCACTTTACCGTATTCGCGCTTTCGTGCGTGGTCGGTTATTACGTGGTGTGGAATGTCAGTCATGCGCTGCATACCCCGCTGATGTCGGTGACTAACGCCATCTCCGGGATTATCGTGGTCGGTGCCGTACTGCAAATCGGTCACGGCGGCTGGGTGAGTTTCCTGTCCTTCGTCGCAGTTCTGATTGCCAGTATCAATATTTTCGGCGGATTCACCGTCACTCAGCGCATGCTGAAGATGTTTCGTAAGAACTAAGGGGAATATATGTCTGGGGGTTTAGTAACAGCAGCATATATTGTTGCCGCAATTCTGTTTATTTGCAGCCTGGCTGGGTTGTCAAAACATGAAACATCCAAGCAGGGTAACATTTTCGGTGTCACCGGGATGGCGATCGCGTTAATCGCGACCATCCTTGGACCTGACTCCGGCAATGTTGGCTGGATCATCGTTGCTATGGTGATTGGCGGTGCGATCGGTGTTTATCTGGCGCGTAAAGTCGAAATGACCGAAATGCCTGAGCTGGTGGCGATTCTGCACAGCTTCGTGGGTCTGGCGGCGGTTCTGGTGGGCTTTAACAGCTATCTGGATCACGGTGTTGTGCCGATGGAAGGCGTGATGGAAAATATCCATCTGACCGAAGTATTCCTCGGTATCTTCATCGGCGCAGTGACCTTTACCGGTTCGATTGTGGCGTTCGGCAAACTGCGTGGGATCATCTCTTCCAAACCGCTGGCATTGCCACACCGGCATAAACTGAATCTGGCTGCACTGGTCATTTCCTTCCTGCTGATGGTGATGTTTGTTCGCACTGAAAGCGTAGGACTGCAGGTTCTCGCATTACTGATCATGACCCTGATCGCACTGGCGTTTGGCTGGCACCTGGTGTCCTCCATCGGTGGCGCGGATATGCCGGTTGTGGTTTCCATGCTGAACTCCTATTCCGGTTGGGCTGCAGCTGCGGCAGGTTTCATGCTCAGCAACGACCTGCTGATCGTCACCGGTGCGCTGGTGGGGTCTTCCGGTGCAATTCTGTCCTATATCATGTGTAAAGCCATGAACCGTTCGTTCATTAGTGTGATTGCAGGCGGTTTCGGTACTGACGGTTCTTCTACCGGTGATGCTGAAGAGATGGGTGAATATCACGAAGCCAGCGCGGAAGATGTGGCTGATATGCTCAAAAATGCCAGCTCAGTAATCATCACTCCTGGCTATGGCATGGCAGTTGCTCAGGCACAGTATCCGGTGCATGACATCACGGCGAAATTGCGCGCGAAAGGCATCAAGGTGCGTTTCGGTATTCACCCTGTTGCGGGGCGTCTGCCGGGCCACATGAACGTCTTGCTGGCCGAAGCAAAAGTGCCGTATGACATCGTGCTGGAAATGGATGAAATCAATGATGATTTCAGCGATACCGACGTGGTGCTGGTTATTGGTGCCAATGACACCGTGAACCCGGCCGCGCAGGAAGATCCGCGCAGCCCAATCGCCGGTATGCCAGTGTTGGAAGTGTGGAAAGCGCAGAACGTGATTGTGTTTAAACGTTCAATGAATACCGGTTATGCCGGTGTGCAGAACCCGCTGTTCTTCAAAGAAAATACCCAAATGCTGTTTGGCGATGCTAAAGAAAGCGTAGAGAAAATCCTGCGCGCGCTGTAATCAATCGAAATCCGTAATGCAAAAGGCCAGTCAGTTGACTGGCCTTTATTTTTTGTATGAATCAGACTTTACTCGTCTTCATCTTCTTCGTCGTCATCTGACGTAATAGGGCATTCGAAATCATCGGGTTTGATTGCCAGCAAATCGCATTTCAGATGGTCGATCACCTGTTCGGTAGTATTCCCCAAAAATGCGGCAGAAAGGCCGGTGCGGCCAATCGCACCAAGAACAACCACACCTGCCTGCAAATGCTCTGCAAGGTCAGGAATGACTTCTTCCGGCAGGCCTTTTTCCACGTGCGTATATTTTTCATCAAGCTGGAATTTCTGTCGCAACGCTTTCATCGCGATCAGATGCTGACCGCGGATGGCGTCGTTATATACGCTTGGGTCGAAGTCCGGCAGTTCAATAGCAATATTGATTGGCGTAACCGGATAGGCGCCGACCAGATGGACTTCCGTCTGATTAACGTGAGACGCCAGCTCAATGGTCTCTTTCACCAGTTTAATGTTGAGCGGGTCGTGATAAGGTTCTTCGCTGGAAAGGTTGACAGCAACCACCGCTTTGCCGCCTTCCGGCCACGGCTGGTCTTTTACCATCCATACCGGACACGGACATTTACGCAGTAAGTTCCAGTCAGTCGGAGTGAAAATAACAGACTCAAGGCGGTCATGCTGATGAGCCATTTTCAACAACAAGTCGTGATTATTCGAAACGACTTCCTGAATGATGGCTTCGAAAGGTTTGTTATGCCAGACAACTTTGACATCAATGGGAATGCCCGCTTCGACATAATACCGGCACTGTTCTTTAATCCATTCTTCCCGTTCGCTGATCACACTTTGTCGCATACTGGTCCGTTCGTCGGGCGACAGCATGGTGGTCATCTCATAGGAGAAGTCATAAATCGACAGGAAGGCTTTGATGCGGCCGCCATTACGTTGCACCAGATAAACGGCACGACGTAGCGCGGGTTGGTCATCCTGATTGGGGTCTATAGCAACCAGTAAATTCTGATACTTAGCCATGGGGACTCCTTAACACCTGTAGAAGAACGGCGGTCAGTGTATTAAGTACAGAGTAAACCAAGATTAAGCAATCGGACAGAGGAGAAATTGAGTCGGATCAACAAATTATTCTTTGCAGATCCGACTCAATATTTATCAGGCAGAAACCGGAGCAGACTGACCGGCTAATTGAGAAAGCATTTCATGATTCTCAATGGTGATGTATTTACCTTTTACGCTCAGCATTTCTGATTTCTGGAAACGACCGAGTAAACGGCTGATAGTTTCCACGGTCAGGCCGAGGTAATTACCGATGTCGCCACGGGTCATGGTCAGGCGGAATTCGCGCTGAGAGAAACCACGTTGCGCAAAGCGGCGGGAGAGGTTGTAGATAAATGCAGCCAGTCGTTCTTCAGCATTTTTCTTCGACAACAGCAGGATCATATCCTGGTCGCCTTTTATCTCACCGCTCATCAGGCGCATCATTTGCTGGCGCAGATTCGGCATTTTTCCGGAGAGATCGTCGAGGGTCTCAAACGGAATTTCACAAACCATAGACGTTTCCAACGCTTGCGCAAAACTTGGATGCTGTAAGCCTCCAATGGCATCAAAACCCACTAAATCGCCCGCAAGATGGAAGCCAGTGATTTGCTCGTCGCCTTGCTCAGTGATGGTGTAACTTTTGATGGTGCCTGAGCGAATCGCATATAAAGACTTCAGTTCATCACCGGCTTTAAACAATGCCTGACCTTTTTGGATCGGCTTTTTCCTTTCAATAATGTTGTCTAACTGATCGAGCTCGTGTTCGTTCAGTGTGAAAGGAATACAAAGCTGGCTGATGCTACAGTCCTGACAATGGATTGCACAGCCACCAGATTGGATACGTCGAATAATACGCTTTTCCGGGATCATAAGAGTCACTCTGGCAATATTGATATGGGTCAATTTTAACATCTTTTGCAGCGAGTGATAAGTAGCTATAAGTAGCTAAAAGGGCGAAATGTTAAAAAACCCCGTTTTTTAACGGGTTTTTTTTCTCATTATTTTGATCTGCACTGAGAATTAAGCCCAATTGAGAATCAATGAGATTCAAAGCTGGATCAAATTATCAGTAAAAAGAATATTTAAATTTTAGAGAATAAGTAGATTGAATCAATTTAGGAGAGAAAACGTCTATTTCATTATCCGTTTTGGTTCGTTATTGACCAAGGTTTTTTGCAATTCTTGCCGTAAACGACGCATCGGATTATGGCATAAAACGCCGTACCGGATCGACTTTGATACCCATTCACCTCACAACCGCTTACAATGGCTGAATTCGTTTAGCTTTCGTTTACTTTAGGAAAGGTGTAATGCAGTCTGATTCTCTGGGTTTTCCGTTTGAAACCACGCTTGTTTTTGTCGTTGTAGCTGTTGCGGCGCTGCTGACTGACATCTTTGCCCACCGCAGTCATAAGCCTATCAGCCTGAAAAGTGCCTCCCTTTGGACCCTATTCTGGATCGCTGTTTCTCTTGGTTTTGCCGGATTCTTATATATCCATCACGGCAAAGAAGTCGCCAGTCTTTTCCTTACCGGTTATGCGCTGGAACAGGTGCTTTCCATTGATAACCTGTTTGTGATTATGGCCATTTTTGCCTGGTTTAAAGTGCCGGATGGCTATCGTCACCGCATTCTTTACTGGGGCGTGATTGGCGCAATTGTCTTCAGGGGGATTTTCGTGGTGATTGGTACCAGCCTGCTGGCGCTGGGGCCATGGGTGGAAATGGTGTTTGCCGTTGTCATTCTCTGGACCGCTATTCTGATGATGCGCGCCTCCAGCGATGATGAAGAAAATGATGATTACTCCGATCATATTGCTAACCGTATGGTACGTCGTTTCTTCCCGGTGTTCCCGAAACTGGTGGGGCCACATTTTCTGGTCAGCAGTGAGCAGGTAGAAGCTGAACTGGCGAAGCCGGAAAATCAGGGCTTCAGCTTTACGGTGAAGAAGGGCGTACGTTATGCAACGCCGTTATTGCTGTGCATTGCTGTGGTTGAAATTTCAGACCTGATGTTTGCGTTTGACAGCGTACCTGCCGTCATCGCTGTCAGCCGTGAACCTCTGATCGTCTATTCCGCCATGATGTTTGCCGTGCTTGGTTTACGT
Organism: Rahnella sp. CG8; assembly: GCF_023701875.1. Taxonomy (NCBI): domain Bacteria; kingdom Pseudomonadati; phylum Pseudomonadota; class Gammaproteobacteria; order Enterobacterales; family Yersiniaceae; genus Rahnella; species Rahnella sp. CG8. The sequence continues at coordinate 22,826 of NZ_JABAED010000011.1, forward strand.
ACGATGTATTTCGTGCTCGAGGCTCTGCGTAAATATCTGGTGCATCTGGAGAAATCAGTGATCTTCCTGCTGTTCTTCGTGGCGGCAAAACTGGCACTGAATTCCAGTAACCATCTGTGGCATCACGGGATTGAAATCAGCGCATTAGCCAGCCTTTACGTGGTGCTGGGTGTTCTGGCGTTAGGCATCATTGCCAGCTTACTTTTCCCAGGGAAAAAAGAAGCCGCGTAACGCCAGTCTGAAATTTATGCATAAAAAAACGCTGCGATTGCAGCGTTTTTACTTTCTGCGGTAATTCTTTTAAAAGGCGTTACACATCGCCTTCATTATCTTTTTCGACTGCTTCATGAATGCGGTCCAGCATGTCCGGGAAGGCGGACTGCACACGGCTCCAGCTTGGAATGAACGGCTTTTCGCTCGGCGTATCCACAAAAGCCTGACCGGCTTCCATGATCGCGCCTGAGAATAATTCTACCGCCGATTCCTCGCTGTGACGGTCAAAAGTTAACCCGTTCATTTTGGCGTCATTTTCAAATCCGTCGATCATGTCCAGCGCATTACGATAATAGGTCGCTTTCAGAATACGGAAAGACTCACTGGTAATATTCACGCCGAGAATAGCCATCTTACGATACAGCGCTTTGGTGATATCAATACTCATGCGCTGTAAACCATTAGACGCATCCTCTTCTGACATCGGCTGGTGTTTATGGTCGTAATTGTCGGCAATATCCACCTGACAAATACGCTTGGTCGCCGTATTACGGTGCAGTTCTGACAGCACACCAATTTCCAGCCCCCAGTCACTCGGAATGCGCAAATCGTTCAGAACATGCGTGCGCATCGCAAATTCACCTGAAAGCGGGTAACGGAAGGTGCGCAGATACTCAAGAAAATCAGAGTGGCCGTAAACGATTTGCAGGGATTTCAGCAACGGGAAAACCAGCAGGCGACCGACGCGGCCATTGAATTTCCCGTCTGCCACACGGGCGTAATAACCTTTGCAGAAATCGTAATGGAAGTTGGGATTTGCCACCGGATACATCAGGCGAGCCAGCATCTCGCGACTGTACGTGACAATGTCACAATCATGCAGCCCGACCACTGAGGTGCGGCGCGAGGCCAGCGTATAGCCGACACAAAACCACACATTGCGGCCTTTGCCCGGTTCATTCGGGGAAAGGTTTTCTTTCTTAAGCTCCTCATCCAGTGCAGTCAGGCGCGGACCGTCATTCCATAAAATGCGGTGACGCTGCGGCAGGCGGGAGAAAAATTCGCGGGCAAATAAAAATTGATCACGGTCAGCGCGATCTAAACCAATAACGATTTCTTCCAGATACGGGACTTTCGTCAGCTCGTCGACAATGCGCGTCAGCGCCGGACCTTCCAGTTCTGAAAATAACGACGGTAATATTAATCCCATTGAACGGCGGCCGGAGAACACCTGCAGATCGTATTCCAGTTCTTCGACTTTACGGTTCGTCAGATTATGAAAATTAGTAATGACACCATCCTGATAAAAATCGCTCATACGGTATTCTCCAATTTTAGAATAGATAAAATTATTGGAAGTCTTCTCTGCAAACACAGAACGATAAACAATGTGGAAACCAACTGTTAATAAAGTATTTTACCTTTTCCATTTTTCCTTCAGAGAAGGGTAATAAAATGATTCAGCCCCTGACTCCAGCCGCGCGGGCCAAATTCATCGGTGCGAAAAACCTGTGTCACATCGTCTCGCTGTAGCGGCATTTCATGCTCATGATGGCCTTTGATCACCACGGCGTAATTCACCGCTTCCAGCATGGATAAATCATTAGGGCCATCTCCCAGACCTATGCTTAACACCGGATGACCGCGTTTTTGCTGATAGCGCGCCGTTACCCATTGCACCGCCTGACCTTTACCGGCACCGGCCCCCATTACGTGCCAGAAACGCCCGCCGCGTGTCAGTGACAGGCCTTCGCGCGTGAGACATTTTTTCAGGTGCGCGAAATCCAGATCATTACCGAACCAGATCAGCGGTTCAGAAGCGTCACGTTGCATCGCCAGTGCCGCGTCCTTGACCGCCAGTCCGGTCCAGACTGCGACCTGTTTCGCCGTAACATCACCAAAGCCGCGAAACTCAAAATCATAACGCTGGCGTAGTTCCACTAAAACCTGGCGGATCTCGCGATAACTCGCGCCGGAAAGGTGAAACGGCGCGGCGTCCTCATCCCGCCAGTCAGGTGGCAGATGAATGATTGCGCCATTTTCTGCAATAAAAGGCTGCTGTGTCAGATTCAGATCAGCCTGCAGTTCCGCCACTTCGGCTGAGGTTTTACTGGTGGTTAAAATTAACGGAACCTGTGCCACCGAGAGTTTATCCAGCCAGGGCTGCGCGGGTTGCCAACTGTAATCATGATGGTCGAGCAGTGAGCCATCAAGGTCAGTGAAAATAATCAAGGGATCATCAAGGTAAGGCATTTTTTCTCCTCAATTGTGCCGGGGAACGCAAGCACAAGCTCACTGGTTTACTTCTTCCCCAGCAGCTAAGTATAGATATAAAAATGAGTTTTAACGGCGGGCAGGGCATTTCCGGAATTTTTACCGACGCAGTTCCGCAGGCGTGTGACTTTACCCGCAGCGGGTTTATGGCGATAATTTGGTGCAGTCCCCCCGCTGAAAAAGAGGTAAGCAGATGAGCGAAGATGATGATTTATTCAGTCAGGAGATGGCAGGTGTACAGCCACTGGCGTCGGATAAACGGGTGGTCTACCTCAAAAACTCAGTTGCGGGGCACAAGGTGAGTGCAGACCCTGAGTCGGAAATACGTGAGAATCCGCTGACTACCGGCTTTCTGAATATTCAGCCATGCGATGACCCTCTCGAATACAAACACGATGGCGTACAGCAGGGAGTGCTGGATAAACTCCGGCAGGGGAAATACCCGCTGGAAGCCAGCCTGAACCTGTTGCGCAAACCTGTTGAGCAGTGCCGTCAGGAACTGTTTGCCTTTTTCTGTCAGGCACAGGCTGAAAATTTACGCACCTTGCTGATTATTCATGGGCGTGGCCGCGAAGACGAAAGTCATGCGAATATTGTGCGCAGTTATATTGCCAAATGGCTGCAGCAACTGGATGACGTGCAAGCGTTTTGCGTCGCTGTTCAGAAAGATGGCGGTGCAGGAGCCTGTTATGTCGCACTAAAGAAAACCGCGCAGGCAAAACAGGAAAACTGGGAGCGCCACGCCAAGCGCAGCCGGTAATTTTTATTGCGCTATGGTTCAACGGTGCGTCCGTTGCAGCGTGGTTTAAGCATCACCCCTTACTGTCCTGATACTTTTCATGCCCGGAGACGGGCACTTAATCGAGTTATTTCCATGTTCTCAATACCGGTTTATCTGCGCTGTACACTTGTGTTGTGCGGCGTCAGCCTTTTATCTGCCTGTGATCGTCATATTCCTGAGCCGCTGGTGATTGAGGGCAAAACTATGGGCACGTTTTATCGTGTCAGTCTGGCAGGAGTGGATAAAAACCGGGAACCGGCGCTGCGCGAACAAATTGAAGCGCAGCTTAAAGAAGACGATCATCAGCTGTCGACTTACAAAGATGACTCCGTACTGTCACGTTTTAATCAGTATCAGGGCAACGTGTCGCAGCCGATCAGTGAAGGAATGGCCGATGCGATTGTTACCTCCATCCGGATTGGCAGGCTGACCGGTGGCGCGATGGATATTACTGTCGGCCCGCTGGTGAATCTGTGGGGATTCGGGCCGGACAAACAGCCGGTAAAAATCCCGACAACGGAGCAAATCGATGCCGCCCGCGCCCGCACGGGTTTACAGCATCTTAAAGTGATCCAGCAAAATGACGGGCAGTACCTGCAAAAAGATTTACCCGGGATGTATGTCGATCTCTCGACCGTGGGCGAAGGCTACGCTACCGATCATCTGGCACGTTTAATAGAAGGCAACGGCATCAGCAATTATCTGGTGTCTGTCGGCGGAGCGGTGGTTTCCCGCGGGCATAACGCGCAGGATAAACCCTGGCAGGTGGCAGTTCAGAAACCGACAGACAAAGAAACTGCGGTGCAGGCGATTGTTGATTTGCAGGGCATGGGGATCAGCACATCCGGCAGTTATCGTAATTATTACGAACTGAACGGCAAACGCCTTTCACACATCATTGATCCGGCGACCGGTTCGCCGATCACGCACAAGCTGGTGTCAGCCACGGTGATTGCACCGACCGCACTGGAAGCGGATGGCTGGGATACCGGCCTGATGGTACTTGGCACGAAGAAAGCGCTGGCGCTGGCTGAGCAACAGCATCTGGCGGTGTATCTCATCACCAGAGAAGGCGACACGTTTAAAAGCTACATGTCTCCACAATTCAAAGCCTATCTGAAAGATCCGGAGTAGGTTTTCGCTGCTTCAGATCCTCCTTGTCTGAAGCAGCGCCAAAGTCTTAGTGTTTCGCGGTGCTGATCAGCTCGAACAACACGACAGTGCGGGAGGTGCAGACGTACTCGCGGCCAAACTCAAAGTTGTGCTCGTTGATGTCGTCCGGCTGGAAGGTATCGAAAATATGTCGCCAGCTTTCACCGTGCGCCACCGAAGGCAAGGTGAACACCACGTCTTCGTGTGACGCGTTGAACAGCAGCAACACGGTGCTTAGTGAGCCCTGGCGAACCAGACCGGTGGGCTGGGCGCGCCCGTCAAGCAGCATCGCAATGCATTTGGCATGCGGATCTTTCCATGCCGCATCCGTCATTTCCGGCCCCTGTGGCTGGAACCAACTGACATCTTTCACTCCCAGTTTTTCATGCAATGCGCCCGTCAGGAAACGTCCGCGATGCAATATCGGGAAGCGCTTACGCAGGGCAATGAGCCGGTAGGTGAATAGCAACAACGACTGACCTTTGTCTCCAATATCCCAGTTCACCCAGGCAATCTCTGTGTCCTGACAATAGGCGTTATTATTGCCGTTTTGCGAGCGGCCAAATTCATCACCCGCAAGCAGCATCGGCGTTCCCTGAGAAAGCAGTAACGTCGCCAGCATATTACGCATTTGCCGCAACCGCAGTTCATTGATGGCCGGATCGTCAGTCGGGCCTTCCACACCATAGTTGGCCGAAATATTGTTATCGCTGCCATCCTTGCCGTCTTCGCCGTTCGCTTCGTTGTGTTTACTGGCATACGACACCCAGTCATTGAGCGTGAAACCATCATGGGCAGTAATAAAATTCACGGAAGCATAAGGCTTGCGGCCCCGGTGATTAAACAGATCTGCTGAACCGGAAAGCCGTGTGACAAACTGCGCCAGTTGGCCCTCGTCGCCACGCCAGAATTTGCGCACCGTGTCGCGGAACCGGTCGTTCCATTCCATCCAGCCCGGCGGGAAGCCGCCCACCTGATAGCCGCCGGGACCGCAATCCCAGGGTTCGGCGATCAGTTTGCACTGACTGAGGATCGGATCCTGACGGCAGGTGTCGAGAAAACCGCAGCCCTCATCAAAGCCATAGCTTTCACGTCCGAGGATCGTCGCCAGATCAAAGCGGAAACCATCGACCTGCATCTCGGTTGCCCAGTATCGCAGCGAGTCTGTGACCATCTGTAATACGCGCGGATGACTGAGATTGAGCGTATTACCGGTACCGGTATCGTTAATGTAATAACGCTTATTGTCCGGCATCAGCCGGTAATAGCTGGCGTTATCGATACCTTTAAAAGACAGCGTCGGACCCAGCTCGTTACCTTCAGCGGTATGGTTGTAAACGACATCCAGAATGACCTCAATACCCGCAGCGTGCAGGGTGGCGATCATTTGTTTGAATTCGTTGACGGTATGCGTTGCCATATATTGCGGATGCGGCGCAAAGAAACTCAGCGTGTTGTAGCCCCAGAAATTATGCAGACCTTTGTCCTGCAAGTGCCGGTCATCGGTGAAGGCGTGGACCGGCATCAGCTCGACAGACGTGACCCCGAGAGAACGGATATAGTCCACGATATGCGGCGTGCTCATGCCGGAAAACGTGCCGCGCAAATGCTCAGGTACTGCCGGATGGCGCATGGTATAGCCGCGTACATGCGTCTCATAAATCAGGGTTTTTTCCCAGGGGATATGTCTTTTACGTGAACGGGCCCACGAGAATGCCGGATCAATCACCCGGCATTTAGGCAAAAACGGTGCGCTGTCACTGTTATCGATGTGCAAATCTTTCTTTGGGCTTTGCAGGTCATAGGCAAACAGAGCATCGTCCCATTTCAGTTCGCCGACAATCTGCTTGGCGTAAGGGTCGAGCAGTAACTTGGCGGGATTAAACCGGTGACCATCGTGCGGCGCATAGGGACCATGCACGCGATAGGCATACAGCAGGCCAGGACGGGCATCCGGCAGATAACCATGCCAGACTTCATCGGTATATTCCGGCAGTTCGATCACATCATATTGCTCGCCGTTTTCGTTAAAAAGACACAGTTCTACCTTGGTGGCGTTGGCTGAAAACAGTGCGAAATTTACGCCCAGCCCGTCCCAGGTCGCCCCCAGAGGCACCGGCAGTCCTTCGCGTACCCGTGTGGTGTGTCCGGAATCGAAACTGCGCACAATTTCACCGTCGCTGTAAGGCTCGATAATACGTACGCCAAACTCATCTACTGCAATATCAACCTGTAAATGCGCCGGAAGGGTGCGGATTGCTTCCGTTGTTACGGCAGGTTTACTTATCTTGCTGGATCGGGCCTTTGCCATACTTGACGTCACTCCGTTTCAGGGAAATCTGACAAAAATTGCCGAAAAGGGCCGTCTGCGTTCACGCAGACGATAACAACGAGTGTAGACCGGACTTCGTAACTTCTCCCGTAAACCGCCGAAAAGCTGTACAAGAGGAAGGGCTTCGTCGATAGTGAAAGCGAAAAAGCTAGCCTGCTAGTTATTGTCTGACTTTATCCAGAGGAATCTCCATGACCATCGCGTTGCTCAGCCATGTTGAACTTGATGCTGGCTATCCTGACCGGTTCGAAGTGGCCGGTTTTACTCTCTTTTTTGCGACGACGCCTGAACAACGTGCGAACCTTGATCCGCAGATTGCTCAGCAAATCCGTGCGGTATTAACCATTGGCAGCATCGGACTAAGTGCAACTGAAATGGACGCGTTACCGGCGCTGGAAATCATTTGTGCACAGGGTGTAGGGTTTGAACATATTGATGTCGCGGCTGCAAAACAGCGCGGTATTCACGTCACGAATGGCCCCGGCACCAATAACGCTTCTGTCGCTGACCATACACTGGCGCTGATGCTGGCGGTCACGCGGAAAATCCCGCAGTTTGATGCCGCTGTACGTACGGGAGAATGGAAAAAAACGCGCTGGAATACGCCGGGAATGGCGGGTAAACGTCTGGGAATTATCGGGCTGGGAAATATCGGTGCATTGATTGCCCGCCGCGCGGCGGGCGGATTTGATATGGCGATCGGGTATCACAACCGGCGTTCGCTGGAAGACAGCCCGTACCGTTATTTCCTCACCATCACTGAGCTGGCTGAGTGGGCTGATTATCTCGTGGTGGCGACGCCGGGCGGCAAAAATACCGCCAGGCTGGTGGATGGCAATATTCTGCGCGCGCTGGGGCCGGAAGGGTTTTTGATTAATATTGCGCGGGGAAGTGTGGTGGACAGTGCCGCGCTGATTGCCAGCCTGCACAATAACGAAATCGCCGGTGCCGCACTGGATGTGGTGGACGGCGAGCCGCAGGTGCCGGCGGAAATGCTCACGCTGGATAATCTGGTGATCACGCCGCACGTCGCGGGGCGTTCGCCGGAATCAGTAGAAAATATGCTGACCCTGGTGTTATCAAATCTTGAGGCGCATTTTGGCGGCAAACCGGTCTTGACGCCGGTGCCAGAGTAAGCCGCTGATTGTTACCGTTTTGCTGAGAATGCTTTAAAAACGCTGCTTGCCGGCGTTTTTTTATGGCAGCCAAAAAACAGACACCTGATTTCTATAGTCGTAAAAAGCATAAGTAACCGCTTTTTCTTATTTGTCTGGCATAGCAACAGATCGTAACAATAGGGTTTTCGGCAAGCAAAGAGGCAGACAGCGGTGAACTTTCAACAACTCAAAATTATACGGGAATCAGCGCGATGCAATTACAACCTGACCGAAGTATCGAACATGCTGTTCACGTCGCAGTCAGGTGTCAGCCGTCATATCCGCGAGCTGGAAGATGAGCTGGGCGTTGAGATATTTATCCGTCGTGGAAAGCGCTTACTGGGGCTGACTGAGCCGGGTAAAGAGTTGCTGGCAGTGGCCGAGAGAATTCTCAATGAGGCGCAGAATATCCGCCGTCTTGCGGATGTTTTCTCTAAAGAAGATGCGGGCGTGCTGACCATCGCCACCACTCACACTCAGGCGCGTTACAGTTTGCCTAAAGTCATCAAAGCTTTCCGTGCGATTTATCCGGGGGTACGCCTCGAGTTGCATCAGGGTTCGCCACAGGAAGTGCTGACAATGCTGCTGAGCGGGCAGGCGGATGTCGCCATCGCCAGCGAAAAGCTGATGAATGACCCGTCAGTCGCCGCGTTTCCGTATTACCGCTGGCATCACGCAATTGTCGTACCGCAAGGGCATCCGCTGACGTTGCAACACCCGCTGACGTTACAACATCTGAGCGAACAACCGCTGATCACCTATCGTCAGGGTATCACTGGCCGTTCCCGTCTCGATGAAGCTTTCAGCCGTGCCGCGCTGACCGCCGATATCGTGCTGAGTGCACAGGATTCTGATGTGATTAAAACCTACGTCGAGCTGGGATTGGGCGTGGGCATCCTGGCAGATAAGGCATTTGAAGCCGCCCGTGATACCGGCCTGCAGTTGATCAATGCGGAGCATTTATTTGAAGCCAATACGGTCTGGCTGGGACTGAAGAAAGCGCAATTGCAGAGAAACTACGTATGGCGGTTTATCGAATTGTGTAATCCGGGGCTTTCTGTGAATGAGATCAAAGAGAAGGTATTTGCAACGGGCGGGGAGCCGGTGATTGACTATCAGATCTGAGGGGCAAGCTTTTCGCTCCTCCCCCTGCGAAGGAGGAGGCTGGGAGGGAGCTAACGGAGCTAGGTAAATTTTACATATAAAAAAACCGGTCATGAGACCGGTTTTTTATCTTCGCTAAAAGCGAAACCTAGACTGCCGGTTTGGCGATCACATTGCGGTTTTCCATGCGAACTTCAGCAATGTTCACCTCAATGATGTCGCTCTGGCGGTAGGCCACTTCGCCTTTGATCAGGACAGTACCGGTATCGGCGCTGCACACCAGTTCGTCGCGCACGCTGTGCAGGAACGGAGCAGGGATGAACGCCACGGCACCGATATCTTGCAGACGTATGCGCAGGCCGCCGCGGGTGACATCGATAATTTCAGCACTGAATTTAACGTCAGTGCCGACTTTATCTTCCAGGTAACGGGCATACAACCAGTCACCGACATCGCGCTCGGCCATGCGGTTGGCACGACGGCGTTCTGCCAGTTGAATGGTCATGTCGTCCTGAGGTTTTTCAGCAGACTGTTGCAGGATCATCGCTTTCAGCAAACGGTGGTTCACCATGTCGCCGTATTTACGGATAGGTGATGTCCAGGTCGCATAAGCTTCCAGCCCCAGGCCGAAGTGCGGCCCCGGAGTGGTGCTGATTTCTGCAAAGGTCTGGAAACGACGGATGCGACTGTCGAGGAACTGGGTTGGCAATGCATCAAGCTTACGGCGCAGAGCGCAGAAGCCCGGCAGGGTCAGCAGTTCTTCAGCGTTGGCTTCAACGTCATTCGCCTGCAGCACGGTGACCGCGTTTTCCACCAGCAGAGGATCAAAACCGGTATGCACGTTATAAACGCCGAAACCGAGGCTGTCGCGCAGGGCGATAGCGGCACAGACGTTGGCGGCAATCATCGATTCTTCAACGATGCGGTTAGCAATGCGGCGATGCTCGGCGATGATTTCCAGCACGTTACCTTTCTCACCCAGCACGAAGCGGTAATCAGGACGGTCTTTAAATACCAGTGCATGTTCGGTACGCCATGCGCTGCGCACGTCGCAGACGCGTTTGAGCAGGCGGATCTGTGAGGCGATCACCTCACTGGCCGGTTGCCATTCGCTTTTCTCATCCGCTTCCAGCCAGTCAGACACGTCGTCATAAGCCAGTTTGGCTTTCGACTCGATAGTCGCCGCGAAGAAACGAATGTCGCTGCCCAGTGTGCCATCTGCGCCGACTGTGACAGAACACGCCAGAACCGGACGGCTGACGTCCGGCCACAGGGAACAGATATCATCGGACAATTCACGCGGTAGCATCGGGATGTTGAAGCCCGGCAGATAGTTGGTGAATGCGCGTTTTTTCGCAATGTTGTCCAGCTCGCTGCCTTCGCTGACGTAAGCCGTCGGGTCAGCAATTGCGACAGTCATTTGCAGGGTGCCGTCGCTGTTGTCTTTCACATACAGCGCGTCATCCATGTCCTGCGTACTGCCGCTGTCGATAGTGACAAATGGCAGGGCGGTCAGGTCTTCGCGGGTCAGGCCTTCATCGCGTAGCTCGGCAATGTCAGATTTCGGCGCTTCACGTTCAAGGTTATGACGTGCCAGCGTGACCCACCACGGCGCAAGATCGTCGGCGCCGGTGGTGATCCATTCGGTGATTTCAGCCTGGAAGCTGTGGTCGCCTTCTTTCAGCGGGTGACGGCGCATTTCAGCCACACACCAGTCGCCGTCATTCACTTCATGATTGATGCTGCGGGCAACGCGGCACTGAATAGCATCACGTAATAAAGGATGATCCGGAATGATAGAAAGACGGTCGTCTTTCTTCGTTACGCGGCCAACAAAACGGCTGAGAAAAGGTTCAACCAATGTTTCCGGCTGGACGACTTCACGCTCTTTTTCGGTTTGCAGGGAAGCGATAACGCGATCCCCGTGCATGACTTTTTTCATGTACGGAGGCGGAATGAAATAGCTTTTTTGACCGTCTACTTCAAGAAAGCCAAAGCCTTTCTCAGTGCCTTTTACGATGCCTTCGACACGCGGAGTCTGAGAGTGAAGTTGCTGTTTTAGCTGCGCGAGCAGCGGGTTATCTTGAAACATATCGTCCAGAGAATTGGGGGTTAATGTGGCTCGATTAGCGGCAGACAGTTTTACGCGATCTGACCCCTTCGGGCAAGCGGCATCTGCCCCTTTCGCCTCATAACCCTGAAGCGAAAGGGGAGATTTGCGCGATGTCGCGCAAGTACGACTTATGCGATACGTTGCAGGTCCACTTTTTGTTCGCAGCGACGGATAGTCACCGGTACGGCTTTGGAGGTCGGGGTGTGGGTCTGGTCACCAAAACTGGACATCGGCACCAGCGGGTTGGTTTCCGGATAATAAGCCGCCAGGTTACCGCGTGGAATATCGTAGCTGACCAGTTTAAAACCGGTCACTTTGCGCTCAATGCCGTCGTTCCACAGCGTTTCGATTTCCACCAGTTCACCGTCTTTCAGGCCCAAGTCCACCAGATCCTGCGGGTGAATGAACAACACTTCACGCTGGCCGTAAACACCACGGTAACGGTCATCGAGGCCATAAATGGTGGTGTTGTACTGGTCGTGAGAGCGTAACGTTTGCAGGGTGAACGGCGCATTCTGGTCGCCCATCGGGATCAGCACTTCAGGCAACGGTGATGCACTGAAATTGGCCTTGCCACTCAGGGTGTTGAATTTCAGCTCTGCTGCCGCATTACCGAGATAGAAACCGCCTTTGATATCGCAGCGCGCATTGAAATCCCGGAAGCCCGGAATGGTGGCTTCAATATGCTCGCGGATAAGATTGTAATCGTCAGCCAGCGCCATCCAGTCGAGGTATTTATCACCCAGAACGGCATTAGCGATACCGCAGACAATCGCGGTTTCAGAACGCTGTTCTTTGGATAACGGAATGCCTACGCCTTCGGAGGCATGTACCATGCTGAATGAGTCTTCAACGGTGATGAACTGCGAACCGGTCGCCTGCATATCCAGTTCGGTACGGCCCAGCGTTGGCAGGATCAGCGCTTCTGCACCCGGCGTCAGGTGCGTACGGTTCAGTTTGGTGCTGATCTGAACGGACAAATCCAGATTGCTTAGCGCCTGTTCTGTACGCGGAGTATCCGGTGCCGCCGCCGCCAGATTACCGCCAAGGCAGATCAGGACTTTGGCTTCTTTACGCAGCATGGCTTCCAGCGCTTCTACGGTGTTGTGACCCGGGACACGCGGTGGTGTGAATTTGAAGTGGCTTTCCATCGCATCGAGCAACGCTTTTGGCGCTTTCTCATCGATACCCATGGTGCGGTTACCCTGCACGTTGCTGTGACCGCGCACCGGACACAACCCGGCGCCAGGTTTGCCAAGCTGACCAAACAACAGTTGCAGGTTGGTGATTTCACGCACGGTCGGCACAGAGTGTTTATGCTGCGTCACGCCCATCGCCCAGGTACAAATCACCCGTTCGGCGTTCATATAAATGCTTGCCGCTTCGCGCAAGTCCTGTTCACTCAGACCTGACTGTTCAGTAATTTTTTCCCAGCTGGTGGCATCGACCACGGCCAGATACTCATCGACACCAGCACAGTTTGCCGCGATAAATTCTTCATCGAACAGGGAAGGCTGACCGGAAGCAATACGTTCGCGGTGTGTCTGCAATAACGCTTTAACGATACCGCGCACGGCCGCCATGTCGCCGCCAAGGTTTGGCTGATAATAGGCGGCGCTGATACGACCGGCTTTCGGTGTGACCACTTCCAGCGGTTTTTGCGGATCGGCAAAACGTTCCAGACCCCGTTCACGCAGGGTATTAAAGCTGACCACTTTTGCCCCCCGGTCAGACGCATGACGCAGACTGTGCAGCATACGCGGGTGGTTGGTGCCCGGGTTCTGGCCGAAGACAAAAATGGCGTCTGCTTTCTCAAAATCATCCAGACGGATAGTGCCTTTACCGACGCCGATGCTTTGTTTGAGGCCCACACCGCTGGCTTCGTGACACATGTTCGAACAGTCAGGGAAGTTGTTGGTACCGAACATACGGCCGAACACCTGATACAGATAAGAGGCTTCGTTACTGGCACGCCCGGAGGTGTAGAAATCTGCCTGATCGGGACTTTCCAGCCCGTTAAGATGGCTGGCGATCAGTGAGAATGCGGCATCCCAGCTGATAGGCTCGTAATGATCGGTGGTGCGGTTGTAACGCATCGGATGGGTAAGACGCCCCTGATATTCCAGGAAATAATCGCTCTGTGCACGCAGCTTACTCACACTGTGTTGAGCAAAGAACTCAGGTTCGACGGCTTTGCGGGTGGCTTCCCAGCTGACGGCTTTCGCACCGTTTTCACAGAAGCTGAATGTGCTGTGATTATCGTCTCCCCAGGCACAGCCCGGACAGTCAAAACCGCGACCTTTGTTAACACGCATCAGGTTACGCAGGTTAGAAAGGACTTTCTTACTGTCGAAGACGAAACGGGTGGTGGATTCCAGTGCACCCCAGCCGCCGGCCGCGCCGTGGTAGGGTTTGATATCAGTTTTGAATTTCATAGTTATGCTTCGCAGGTGGTTTTTGTCTTGTCTGTGAACAAACCGGATGATGAGTTGTTAACCGGATTGTTAATTTTATGTCACAAGTTTAGGAGCGGGTGACAAGAACGTCTAATCGAATGCTGTGATGGAGCGATAGGAATCCTCTATCGCAGGGAAATATCGGGGAATAACGGAAACTCCCCGCAAGGAAAGGGGCGCATCACCGTATTTCATCCCTGTTGAAAACAGCGGGTTGTGATAATAAAACCTGATTGCAGGCTCAGTGGCAGGTGTTGGTGGAAATTAACGCAAGTTGTAACAGAACCGTTTCACTATGAAATGGTTAGCAAAAGACTAAGGGTTTTTCTGCAGGGGGTTTTAGTGCAACCTATGCCGCAGATTTTATCCCATAGGTTTTTGATATATTGCCGAGTTTAATAATAGCCCGGCAATATGGCGTGTTTAAGGAAGATTCAGTGAAACGTAGTGTAATGAGTGTTTTATCTTGTGTATTGATGTTCTCCGCAGGCAGTGCGAAAGCTATCGCGCCACTGGATTTCCCTGTCGTGCCGCCAAGCATTGACGCCGCTTCTTTTGTGCTGATGGATTATGCCAGCGGTGATGTGCTGGCCGCCGGCAACCCGGATGAACGCCGTAACCCGGCCAGCCTGACCAAACTGATGACAGGTTATGTCATTGACCGCGCGTTAGATCATAAAAAAATCACCATGGATGATGTGGTGACGGTACCGCAGGAAGCCTGGGTCGCTGGCAATAAAAGTCTGGCCGGTTCTTCACTGATGTTTCTAAAGCCAGGTGACCATGTCACCGTGCGTGACCTGATCCGCGGCATCATCATTACTTCCGGTAATGACGCCTGCGTGGCCATGGCCGATTATGTGGCGGGCAGCCAGGATTCATTCGTAGGAATGATGAATCAGTACGTGGTGAGCATGGGGCTGACCAACACCCATTTCGAGACTGTGCATGGCCTGGACGCGCCGGGGCAATACACCACCTCTTATGATCTGGCGAAACTTTCCCGCGCCATTATCGGCGGGGAACCTGAGGAATATCATATGTATGCTGAAAAATCGCTGACGTATGATAACATCACTCAGCAAAACCGTAACGGCCTGTTGTGGGATAAAAACCTGCAGGTTGATGGCCTGAAAACAGGTCATACCGAAAGCGCCGGTTTCAACATTATTGCCTCTGCGACGCAGGGTGACCGTCGTCTGATCGCCGTCGTGATGGGCGGTAAAAGCTCAAAAGGCCGCGAAGAACAGGCGCGCAAACTGCTGACCTGGGGTTTCCGCGAATATACCAGTAAACAGATTTTCAAAGCTGATCAGACCGTTTCCAGCGAACATGTCTGGTTTGGTGCTAATGCACAGGTGAAGGTCGGTTCACTGAGTGATGTCTTTATCAGCGTGCCGCAGGCCGATGCCGATAAACTGAAAGCCCAGTACGTGCTGACCCGTCCGCAGATTGACGCGCCGCTGAAGAAAGGTCAGGAGCTCGGCAGTATTAATATCGTAGATAACGGCAAAGTCATCAAAACCGTGCCGCTGGTAGCACTGGAAGATGTCGCAGAAGGCGGGATCATCAGCCGTGCGATTGATTATGTGAAGCTGAAAATTTAACGTCTGTTCCGCTGGTCAAAACGCAAAAAGAGCCTGCCCGAAAAGCAGGCTCTTTTTTTGCACCTGCTGCACCACAGTTGAACATTCTGCGGCACCGGGGCGACATCTTTATTCCTCCCCGTCGGACAGGGCAGGTGTAATTACCTGAAAATCCCATCGAATCAATGTGGCATGTTTGTTGCTGAGAACTTATTTCTTGCTAGCAATGTTAAAAATCTTTGGCTGGCGTTGACAGGAAATAAGGGAGACGACGAATGACAACATTGAATATGCCCATGACAATCGCGGCCAGCGCACGGTGGCGGCAGTTAGTTCTGGGGCTGATTTGCATGGCGGCGATTTCCAGTCCGCAATATGTCTGGACTCTGCTGACTAAACCGCTCGCGCTTAAACTGGGGGTTCCGCTGGCAGAGTTACAGGTTACGTTCTCGCTACTGATAATTCTGCAAACCTTCTTTTCTCCTTTTCAGGGCAGCCTGATTGAACGTTTTGGCCCGCGGAAACTGATTTCAATCGGCACGCTGTTATCAGGGTTCAGTTGGGTACTGGCGTCACAAGTCAGCAGTATTACCGGCCTTTATCTGGTCTATGGCTGCATCGGCGGACTAGGTACCGGCATTGTTTATGTCGGTGTCGTCGGGTTGATGGTGCGCTGGTTCCCGCATAAACGTGGCTTTGCGGCGGGAATGGTGGCTGCCGGATACGGAATGGGGGCGATTCTGACCACGTTCCCTGTTTCGACGTCCCTGACCAGTCGCGGGCTGGAAAGTACGTTGATTATCTTTGGCGTTATTTTCGCCGTCATTGGTTTTCTGGCCAGCCAGGGATTACGGCTGCCGCCGTCGCTCAGCGAGCGTCAGGATGTGCCGGTCATGGTGACGGAAGGCAAACAGTACCGTCCGAAACAAATGCTCAGACAGCCTCTGTTCTGGCTGATGTTTTTCATGATGGCGATGATGTCGACTTCAGGGCTGATGGTCACCTCGCAAATGGCGGTGTTTGCCCATGATTTTGGTATCACGGAAGCGGTGGTGTTTGGCATGGCCGCGTTGCCGCTGGCACTGACCATTGACCGTTTTACCAACGGGCTGACACGCCCGCTGTTCGGTTTTATTTCGGATAAATTTGGTCGTGAGCAGACGATGTTTATCGCATTTGCGCTGGAAGGCTGTGCGATGATTTTGTGGCTGATGTGTCGCGACAATGCTGTGTTGTTTGTTCTGCTGTCCGGCGTGGTGTTTTTTGGCTGGGGAGAAATTTTTTCCTTGTTCCCGTCAACGCTGACCGACACCTTTGGCAGTCAGAATGCCACTGCCAATTATGGCTGGTTGTATATGTCGCAGGGCATAGGCTCCATTTTTGGCGGCCCGCTTGCGGCACTGATTTATCAGCACACGGGCGGATGGAATATTGTATTCACCTGCGCCATCACGCTGGATTTTGTCACCGCCATTCTGGCGCTCTGGGTACTGAAACCCTGGCGTGCCCGTTTTATGCAGGCAGCCCGTGACTGAATAATCCTAAACTAGCGGGGTCTGGAGACGTTGTCACAGAGGAATGTTAACAAGCTGTAATTCAGGTAAAGCAGCGGGGCGACCGGCTCACGGACGCCCCGAACGGCCTAAAACACTTTCGAAGAAAAATCCGTTTTCACTTCGCTTTCAATGTAGGTATTTAAACCCCAACCGGCGCGCGCCAGTTCCTTCATTTTTTCGAGATGTTCGGGGCCAGGATGGCGGATATCGTAGAGATAAACGTGATTGTTCTTGAAGCGGATTTTGATCGAGTTGGCATCAATCTGGAAGCTGACAACCTGTGAATCACCGCTTTTGTTGGCGTAATTTTCCATGCTGCATCCTGTTAGCTAAGCCTGATTTCGGGCGACATCTTCTATTAACCACGTCCGGGCTTTTCTTGCAGGGCGACAGTTCACAGTTTCTTCAACTCGCTGAAAACTTAGCTTATCTGTGTATTAATAAACTCGCCTTTGCGTAGTTTAAGCCCTGCTGCGGCTGTCGCGAGGCGCCTTGTCTCAATAAAGGAAGCCATCTGTTTTTGTGCCTGTTCAACGTGTTTCGCGGATGCCACACGGGGAGAACCTGACGAAAAGGGCGGTTCAGGGTCGTACTCCATTTGCAACTGAATACCTTGCGCTATGTCGTTGCCATAGATATCGGCAATGACATTCAGGGCAAAGTCTATGCCTGACGTTACCCCCGCACCGGTGATCCGGTTGCGATCCCTGACGACGCGTTCATTAACCGGTTCGGCCCCCAATAATTCAAGCTGGTCAAGCGAAGCCCAGTGGGAAGTGGCTTTGTACCCCTGCAACAGGCCTGCTGCACCAAGCACAAGAGAACCGGTGCATACTGACGTCACCAGCCGGGCATTTTCACTTTTCTGGCGGATAAAAGTGAGCGTCTCATCATCGGACATCAGTTTTATCTGGCCTGGCCCGCCGGGGATGCAGATGACATCCAGTTCAGGGCAATTTTCAAATGTGTGAGTGGGTAAAATACGCAGGCCCCGGTCAGACGTCACGGGTTCCGGCGTTTTCCAGATAAGATGGACTTTGGCCCCCGGGGCTCTGGCGAAGACCTCAAACGGCCCCGTCAGATCTAATTGGGTCAGTTCCGGAAACAAAAGCATGCCGATTGATAAAGCCGGAAAGTCGCTCATTTAATGGTCCCCGGTTGCCAGACATCAGAGGTCAGATTGATAAAGGAAGTGATTAAGCAGAGTAGTCAATTAACCTGCGTATGACTACCCATCACTCCCCGATTTTTCGGGAAGTGATGTAACAGGGGGGCGTTACGCTTCTTCGCGATTATTTCAGCAGGAACGAATGATCAAAGGTGCCGCTGACATTCAGCGCGACGGGCAATAATCCCTGCGCGTGATAGAAATCCGCTGTTTGCTGTTGCTGCGTCTCGGTTGCGGCATCTATCGGTTGCCAGTAGGATTTACGACGCTCGAACCCCAGCTTTGCAGCGTCCAGCGGGAAGCCGATGATTTTCGCCAGTTTTTCGCTGTACGCATCCAGATTTTTATACGCCCATATCTGTGCATCGCTCAGGCGCTGCAGATAGTCAGCGATGGCCTCGCGTTTAGCTTTATCTTTCAGCGCCGTATCCGTCGCGGCAAGGAAGCTGTTACCCGACCACAAGCCGCGGCCATTTACGACCACACGCAGATGATCCTGAGTCTCAGCGAAGGCGGTGTAGGGTTCCCACGTTGCCCAGACATCCACTGAACCTTGCGTCAGTGCCAGCTTCGCATCGCTTGGCGGCAGGAAGCGGAACGTGACGTCTTTGGCGCTCAGTCCGGCAGAGGCAAGGGCTTTCAGCGCGACAAAATGTCCGATGGAACCGCGGTTGGTCGCGATACTTTTGCCTTTCAGATCCGCGGCGCTTTTGACCGGGCTGTCCGGTTTCACCAGCAGCGCGGTGCCGTAGGCGTCTGACTTATCCACGGCGATGGCTTTTACCTGCGCACCTGCGGCCTGTGCAAATAACAGCGGCGCATCACCGATAATGCCCACATCTACCGCCTGTGCATTCAGCGCTTCTGCCAGCGGCGCAGCAGCCGGAAACTCTGACCATTCAATTTTATAGGGCAGCTTATCCAGCTTATTTGCCGCTTCCAGCTGTGCCCGCATGTTGCCTTTCTGATCGGCGACCCGCAGGGTAATTTGTTCGGCATTTGTGGCGAACACAGCGCCGGTCAGCGTGACCAGCAGCAGAAGATTTCTCACATTCAGTCGCATCGGGTTTCCTTAAATCAGGGCAGTCACGGCGGTGTGTTTTCGGGCTTCCCGCGCAGCGATTTTCTGCTTCGTCAGCGGGATCAGACTCTTACCGTATTCGACGGCGTCATTCAGCGGATCAAAGCCGCGGATCAGGAAAGTGGTGATGCCCAGATCGTAATATTTCAGCAGTGCATCGGAGACCTGTTCCGGCGTACCGACCAGGGCCGTAGAGTTGGAACCGCCGCCAATCAGCCCGGCGATGCCGGTCCACAGGCAGGAATCGAGACGATCGCCTTGCGCGACGGCTTTCAGTAAACGCTGAGCTCCCACGCTTTGGGGTTTGGCTGCCAGCACCTGACCTTTCTCAGCTTGCAGGGCGGTGGCTTTAGTGAGAATTTCATCCGCTTTCGCCCAGGCTTCTTCTTCTGTTTTGCCGAGGATAGGGCGGAAGGAAATACTGAAGTTAATATCCCGGTTGTGTTTTGCCGCAGAGGCTTTTACCGCTTCCACCGTTTCTGCCGCACTGGCCAGCGGCTCGCCCCATAACGCAAACACATCCGCCTGTTTACCTGCAACACGGATGGCATCATCGGAAGATCCGCCGAAAAATACCGGCAGTTTTTTCTGACAGGGCTTAATGGCAGAGAAAGCATTTTCCGCCTGATAAAATTCACCCTGATGGTCAAAACCGGTTTCTGAATACCAGCTCTGTTTCAGTACATCGATGTATTCATCCGTGCGCTGATAGCGGCCGGATTTCGCCACATAATCACCGTCACGGCGTTGTTCCGCATCGCTGCCACCGCTGATGATATGCACTGCCACGCGACCATCAAGCAGGTGGTCGAGGGTCGCCAGCTTACGGGCGGCGAGGGTCGGCGCGACGAATCCCGGCCGGTGAGCCAGAAGAAAATGAATGCGGGATGTGCTGGCTCCGGCGTGCGCGGTGACCAGAAAAGCATCGGGCTGGTCGGAGGCATAGGCCACCAGAATGCGGTCAAAGCCAGCATCTTCATGGGCTTTGGCGAAATCGGAAATGTATTTTTTATCGAAAATCGGGCCGGTCGGTGGGATGATTTCAGAAGCCAGACGGTGTCCGATCATACCAATAAATTGCACGCTCATAGGCTGTCACTCCTCGGGATGAGGCCAGCGGATGAAGGTCTGCGCTGGCAGGAGTTATCACCATAAACGGCAACTTACTATGTGAGAAATTCATTATCTTCATAAGCTAATATAAAAAATGTGCATGAACAGGTGTTGCTTTGGGCACCGCGCCCAGGGGGTTGACCTTAATGCCAGTCCGGATGGCAATCCCATAATCACTACCTGCCACAATCCAACCCGTTAGCAATCGCGGCGGCAAACGCATCAATCGCCGGTACCTGACTCGCAGGAACGTTGGGATAAATCAGCCACAACTGGCTG
The DNA here is from genome assembly GCF_023701875.1 of Rahnella sp. CG8. Taxonomy (NCBI): domain Bacteria; kingdom Pseudomonadati; phylum Pseudomonadota; class Gammaproteobacteria; order Enterobacterales; family Yersiniaceae; genus Rahnella; species Rahnella sp. CG8. The sequence goes on from NZ_JABAED010000011.1 coordinate 43,191, forward strand.
CGGGGGGCGAAATCTTTCAGGTCATACAGCGCCAGTTCAGGGCGCAGTGCATGTTTTTCTACCAGCGCGCGCGGCATCAGCCCCAGGCCGCGCCCTTCAGCAATCAGGGATAATTGTAAGGTCGTGCCAAACGCCTCAAGATTGATGAGCAAAGGTAAACCCTGTTCAGTCAGCGCGCGCTGCAGGGCGGCGCGGAAACCACAGCCATGCGGATTGAGGATCCACCCGTGCTGATAACAATCTTCCAGACGTTGTGGCAAAGCCTGCGGTGCTTTCGGGCCGACAACCACTAAATCGACCGTACCCAGCGGCTGGTTTTCGACACCCTCCGGGAATTGCTTACTGGCAGGGAACAGCACGACCGCCGCTTCCAGTTCCTGCTGCTGTATCCGTAACAATAATTCGTCGCCCCAGCCGCTGGAAAGTCGCGGCTGGATTTGCGGAAATTGCGCAGACAGGGTTTTCAGGGCAGGCAACAGACTGCTTTCGCTCAGGCTTTGTGGCACGGCAAGGCGCAGAAGGCCGGAAGGTGGACTGTCGGCGGCAACCAAATCACTGAGCGCATCCACCTCACGCAAGATATGACGGCATTGCTGATAAACACGGTTGCCCATCAGCGTGGGTTTCAGGGGTTTGGTCTGGCGGTTCAGCAGCGGAATGCCCAGCGATTCTTCAAAATTTTGTACCCGACGGGTAATTGCCGGCTGTGTCAGCCCCAGCTCATCGGCAGCAAGCCGGGTAGATTGCAGGCGGATAACGGCGACAAAAGCAGTCAGGTCTTCAATTTTCATAGGCACTCAGCGTCAGGATTAACGTAAAAACGGCTGCCGGCAGGATAAAACAATTTTCACGCGGACGCTGGATCCTGATGCACATTTTTATGTGTGATTTGCATATTAGCTTATCCATAAAATGAATTTTGCTTGGATCATGGCGATGCTAACCTGTCGGAAACAGTGATGAAGTATGAGGAAAGTGATGACGACTTTACAGCTCGCGCCGCTGAGACAATTTCTGGCGGACTTCACCCGGCTGGTGCAGGAACCGCACGGTCAGACGCAAATACTGGCGCAGGGAAGCGAACTGCTGACCCGTCTTATCGGCGAAGATAACTGGCTGCCGGAGGAGTTTGCGCAGCCTCATCCTGAACATTATCAGCAATATCTCTTGTACGCCGATCCGCTGTCGCGTTTTTCTGTGGTGAGTTTTGTCTGGGGGCCGGGGCAGAAAACACCAGTGCATGACCATCGTGTCTGGGGGCTGATAGGTATGCTGCGCGGTGCAGAAGTCAGCCAGAATTATACCCGCCACCCCGACGGAACGCTGCAACCGGAAGGAAATCCCATTACGCTGCACGTTGGCGACGTCGGGAAAATCTCCCCCGATCAGCTGGATATCCACCAGGTCAGCAATTTTTTCAAGGATCAGGTCTCGGTCAGCATTCACGTTTACGGCGGCAATATCGGTGCGGTTTCACGGGCGGTTTATCTGCCAGACGGCACCGGGAAAACCTTTATTTCCGGCTACTCCAGCCCGCACCTTCCCAATATCTGGGACCTGTCAAAAGAGAAAAATCATGACTGATTCATATTCACTGCCTTTGCGCCATTTTTCTGAACTCCGCGAGGCGTTGCTCGAAGGACAGGATGTGGCACTGGTTGACCTGCGTGAAGAAGCGGCCTTTGCCACCGGACATCCCTTATTTGCTGCCAATCTGGCTTTGTCTAAACTCGAACTGGAAGTGCTGGATCGCATACCAAACCGTCTGACGGCTATTACGTTGTATGACAATGGTGAATTTTATGACGTGCAGCGCGGCGAGCGTAAAACCATGCGGGCGGCTCAATTGCTGAAATCGCTGGGGTATCAGAATATCGCGTTGCTGGCCGGTGATCTGGCTGGCTGGAAAGAAGCGGGCGGTGAGATATTTATTGATGTGAACGCGCCCAGTAAAGCCTTCGGGGAATGGGTTGAACATCATTACGAGACACCGTCCCTGAGTGCGGAACAGGTGCTGGCATTGCAACAGCAGGGGGCAAACATTGCTGTGCTGGATGTGCGCCGTTTTGATGAATATCAGGTGATGAGTATTCCGGGCGGCGTGAGCGTACCGGGAGGCGAACTTGTGCTGCGCCTGAAAGATGTGGTGCCTGATGACAACACGCAGGTGATCATCAATTGTGCAGGGCGTACCCGCAGCATTATCGGCACGCAATCTCTGATTAATGCCGGATTTACGCAGCCGGTGTCTGCATTGCGTAACGGTACGATTGGCTGGACGCTGGCGGGGCAGGCACTGTCGCACCTGCAACATAAACAGTTTCCGGCACTGAGTGAAGCCTCACGCAGGGTTGCGCTGAAAGGCGCGCAAACTCTGGCTTTACGCGCGGGCGTACGTTCAGTGACATTGTCACAATTACGTGACTGGCAACAGGATGATTCCCGCACGTTATACGTGTTTGACGTGCGCACGGCAGAAGAGTTTCGTGCCGGGCATCTGGCAGGCACGCGACACGTTCCCGGTGGCCAGTTGGTTCAGGAAACCGATCACTATGCCAGCGTTCGTGGCGCGCGAATAGTGCTGGTGGATAATGATGGTGTGCGTGCGCGCATGGCGGCCTCATGGCTGGCACAGATGAACTGGGAAGTGTATATCGCCGAAGTGAGGGCTGAAGATCTGACTGAACAAGGCGACTGGAAAGCCCGGGTTGCGCCCGCACCGGCTGTGGAATCTGTCAAACCGGAACAACTGCTGAACTGGCTGAGTGAGGGTAATACCGGCATTATCGATCTCACCACCAGCGCGAATTTCCGTAACCGGCGCATTCCGGGTGCGGTCTGGACAACACGGGGCAATATCCCGCAAATTATTGCCTTACAACCGCAGAAAGCGCGTTGGGTTGTCACCTGCACCAGCGGTTTGCTGGCACGTTACGCTGTCACGGAAGTGGCCGGATTAACCGGCAAACCCGTTTATTTGCTGGAGAAAGGCACGGTGGGCTGGATCGACCACGGGTTGCTGCTTGAGCGGGGGGATTCTGTTTATCTGGACGACGCGCAAGACAGATATCGTCGTCCGTACGAAGGCACGGATGTCAGCCCGCAGGCGATGCAGGATTATCTGGACTGGGAATACGGGCTGGTCGGGCAGTTGGAAAAAGACGGAACGCACGGTTTCAGATTACTGGAAGCCTGAGGGCTGAGGCCTCTGCGTGAGGAACGCAGAGGTTCAGTTAACGTTTAACGACGACCACGCGGATGAGTGCGGGCTGTCCAGTCGTATGTTGCAGAAGTGCTTGGAACGGCTTTATTACGGCGCTTTTCGGCCCGCGCTTTCGCAGCGACTTTTTCTTTTTCTGCCATCAACGTATCGATGTAGTCATCTTTAATCCGGTTATTTTCCGAATTCGTCAGCTCACGGCCCTGTGCTTTACGGGCTCTGTCCAGCAGTGTTTTTAACTCACGCTGTTCGCTTTCCGTCATATCTTGTTGGGTCAGTCTTTTCATTTTTACCGCATCCTGTGAGGAAAGTGGCTACCATTGTAGTCGAAATGGTGGCAGGAGTCGCTGCAACTCATCACCTTACTTGTTTTGTTTTTTTAAAAGGCAAGGTTGTTTCAGAAAGCTTGCTGAACGGAGCGGCAGCGTGTGTTGAAAACGTGAAGGGATATCCGGGAGGGAAAAAGCACTTTTCTCTCCCGGTGGTTTCGGTGCGAAGATCGTATGATAACTGTTATTAAGAAACCGAAAGGTTCCCGATCAGGTCATCGGGTTTTCACTGCAAGTGATAAACCGCCGGTGATATCCGCTCCGACATCACCGCGAATATTACTGTGAATCCTGGCTGGTCCCGGTCTTAGGACTTGCCGCTGAACTGTCACCCGCATCGGCGGTTTTGGTATACACAATCTTCTGACTGTCATTGCCGCAGTGGCCCACGACCTGCCCGCCAGTCTGATCGGCCTGATCATTTGGCACAATATCGAGTTTAAACCCTGATTCAGGCAAGCCGTTTGCCACGATTTTCTGGGTAATGTCAGCTTTTACGCTTTCACAGGAAGCCTGTGCCATCAGCGGTGCGAACATAACGACAGCAAGACCCGCTAAAAGTGTCTTTTTCATCATTCATTCCTTTTATGAAAACCAGTGTACTTATGAGTCTAGCAGATAGGATTTACGGAGCCAGTAACTGACGGCCATTACGACGGTCAAGGCAGCGCTCAGTGTTCGGTTCCCAGTACGCATTGATGTTTTGGCTGGCCTGACACTTGTCGCGCAGATCAATCGAATTGTCGTATTTGGAGAAGTCTTTCTCGTTACGCTGGTTTTTCATGGCGCGCAGGCGTTGGGTTTCATTCCATTGCTCTTTGCTCTGACGTGCTTCTTCGTTGGTCATGGCATCATTGCCGGTACCGCCAAAGACACAGGTTCCGCCCGCACAATTGGTGGCCGCGAGTGCAGGCGCCTGCCAGCTGGCGGTTATAGCCAGCAAAGCCACAGGCAGAATGCTGCGGGTCAGTCGGGATTTAAACGTTGTATTCATCAGCTCATCCTTTTAATTTACACATCGCTCAGGCGAATAATTGCATTATAACATCCGGCCGAATGACGTCACCCTCTGCCGGTAAACTGGTTGATATCTTATTGAACTTCGGACTGTAAACCTGGCCCAATTATGCTCAAAACGTCTTTACTGTTCTTTGCGACCGCACTGGCAGAAATCATTGGCTGCTTTTTACCTTATCTCTGGCTGCGCAAAGGGGCAAATGTGCTGCTTTTATTACCCGGGGCGCTCAGCCTGGCGGCGTTTGTCTGGTTGCTGACATTGCATCCGGCGGCAAGCGGCAGGGTGTATGCGGCTTACGGCGGGGTCTATGTCATGACCGCCATGCTGTGGCTGCGGTTTGTCGATGGCGTGAAGCTCAGCGCCACCGACTGGCTGGGCGCATGTGTGGCACTGGCGGGGATGCTGATCATCATTTCTGGCTGGAAAACGGCGTGAACGGCTATTGCGATAATCTTTCCATCAGCACAATCACTTTCTGAATCACAATTTGCGCCGCGCGGGATAACTGGCGGCGCGGGGCAACGCACAACGCCAGCGTCAGCGGTTTGGCGCTGCGGCCCTGAAGCGGCACAAACGCCAGTCGCTTTTCCTGTAAATCTGGCAATACATCTAACAAACTCAGCACGCCGACACCGGCCCCTTTGCGGATAAGTTCGCGCATCATGCGCACGTCATTACAGACGATCGACGGCGTTTCCAGTAACTGATAGCGGTTATACAGCAGTCTGGCGCGGGCATTGACCATCAGCGGTTCGGAGGGAATGATCTGCCGGTAGGAGGCGATGTCGCTGAACGACAACGATTCCTTCTGCGACAGTTTATGACCCACCGGCATCGCAATTCCGATGGGCAACTCCGCAAAAGCGCGTACTTCCAGCCCGGTATGTTCGACGGGATCGAGCAACAATCCAAAATCCACTTCCGCTGAACTGACCTGTTCGCTGATGTTCCGGCTGTCTTCGATGCGGATGTCAAACGTCAGGTAAGGGTGTTCTGCGCCCACGTCGGCAATCAGTTCCGCCACCATGCCTTCGCTGAGAGCGGCAATCATAGAGATGGTGACATGCCCGCGTCGCAGTCCCTGAATTTCATCGAAACGTTCGCGGGTGCGGGAAAATTCTTTCCGCCAGCGGCGAATGTCATCGAATAAAATTTCGCCTGCTGAGGTCAGTTTCAGACCCGTCGGTAAGCGTTCAAACAGCGGGGTTTCCAGCGTTTGTTCAGCCTGCAGGATCTGCCGGTTTATGGCTGAAGCCGAGACGTGCAGCACTTCTGCCGCTTTGCGCAAACTTCCTGTTCGGGCGACTTCGGTAAAATATTGCGAAAAACGGGAGAATGGCGACATGGGTGTACTAATTTATGCAGTGAATAAGTGAGATAACTATTATGGACTGCATCACTCATTTTTCCTAGATTGTGCGATGCCCCTTTGTAAAACAATCACCTCAGGTTGTTTTACAGGCAAAACGGGCAATGACAGGGTTCGTCAAAACACGTTTAAGCTCGCGTGCCGTATTCCACGGGATAATGGTGGGACGAATTGTGGCGTTCGTTCTGCTGGTGCGCGCGCGTGTGTTTTGAAAAACAACACTAATAACAAGCGTGCATTTTTGATCACCAGACTGAAAGTGATCACGCGACCAAGAGATTCCTTCTCATGTTAGAAAAACTATTTAAGTTAAAAGCTCACCGTACTAACGTGCGGACTGAGATTGTGGCTGGACTCACTACATTTTTAGCAATGGCCTACATTCTGTTTGTTAACCCGTCTATTTTGGGCGCGACGGGGATGGATAAAGGTTCGGTTTTCGTGGCGACTTGTCTTGCTGCCGCAATCGGTTCCGCACTGATGGGCTTTATCGCCAACTACCCGATTGCACTGGCACCGGGCATGGGTTTAAACGCCTTCTTCACCTACACCGTGGTGCTGCATATGGGTTACACCTGGCAGATCGCGCTGGGGGCCGTTTTCCTTTCAGCCTGTATTTTCTTCGCGTTATCGATTTTTAAAATCCGCGAATGGATTATCCGCAGTATTCCGCTGCCATTGCGTTCGGCCATTGCGGCGGGTATCGGTTTATTCCTGGCGCTGATTGCGCTGGAAAATGCCGGTATCGTGATCGCTAACCCGGCGACGCTGGTCGGTCTGGGCGATCTGACCAAGCCGGGTCCGCTGTTTGCGATGCTCGGTTTCATTCTGATTGTGGTGCTGGAAGCGCGTAAAATCACCGGCGCGGTGCTGATCGGTGTGCTGGCCGTGACCGTTCTGGCGATTGCGCTGGGTTATTCGCCGTTTGGCGGCGTAATGTCGATGCCACCTTCCATTGCGCCAACCTTCATGCAACTGGACATCAAAGGCGCGTTTAACGTTTCGCTGATTAGCGTGGTGTTCGCGTTCCTGTTCGTGGATGTGTTCGACAACTCCGGCACCCTGATTGGCGTGACCAAACGCGCAGGGCTGGCGGATGAAGACGGCAATATCCCGAAAATGGGCCGTGCGCTGGTCGCTGACAGTGCGGCGGCGTTGTTCGGCTCACTGCTCGGCACCTCAACCACCACCAGCTACATCGAATCCGCAGCAGGCGTGAGCGCTGGCGGGCGTACCGGTCTGACGGCGATTGTGGTGGCTATTCTGTTCCTGCTGAGCCTGTTCTTCGCTCCGCTGGCAGGCAGCGTTCCGGCCTTCGCCACGGCTCCGGCTCTGTTGTTCATCGCGGTTCTGATGACGTCTGGCCTGGCTGAAATCGACTGGAAAGACATTACCGTGGCAGCGCCTGTTACCGTGACTGCGCTGACCATGCCGTTCACGTATTCCATCGCCAATGGTATCGCATTTGGTTTCATCACCTGGACGCTGGCAAAACTGCTGACCGGTCGCTGGCGTGAGCTGAATTCTGCGCTTATCGTCTTGTCGATTCTGTTTGTGATTAAACTGGGCTGGCTGAGCGCGTAATACGTTTTCGGTTGCCGGATGTCGGAAAGGCGCGGGCAGGTTGCCGCGCCTTTTTTGTGCGCACTGATAAAAGGCAGATAATAAAAAAGCAGCCGGAGCTGCTTTTCGTGTCAGTCAGGGTGCAATATTACCCTTCGCGATGTACCTGCAAACCGGCGAGAGACTGGCTGACCGGCATCATTTCGATGCTGTTGATGTTGACGTGTGCCGGCAGGGTGGATACCCAGAATACGGATTCGGCCACATCGGCTGCGGTGAGCGGATTAGTGTTATCGTAGGTTTTACTGACTTTCTCGTCGTCGCCTTTAAAGCGCACGCTGGAGAATTCAGTACCACCGCACAGGCCCGGCTCGATATTGGTGACGCGAACGTGGGTGCCATGCAGGTCGGTGCGCAGGTTCAGACTGAACTGACGCACAAACGCTTTGGTCGCGCCATACACGTTGCCGCCTGCGTATGGCCAGTTGCCTGCGGTGGAACCGATGTTGATCACATGCCCGGTGTTGCGTTCAACCATGCCCGGCAACACGGCGCGGGTCATGTACACCAGCCCTTTGGTGTTGGTGTCGATCATTTTATCCCAGTCTTCCAGCGAGGCTTTATCCGCTTTTTCCAGACCGAGTGCCAGACCGGCGTTGTTAACCAGAACATCAATGTTACGCCAGTCAGCAGGCAGGCTGGCAATAGCTTCTTCAATAGAAGCCCGGTTAGTCACGTCCAGTTCAACAGCGTACAGCGCGTCTCCCAGTTCGGCTTTCAGGTCATCCAGACGCTCTTTACGGCGACCGGTAGCAATCACTTTATGGCCTTCTTTAACAAATTTACGTGCGATTTCAGCACCAAATCCGGCAGTTGCGCCGGTAACAAAAATAATCATCCCGGTATTCCTCTGTTTTTAAGCAAGGTGTGCACGAGGCCCACTAAAGAAACTCTTTAAGTATTAACACAAAAATAACGAGACCGGCATAGTCAACCGGTCTCAGTGCGTATCATTTTGTTGCAGTTACTTTTTCAGATAGGGCGCGATCAGCGATAAATCCGCTACAGACAAGCGATCCGGTGCGGTCTGCGCCTGATGCCAGTAAGGATACAACAAAGGTAACTGGCTGACCTGATTAAGTCGTTCAATTTCTTCGTTATTGAGGGTTAAATCAGCGGCGAGCAGGTTATCCTGCAACTGCGTGTCGTTGCGCGCCCCGACAATCACCGAGGTCACCTGCGGACGGGCAATCAGCCAGGCCAGCGCAATCTGCGCCGCAGAAACGCCACGGGCTTCAGCGATATCCACCAGCACATCGACCACGTCGTACAGCGCACTTTCATCACGCACCGGCGGTTCGCCCCAGTCGGCCAGATGACGGGTGCCTTCCGGTGCCGCCTGATTGCGGCGATATTTACCGGAAAGCAGGCCGCCTGCCAGCGGGCTCCAGACCAGCACGCCCAGCCCCTGATCCTGCGCGGCAGGCAGCAACTCATATTCAGCTTCACGCGCCTGCAGGGTGTAATGGATTTGCTGACTGACCGGGCGGATGTAGTGGTTAGCGTCGGCCACGCCCAGCGTTTTCATCACGTGCCAGGCGGAGAAGTTAGAGATACCGACGTAACGCACTTTGCCACTGCTGACCAGATCGTCGAGCGCCCGCAGCGTTTCTTCCAGTGGCGTCAGGCCGTCCCATTCATGCAACTGATATAAATCCAGATAATCCGTGTTCAGACGTTTCAGGCTGGCTTCACAAGCGCGCAGAATATGGTGACGGGACGAACCACGGTCATTCGGGCCTTCACCCATTGGAAAGCGGGCTTTACTGGCCACCAGCACGTCGTGACGTTTGTTGCCCAGTGCTTTACCGAGGATCACTTCCGATTCACCGCCTGAATAGACATCGGCGGTATCGAACAGATTAATCCCGGCATCAAGACATAATCCTGTCTGACGTTGTGCGGCCTCAACGTCAGTTTGCCCGGTTTTGGCAAATTTCCCCTGACCACCAAACGTCATGGTACCCAGGCTGAGAACTGAAACTTTCAGGCCAGACCGGCCTAACAGACGGTATTCCATAGTTTATCTCCATTGAGCGTCATTTTTACCGCAGATCCTCTGCCAGCCGTTCACCGGTCTGGGCATCAAACAGATGGATCGCCTCGCGGTTGGCATCGAGATACAGCGGCTGACTGGCGCTGATACGGGCGCGTCCGGCGAACTGAACGTGCAGCGGGAAACCGCACCAGTCGATGTGCAACAGGCTGCTTTCTCCGGTCACTTCCAGCAACCGTAATGTGGCGGCAGGTTGGGTACTGTGCTCTGCCGGTTTTAAATCGTGCGGACGCAGGCCGAGCGTGACGGGTTCTCCCTCAGCGTGCCGTGCCTGCAACGCCCACTTCTCCGGCAGTGCGAACCACAACTGATTACAGTTCACACCTGGCTGACCGTCAATATTGCGGAAGACGCCGCTGAGCAGATTCATGGGCGGTGAACCGATAAAACGCGCCACAAAGGTATTTACCGGCTTATCGTAAATCGACAACGGATCGCCCTGTTGTACGATAAAACCGTCTTTCATCACCACGATATTATCGGCCAGCGTCATGGCTTCGATTTGATCATGGGTCACATATACCGTGGTGGTACGGAACTGCTGATGAAGCGATTTGATTTCTGCGCGCAGTTCCATACGTAACTGGGCATCTAGGTTGGAAAGGGGCTCATCGAACAGAAACACTTTTGGATTACGCACCAGCGCACGACCCATCGCCACACGCTGGCGCTGACCGCCGGACAAATCTTTCGGCAGGCGTTTCAGTAAGTGATCGATACCCAGCACTTTTGCGGCCTGTAGCACTTTGGCCTGTTGTTCGGCTTTCGGCACCTTCTTCACCTGCATGTGGAACGCCATGTTTTCGGCCACGGTAAGATGCGGATACAGTGCGTAACTCTGGAATACCATCGCAATATCACGATCGGCGGGGTCAAAATTATTGATCTGCTGTTTATCGAGCAGAATGTCGCCGTCAGACAGGGATTCCAGCCCGGCCAGCAGGCGAAGTAAGGTGGATTTTCCACAGCCCGAGGGGCCGACCAGCACGGTGAAACTGCCGTCAGGGATGGTCAGATCCAGCGGTTTCAGCACCTGCACTTTGCCATAATGTTTGGCGACTTTTACCAGTTCTACCAGAGCCATTTAGATTTTCTCCACAAGGCCAAAAAGTGATTGCCAGTCAGGGTAACGGCGCGGGGAACTGCTGATAGCACAACCGGCAACGCGAACCCCCCATTGCAGCGCCGTGGCAGGCGGCAGGCCATAAATCAGCGCGGATAAAAACCCGGCATTAAAACTGTCTCCGGCACCGATGGTATCGACCACCCCGACCGGTTCGGCGTGCTGATGCAGCGTCAGATTTTTGGCCCACAGACGCGCCCCCTCCGGCCCGCATTTCGCCACGCAAAAGGCGTTGTCCGCCATCTGCTCCAGCAACGTCAGCGCGGCGGCGTCCAGTGTGGTGGCGTCGGCCAGCCCGAGTGTTTCGACTTCATTGAGCAGCAGCGCATCGCAGAATGGCAGCCATTTTGCCGCCTGTTCACGCAACGCATCGCTCCAGTCTTCCGGCGGCCAGCCACTGTCGACAGCCACCTGATAACCACGCTGTTTCAGCGCTGCCAGCAGTTGCGGATAGTCAGTGTAAAGCGCGGTACACAGCCAGGTGCCGCACAGCAATACCCAGTCTCCGGCCTGTGCCGTTTCAGGGATTTGCCCCAGAACGTCCTGCATGGACAGGCGCACAATATGCCCCTGATTACTGAAAAATGTTCTTTCGTGATCAGGATGTGTCACACCAAAGGTCAGCGAGGTTTCGCAATCGCAGGTCGGCCAGCGTGAGGCGCTTTCCGGGAACATACCTGCCAGCCAGCCGCTGAACTGGTCATTGCCCTGATTTGCCACCAGACGAAAAGGGGAACCGAGCGCAGAGAGTGCCAGCGCGCAGTTTCCCGCCGACCCGCCGGGGCGCAGTGAACTGCTTTCGAGCATCGCTTCCGTGCCTTTTTTCGGCCATTCGTGCAACGTGCTCATGATCAAATCCACGTTGATATTGCCCGTCACATACAGCGTGGCGCGGGTCAGAGGTTTTGTTGTCATTGATGAGGTTTCCCTGATGTTCATTTTCAGCCCTTGCTGCCGCCGGCGGTCAACCCGCTGACCATGGTTTTTTGCAGCCAGAGCGCAATAAAGAGCGGCGGAATGGCCGCAAGGATCCCGACAGCGGCAATCAGACCGTCGTCAGTGGCGCGCCCGGCGGTGAATCCGGCGATGGTGACCGGCAGCGTCTGGGCGTCGATATTGTTGGTAAACAGCAGGGCGTAGAAAAATTCATCCCAGGCCAGCAACCAGCCAAACATCGCCGATGCACCCAGCGCCGGTTTTGCCAGCGGCAGGGTGATGCGCAGCAATACTTGCCAGTAACGCAGCCCGTCGAGACGCGATGCCTGTTCGATATCCACCGGCAGCGCGTCAAATTGGTTTTTCAGCATCCAGGTGAGGAACGGCAGGATCATCGAGCAATACACCAGAATCAGCCCGAGATGGGTATTGAGCAGCGCAAGCTGTTGCAGGATGAAATACAGCGGCAGCACAAACGCCACCGGCGGAACCATGTAAATCGCCAGGCTGCCAAACAGCCAGCCGTCGCGACCGGGATAGCGCGAGAAGCTATAGGCCGCCGGTATCGCCAGCATCAACGACACCAGTGTGGCACCACAGGCGACCAGCACACTGTTGCCGAGCGCATGCAGGAACAGCGCACCGGGCGTTCCGGCCTGTAAGGTCAGCAGGCGGGTATAACGGTTGAAATCCCAGTGGCGCGGCAGCCATTCCAGCGGAATGCGGGTCAGATCTTCCGCAGAGCTGACGCTCATCAGGAACATCCACAGCAGCGGGGCAAGAATCGAAACGGCCACCATCAGCGCCGCAAAGTAACGTAAAACGAGCCGGATTTTTTGTTTCATTCGTTGCTCCCTGAACGGCGCTGACGCAGTAACATCACCATGTAAATCATGATCAGCAGTGCGCAGATCAGCGTCATGAGTATCGCGTACGCAGCACCGCTGCCAGCGCGCAGATAACTGAACGATTCCTGATAGACAAAGAAACTGACGGTTTTGGTGCTGTCGAGCGGCCCGCCACGGGTCATGACATAAATGATGTCGAAGATTTTGAAGGCGTCGATGGTGCGCAGGACAAGCGCGACGGCCAGCGGTGCGGCAATCGCCGGTAAGGTGATTTTACGAAAACGGCGGAAAGCCGATGCGCCGTCGAGCCGTGCGGCTTCGAATAAATCTTCCGGAATGGTTTGCAGCGCCGCCAGCACCAGCAGGGTGATCAGCGGATAGTTTTTCCAGATATCCGCGAACATCACGGCATTGATCGCCGAAGACGGATCGCCGAGCCAGCTACGGTAGGCGTCAATCAGCCCGAGCTGAGAAAGCAGGGCGTTAATGCTGCCGTAATCGGGATTAAAGTTCAGCCGCCACAGGGTGGCGTTGACGATAGTCGGCAATGCCCATGGCAGAATCACCAGCACGCGCAGAGCGCTGCGTCCCCAAAACGGCTGGTTCAGCAACAGCGCGACCAGCACGCCGATGATGCCTTCAATAACCACTGAGACGACAGTGAAATAGAGCGTCCGCCAGAGTGCGGCGCGAAAATCCGGATCCGTCAGCGCATAGATGAAATTCTCGCTCCCCACCCAGTTGGGCGCAGAACCGTCGCCGATTAACCCGGCATCCGTAAAGCTGAGCCACAACGTGCGGGCGAGCGGCCAGGCGGTCAGTAAGAACATCATCAGAAGCATGGGCGCAAGCAGCAACCAGGCCTGACGTTTCTCGCGTTGGGGTAATGTCAGCATATCTTTTCCCAGCCCGTCCGGCCGGAACCGGGCGGGCTATTATAGTGTTGGCTTTAAAACTTAACGTAAACGATCAGCGGCTTTGGTTGCGGCTTCCATACCATCCTGAGCCGGGGTTTTACCCTGCAATACCGCCTGAATGTTTTGCTGCAAGATGTTCGACAGACGGGAGTAATCTGCTGTAACCGGGCGCGACAACATCACATTCAGCGAGGTTTTCGCCGCCGCGATCAACTGCTCCTGATCTTTCTGCACCGCCGGATCTTCATAAGACGATTTCCAGATTGGCAGACTCAGTTTGGCGTATTTGTTCTGCACTGGCTGCGACGTCATGTAGCTGATGTATTCCCATGCCTGGTCCGGATGTGCGCTGGCTTTGGCGATGCCCAATCCCATCGACCCGTTAACGCCGGATGCGCCGCCTGCGGTTTCACCCGGTGCCGGAATGACCCCCACGTCACCCGCGACTTTGCTCTGTTTCGGGTCGTTCGCCATGTTGTACATGTAGGTCCAGTTCAGTGCGAAAGCCGCATCACCGTTGGAGAACGACTTACGCACATCTTCTTCCAGATATTCACGCGAATTCGGGTTAGTCAGCCCTTTATCCAGCGTCTCTTTCATGTAGCTGATGGCTTTCATCGCGCCGGAATTGGTGAAATTCAGTTTGCCGTCTTTGTAGAAATCCCCTTTGAACGCCGACACCAGCGTGGTGTAGTCGCACAACAGCGCTTCGGATTGTGACCAGCTCCAGACCAGCGGATATTTCACGATGCCTTTTTCTTTCAGGATCTCAGATTGCTTTTCAACATCAGCCCAGGTGGCGGGCGGGGTAGTGATCCCGGCTTTGGCCAGCATGGCTTTGTTGTAATACAGATATTTGGTGTCGAGGATCCACGGCATCCCCCAGCGTTTATCTTTGTAGGTCACGGTAGAAATCGCGCCGTCAAAAATCTTATTGCTTTCTTCAGCCGGAATACGCGCCGTGACATCCTGCAACAGGCCGTATTTGTTAAATTCAGCAGGCCAGATCGCATCGAACAGCACCACGTCATAACCTTTGTCACCGGCACCGCGTGCGGCGACGATTTTGTCGTGCAGGGCTTCATACGGCACAAACTCCAGGTTCACTTTGATATCCGGATGCTGTTTGGTGAACTCGGCGGTCATTGCGCGGATATCCGCTTCGCTGTACGCCGCCTGAGTCATAAATAAGGCACTGAGCGTCGTATCGGCCAGCGCGCTGGCGGAATATCCCAGGGTGAGGGCAGAGAGGGCGCACAGGGTGGCCGCAGGGGTAAATCGTAGGCTCATCGTCATTCTCCGAAACAGGGTTAGGTTTATTAAATCAATTTGATTGCTTTAATCGGCTAAAAAAAATGGGAAGGCATAACTCTGCCAGTCCCTGCGTCCCTGCCGGATTTACCCTTCATACTTCGGGCTGCTGATGCGTTGGCTACGCTCCATCACCCGAATCACTGACTTATGTCAGCTCATCGGGATTCACTCGCTTGCCGCCTTTCTGCAACCCGAATTATCTTGGGTATAAAACGTGTGCTACACGGATGATTCAAATCTAAATAATGACTGGCGATTATTATTAACATGGCAATAACATTCAAAGCTGTGATGCCACCGTCATATTCATATCATCCCAGGTTAACCCTAAATAATTCGGGTTGCAGGAAGGCGGTAAGGCACGAATCCCCGGAGCATAGATACCTGGGTGACCGGGGTGAGTGCGCGCAACCAACGCATCTGCAATACGAAGTATGACGGGTTAATAAAATCAATTTGATTGCTGTAATCACTGGCCACATACTGCCCGCAAGGTCTTCACCGTGGAGAGGGATGTGATAACAACGTCTGGTACCAATCTTGAGCACGCCCGTGCTCACAATCGTCGGGTGGTGATCGAAGCCATTCGCCTTAACGGTGAACTGACCCGCGCTGAAATCGCCCGGCTGACGTCGCTCACCCCCCAAACGGTCTCCAACATTGCCACCGAACTCGAGCAGGCGGGTATCCTGTCTTCCCACCTGCCGCGCCGTGCGGGAGGGCGTGGTCAGCCAGCAACGCCACTGACACTCAATCCTGACAGCGCCTATTCAATAGGCATCCATCTTGATCATCAGTCGCTGCTGACTGTGCTGGTGGATCTGACCGGAACTGTTCGCTTTCGCAAACTGATCCATGTACAGAAACCGCAGCCAGAGCCCACGCTGGCTCTTATCGATCAGGTTCTGCAAGAAATGCGCCAACAGGTGAAAATTGACTGGCGAAAAATATTAGGCGTGGGTGTGGTGATGCCGGGGCCGTTTGGCGTAGAAGGCATTTCCTCACAAGGGCCGACCACGTTGCACGGCTGGGATAATATTGATATTGAAGCGCGTTTAAGCGCCGCGACCGGCTGGCCGGTGACGCTGGAAAACGATGCGACGGTAGCCGCAATCGGTGAGCGTTTTCACGGTGTGGCCAAGCAATTATCGTCGTTTGTGTATCTGTATATCGGCACCGGGCTGGGTGCCGGCATCTTCACCGACGGACGGATTTACACCGGTCATGCACACAATGCGGGCGAAGTCGGCCACATTGTGGTGCAACCGGGCGGGCGAGAATGTTATTGCGGCAACAAAGGCTGCCTCGAACGTTATGTTTCTTTGCAGGCGGCGTATGAAGCCTGCGGACTGGATCCGATGTCGGCCATGCCCGAAGATCTGCTGAAAGTCGATGAAAAAGTGTTCGATAAATGGCTTGATACTGCCGTCGAACCGGCACTCCAGGCCATCAATATTATGGAATGCGTGTTCGATGCGCAGAGCGTGATTATCGGCGGCACCATGCCTAAACCATTGGTGGAAAAGCTGATTAAGCGCCTGACGCCCCTGTATAATTCGGTGCGCAGCCGGTACGCGCAGAGTGCACGCATTCGCCTCGGGATGTCCGGCAGCGACACACCCGCGCTCGGTGCTGCCGCGTTGCCAATATTTGATGAATTCAATCCGCAATATGAAGTGCTGTTGAAGTAGTGATGTTTAAGTGCTTTGATTTATATTGTGTTATCTGCAAATAGGGTGTGCGTGAAGGGGGATATTTTTTTGATATCCAGTCCTGACAAATAAAAGAAGAAAAACTTCTGCTTTTTGTTATCTCAAACTCACCCAGATTGGGGTCAAATATTTTATAAGTCCCTTTATGTATGCTCATGCCAATGCAGTGTGAGTAACCATTTTTTGAATAAACAACGATACTGAAAACACCCCTGATGGTGGATCTTGCAAATGACTGAAAATCATTTGTTTTTAAATCAACTTGTCTTATCGGGTAAAATAAGTCGCTGTTGAAAGCCAGGTTTATTTTTCCAGATATCAGGTACTTACAGGTTAATGCGCGTTGGCGGGAAATAAAGTTATAAGTGTTTTTATAGAATAAAAAAGATTGAGGTTTCTCAGAAAGTTCATGCTGGATCCATGAACTTACCATCCCGGCACATACGCCATAACCTGAAACTGATATATCCCTGGTTTGTGTTTTTAAAAATGCCATCTGGTCAAGATGAAAATTACATGTCATGTGTTTTGTAGTCATAAAGATAGAGATTAATTAATGATTTCTGATGGGGCTAAATGTTATCACACGCACGCATCAGAAGATGTCTGGCATAGCTAAATGAATTATTTTCGATCCGGTATTGAAATTTTCGAACCAACCGGTCTGACTCTTTGATCTGACCGGTTGGTCAGATTTGGCATAAGCTTTGCAAATGTTCTGTTATCAATCGTGAACGAGAATGTTGCAGAGAAGGACAATGCCATGAGTCAGATCATCACCCGCGCCGTCCGCGGAAATTTCTTCGATATCCGCGAGCCGGTATTACGGCCGGAAGATTTAGAAGCGCAGGTGCGTTATATCGAAGACGGCCTGATGTTGCTCAGCGGCGGCACAATCATCTGGCTGGGAAGCTGGCAGGAAGGTGAGGGCAAGCTGGCGCTGGTACGTAAAACCGCTGTTCTGGAAATTGATGATTATCGCGACAAGCTGATCGTCCCGGGCTTTGTCGATACGCATATTCACTATCCGCAGACCGAAATGATCGGCGCGTACGGCGAGCAGTTGCTCGAATGGCTGACGCGCTATACCTTCCCGACCGAACAACAATATCACTGCGCGGATTACGCCAGGCGCATGTCGAAATTCTTCATCAGTCAGTTGCTGCTTAACGGGACCACCACGGCGCTGGTGTTTGGCACCGTTCATCCGCAGTCCGTCGATGCCCTGTTTAAAGAAGCCTCCGACATCAATATGCGGCTGGTGGCGGGCAAAGTGATGATGGACAAAAACGCCCCCGACGCCCTGCTGGAAACCCCTGAAGAAAGTGAACGCGACACGCGCGGGCTGATTGCGCGCTGGCATAACCGCCAGCGTCTGAGCTATGCGCTGACGCCGCGTTTTGCGCCAACATCTTCGCCTGAACTGCTGCAAAAAGTGCGGCTGCTTAAGCAGGAATTCCCCGACGTGTACATGCATACCCATCTGAGCGAAAACGTCGCCGAACTCTCCTGGGTGAAAGAAATGCACCCTGAACATCAGCATTATCTCGACGTTTATCATCAGTACGGACTGACCGGCGAACGTTGCGTGTTTGCACACTGTCTGCATCTGGATGACAGTGAATGGGATTGCCTGCACGACACCGATTCGACTATCGCTTTTTGCCCGACGTCTAATCTGTTTCTGGGCAGCGGTCTGTTTAATTTGCAGAAATCCTGGCAGAAACAAATTCGCGTCGGCATGGGCACGGACGTCGGTGCGGGCACCACCTTCAACATGCTGGAAACGCTGTCAGAAGCCTACAAAGTCGGACAACTGCAGCGTTACCGTTTATCTGCATTCGAAGCCTTCTATCACGCCACACTCGGCGGCGCACGGGCGCTGCACCTCGACGATAAAATCGGCAACTTTAGTACCGGTAAAGAGGCTGATTTTGTGGTGCTCGAACCGGGTGTCAGTGCGCTGCAAAAATTACGTTCCACCAACAGTAAAACGCTGGCTGAAAAGCTGTTTGTGCTGATGACGCTGGGTGATGACCGTAATGTGTATTGCACCTACGTTGACGGCGAACCGGCGTATGTACGGGATGCTCAGCGGGAGGAACTCTCAGCATGATGAACAGTGATACCGGCGGTAAAGTCCGCCTTGCGCGTGAACGCACCCTGGAAAATATCCACGCGGCGGCCATTGCAGAATTCAGTGAAAAAGGTTTTCAGGGGGCAACCACTCAGGCCATTGCTCAGCGCGCCGGGATCAAAAAAGCCCAGTTGCATTACTACATCGCGGGCAAAGAAGAGTTGTACGAAGAGCTCTTGCAGAAAGTGCTGAAAGTCTGGGGCGATATCATTCAGTTCGACCCGTCCCTCAGCGAACCCGAGGCGGTGCTCAGCCGTTATATCCGCAATAAGCTGAATTTCTCGTTCGATCAGCCGCAACTGTCGCGCATTTTCACCAGTGAGGTACTCGGCGGCGGTCACTATCTGCATAAGTACTGGCCGCTGGCCACGCAGAATATCACCGGCAAAGAGAACCTGATCCATCAGTGGATTGAGCAGGGGAAAATCCGTGCGCTGGATGCCCGTCTTTTCATCATGCATATCTGGGCGGTGACGCAGTATTACGCCGATTTTGCGGTGCAGGTGAAGCATATGTACGGCAATTTCGACGGCGATGAACAGGCGCGTGAACACATTATTGGTGAGGTTACGACACTGATTCTGAATGGCTGTAAAGCCTTTGCTCCTCCCCCTGCGAAGGGGGAGGCCGGGAGGGGGTATTAAGGGCAAACTCCCAGTCAAAGCATACATCAACTTTTTGATTTTGCTTTAAAACCCCACCCCAACCCTCCCCTTCGCAGGGGAGGGAGCAAACCAGTGATTTTTGAAGGATATGATCATGATCCAATTTCTGATGAACGGCAGGATCCACACGGAAAATCTGCCCGCTGACACCACCGTTTTACAATATCTGCGCCGCGATGCAGGGCGCTGTGGTACCAAAGAAGGCTGTGCCTCCGGTGACTGCGGCGCCTGTACGGTGGTGCTGGCAGAAAAGCAGGGTGAGCAACTGCAATACCGCACGGTCAACGCCTGCCTGACCTTTATGCCTGCGGTGCATGGCAAACAGCTTATTACGGTTGAAGATCTGAAATATCGCGGCGAGCTTCATCATGTACAGCAGGCGATGGTGGATAATCACGCTTCGCAATGCGGTTTCTGCACGCCGGGTTTTGTGATGTCACTGTTTGCGATGGAAAAAAATAAACCTGTTTTTACGGTTGAAGGCGTGCAGGAAACCCTTTCCGGCAATCTTTGCCGCTGCACGGGTTACCGGCCAATCATGGATGCAGCGAAAGCCATTTGTGAAGCCCCGCAGGCCGATCAGTTTGATGCTGATGCCCGGCAAACGCTGGAAAAACTCGCCGCGATATCCGCGACTGAACAGCCGGTGACTATTGATGAACTGGCCGGACGTTATCTTGCCTGCCCGGATTCCCGTCTGGTGGCAGGCGGTACCGATCTGGCGCTGGAAGTCACACAACGTTATCAGCGCCTGCCGAAGCTGATTTCGCTGAGTCATATTCCCGAACTCAAGGCAATTACGCTGACCGGTCAGGCTATTCATATTGGCGCCGCCGCGCCGCTCAGCGCCTGTATGCCGTTTTTACATGAAGAGTTCCCGGCGTTTGGCGAACTGCTTGAACGGTTTGCATCACAACAAATTCGCAACCAGGGGACCTTCGGCGGCAATATCGCCAACGCTTCGCCAATCGGTGACGGCGGGCCGGTGTTGCTGGCGCTCGGCGCTTCGCTGCTGCTGCGGCGTGGCGCTGAACAACGGGAGTTACCGCTGGATCAGTTCTTCCTCGGTTATCGCAAAACTGCGTTGCGGCCGGGCGAATTTATTGAACAAATCCGCATTCCCCGCAATACCCCGGCGGCACGCCAGTTACGGGTTTATAAAGTGTCGAAACGGCTGGAGGACGATATTTCTGCGGTCTGCGCGGCGTTGCATATTGAAGTGCTAAATGGCGTGGTGGTGCATGCACGCGTGGCGTTTGGCGGCATGGCGGAAGTGGCGAAACGGGCCAGCGGCTGTGAGGCGCAATTACTTGGTCAGCCGTGGCAGACGGCAACTGTCGAGCGGGCCTGTCAGGCGCTGGAACTGGATTTCACGCCAATCAGTGATTTTCGTGCCAGCCGGGAATACCGCATGCAGGTGGCGAAAAATCTGCTGCGCCGCTGCCATATCGAAATGACTTCTCCTGAAACACTGATGCGGGTAACACATTATGTCTGAATCGAAACCATCACTTTCTCAGGCTGAGATGGAAGCGTTGTTCCGCACAGGGTTGCAGAGCGGCGTGGGCAAAAGCCAGAAACATGAAAGCGCGGAGAAACATGTCAGCGGTGAAGCGGTGTATATCGATGACCGGCTGGAATTCCCCCGTCAGCTGCATCTGGTGCCGCTGCTCAGCCCTCATGCGCATGCTGACATTTTGCATATTGATACCGAACCTTGTTACGCCGTACCGGGTGTGGTGCGGGTGATGACTGCACAGGATGTGCCCGGCAATCTGGACATTGCGCCGCTGACCCATGGTGATCCGCTGATGGCGCAGGGCACAGTGCAGTATGTCGGCCAGATTGTGCTGGTGGTGGCGGCAACCTCAATGGAAGCCGCCCGTGCGGCGGTGGCGCTGGCGAAAGTGGAGTATCAGCCGCGTGACGCGGTGCTGACGGTAAAACAGGCGCTGGCGCTGGAACATTACGTCGAAGAACCGCATCAGCATAAACGCGGGGACGCGGAAATGGCGCTGGCCTGTGCGCCGCACCGTTTACAGGGCGAACTGGAAATTGGCGGCCAGGAGCATTTTTATCTCGAGACGCAGATTGCCTCAGTGATGCCCGGCGAAGACGGCGCGATGCTGGTGTACAGCTCGACACAGCATCCGACAGAAGTGCAGAAACTGGTGGCCTCGGTGCTGGATTTGCCGATGCACAAAGTCGTGGTTGATATGCGACGCATGGGCGGGGGTTTTGGCGGCAAAGAGACGCAGGCCGCTGGTGCAGCCTGCCTTGCCGCGCTGGCGGCGCATCTGACCGGACGTCCGGCAAAGATGCGGCTGTCGCGTCAGGATGACATGCTGATCACCGGCAAGCGCCATCCGTTTCATGTCAGCTATGACGTAGGGTTTACCGATGACGGCGTCATTCACGGTATCGACATTAAACTGGCGGCCAACTGCGGTTATTCGCTGGATCTCTCCGGTTCTATCGTCGATCGCGCCATGTTCCATTCCGATAACGCCTATTACCTCGGCGATGCGCTGATCACCGGTTATCGCTGTAAAACTCATCTGGCGTCGAACACCGCTTACCGCGGATTTGGCGGCCCGCAGGGCATTGTGGCGATTGAGCACATCGTTGATCATATCGCCCGCGAACTGGGTCTGGATCCGCTGACGGTACGCAAAAATAATTACTACGGTCAGGAAGTCCGCAACGTTACGCATTATCACCAGCCCGTCGGGCAAAACCTGTTGCAGGAGATGACGCAGCAACTGGAGGATAGCGCGGAATACACCGCAAGACGTGACGCTGTCACGAAATTTAACCGCAGCAGCCCTTATCTGAAAAAGGGGCTGGCGCTGACGCCGGTAAAATTTGGTATCTCCTTCACCGCCAGTTTCCTCAATCAGGCAGGCGCGCTGGTGCTGGTGTATACCGATGGCAGTATTCAGCTCAATCACGGTGGCACCGAGATGGGACAGGGGCTGAATACCAAGGTCGCGCAGGTGGTGGCTGAGGTGTTTCAGGTGGATATCACCCGGATTCAGATCACCGCGACTGATACCGGTAAAGTGCCCAATACCTCGCCGACGGCAGCGTCATCCGGCGCTGACCTGAACGGTAAAGCGGCGCAAAACGCGGCAGAAATCATCAAAGGGCGCATGGTTGAGATGCTGATGCGTGTTCATGATGCACAGGAAACTGACATCACCTTCAGCAACGGTCAGGTGCGCGTTAAAAATCAGTATTTCAGTTTTGAACAGGTGGCGACCCAGTGCTGGCTGAATCAGGTGCCGCTGTCCAGCACCGGCTATTACAAAACACCGAAGATTTTCTATGACCGCAGTAAAGCCGCCGGGCATCCGTTTTATTATTTCTCCTACGGCGCGGCTTGCGCGGAAGTATTGGTCGATACGCTGACCGGTGAATACAGGCTGTTGCGGGCAGACATTCTGCATGACGTCGGCGACTCACTGAATCCGGCGATTGATATCGGTCAGGTGGAAGGCGGATTCGTGCAGGGCATGGGCTGGCTGACCACGGAGGAGCTGGTGTGGAATGACAAAGGGCGCTTAATGACCAGTGGTCCGGCGGCGTATAAAATTCCGGCAATTGGCGACATTCCGCAGGATCTGCGCGTGAAACTGGTGGAGAACCGTAAGAATCCGGAAGATACCGTTTTCCATTCCAAAGCCGTGGGTGAACCGCCGTTTATGCTCGGGATATCCGTCTGGTGTGCCATCAAAGATGCCGTCGCCAGCCTGGCCGGTTATCGTGTACATCCGCACCTTGATGCACCTGCCACACCGGAAAGAGTGCTTAACGCCATAAATCAGATGCATTTTCAGGGTGACGTTGTCACTCATTCCGCTATGGCTAGCGCAAAAATTGCCGGCTGACGGGGGTTCTCATGCGTACTGATGACTGGGTAACGCGTTTACATGACCTGCAACGTCGCGGAGAACCGTGCGTGGTGGCGACGCTGGTGGAGAATCAGGGCTCCACGCCGCGTGATGCAGGCAGCAAAATGCTGATCACCGCTGACCAGCAATTTTATACGCTGGGCGGCGGCAATCTTGAGTTTCAGGTTACAGCCATTGCCCGCGAGATGTTGCAGCAGGGTGCGAAAACCAGCCGCTTCGAACGCTTTTCATTAGGGGCGCGGCTCGGACAATGTTGCGGAGGCATGGCGTCGGTGTTGCTTGAACCGCTGGGGCAACCGCAACCGCACGTTGTGGTTTACGGCGCAGGTCATGTCGGGCGGGCACTGGTGAACATTCTCAGCACCTTACCCTGTCGCATTACCTGGGTAGATGCCCGTGCCAGTGAGTTTCCGGCACAGGTGGACCCGCAAGTCACCTGCCTTGTGGATGAGGAACCCGAAAGCACGGTGGCGCAGATGCCCGCTGACAGTTATTTCATGGTGCTGACGCACGATCACCAGCTGGATTTCGCTCTGAGTGAGCGCATCCTGAAGCGCGGCGATTTCCGCTACTTTGGCCTGATTGGCTCGGATACCAAGCGTAAACGCTTTGATTACCGTTTATCGGGCAAAGGGATTTCGTCTGAGCAACTGGCGAGAATGCGTTGCCCGGTGGGGCTGCCCGATGTGCGCGGCAAACTCCCGGCAGAAATTGCCGTGGCGATTGCCGGAGAATTTATCGCCGCGTATGGAAAATGATTGTTTCTTATAGATAATCTTTTTTCTATTCAGAACTCTTCAGATATTGCATTGATTTATAATGTGTTTTAATTAAAAGGAAGTGATTCATTTTAATCAGGAAGCTATATCGCATTTATGTCTTCTCCTGCCATGTCGTGTCGAACCAAACCTTCTCCACCGGTTCATAAAACAGTCACAAAACCGCAGTAATTTGTTTCCTCATTGAACGGGCCAGTGCCGCTTTGAGGAAACATCCGACGCATGTCTGCCATACAGATTTCCCACCTGAGTAAATCCTTTACCACTCAGCCGGTGCTCAATGACGTCTCGCTGCATATTCATCACGGTGAGTTTGTTGCCGTGCTCGGTCCCTCAGGCTGTGGCAAAACCACGTTGCTGCGTACCATCGCGGGATTCGAGCCGGTAAACAGCGGCACAATCATCGTCGGTGAACGACTGTTTTCATCCACCGACGTCCATGTTCCAGCGGAAAAGCGCGATCTGGGCATTGTGTTTCAGAACTACGCGCTGTGGCCGCATATGTCGGTGGAAGAAAACGTAGCGTACAGCCTGAAAGTGGCGGGGATGGATCGCCATGAACGACGCACGCGAACGCAGGATGCGCTGGCGCTGGTGGGGCTGAGCGATTACGCCATACGCCGTCCTTCCGATTTGTCCGGCGGTCAGCGACAACGTGTGGCACTGGCACGTTGCCTGGTCACACGCCCCGGCGTGGTGCTGCTGGATGAGCCGCTGGCAAATCTTGATGTGCATTTACGTGCGGCGATGGAAGAAGAGTTCCGGCGTTTTCATCAGCACACCGGCGCAACGCTTTTGTATATCACCCACGATCAGCAGGAAGCGATGGCGATGGCTGACCGTGTCGTGGTGATGAACGAGGGCCAGGTGATGCAGTTTGCTACGCCGCAAACGCTGTACCGTGAACCAGCCAACGCCATGGTCGCGACCTTTATCGACGAGGGTCGCGTTATCCCGGCAAAAAATATTCAACCCGCCGAAAACGGCACGGCCTGGGCCGATGTTTTCGGTATGCGTATCCGGTTACGGGCTCCGGCACATCAGACAACGGTGAGTGAGGCGCAGGTGTGTGTCCATGCTGCGGATTTACGTTTTGCTCAGCACGGCGAACCGGGCATCGCTGCGCGGATCACCCGGGTGATTTACCGCGGCGGCTATCACCAGATTGACGTCGCGCCGGTAAACACGCCTGCGCTGAAGCTTTCCCTTCATTCCTCTCTTTCGCCCGATAGTTACGTGAGTGACGTTGTCACTTTCGTCATTGCCGACGGCTGGATCCTTCCCCAATAATTTTCTCATTCTAAGGACAGGGCTATGCATATTTTAAAAACCATCACGTTATCCTTGAGCGCATTGCTGATTTGCGCCACGCAGGGAGAGGCAAATGCTGCCGAAGCCGCCTCCGGAAAGCTGGTGGTTTATACCTCTCAGGCACCGGAAATTGCCCAGCAAACGATTGACGCCTTCAAGGTGGCTTATCCGGATGTGCAGGTGGAGTGGACGCGCAACGGCACGACGCAACTGATGAATGTTTTGCAAACTGAAATGATGGCCGGGGACGTAAAAGCTGATGTGCTGTTGGTTGCGGATTCCATCAATCTGGGCGCGTTGAAAAAAGACGGCAAACTGATGGCCTATACCGATGCGCCGGTGGGAAATATCAGCCCGGATTTTTACGACAAAGATAAAACCTGGTTTGGCACCAAAATTATCGCCACGGTCATTGCCTACAACACTAAAAACGCCACACCGGTTGATAGCTGGATGGCGCTGACCGAACCGCAAAACAAAGGTCAGGTGGCCGTGCCAAGCCCGCTGTATTCCGGGGCGGCGTTGTATCACCTGCATACGGCCATTAATACGCCGGACATCGGCTGGGCGTTTTATCAGAAACTGGCGCAGAACGGCATTACCCCGGAAGGTGGCAACGGCCCGGCGCTGAAAGCGGTAGCGAGTGGCATGGCGAAGTATGGCGTGATTACCGATGCCGATATTATCCGCGCTAAAAAGCAGGGCTCGCCGATTGATCTGGTGTATCCGAAAGAGGGGGCTTCATTTGTGACTGAGCCGGTAGCCATTCTTTCCGGGGCACATAACGTGCCTGCGGCGAAGGCGTTTGTTGATTTCATGCTCTCACCGCAGGGCCAGCAATTGGTTGCGAAACAAGGTAACCGGCCAATTGAATCCGGCATTGCGGCACCAGAAGGCTTTGCACCGCTGGATTCGATTAAGCTGCTGACGCTGGATTCAGATAAAGCGGTGGCGGATGATAAAGAAGTTCGCGCGAAATTCACTGAAATCTTCGGTGGCTGACAGCCCAAAGGACAGCCAGATGAGCGTGATGAGTGAAGTTCAGCGCCGCGCCACCCCCTCGCGTCGGTTCTGGCCGGGCAGTGAGAAGGGCGTGCTTTGGGCCCTGACGTTGCTGATCGGGATATTGTCGATAGCGCCCCTGATGCGACTGGTTTGGGCGGCAATGGCGCCTGAAGGTGTGCCGGACATCTCGCGGCTCAGCCATTTACTGGGCACACGAAAAGTCCTGACCGCCACGCTGAATACACTGACGATTGCTGTCGTCTCAACTTTGCTGGCGATGGTGCTGGGTACGGTGGCGGCGCTGCTGATCGCGCTGACTAATTTGCGCGGTAAACAGGCCTGGGTATTTACTTTTATTCTGCCACTGATGATCCCGCCGCAGGTAACGGCGCTGGCGTGGGTTCAGGCACTTTCGCCATCCAGTCCGGTATTGCCGTGGCTGGGGTTAACGCTGCCCGCCGGTTCGACTTCGCCGCTGTATTCGCTGACCGGCATTATTGTTCTGCTGGGATTGCACAATGCGCCGCTGGTTTTCCTGATGGTGCGGGCCGGGTTGCGCAGGTTGCCAGCCGAACTGGTGGAGGCCGCGCGCAGCGGTGGGGCACAACCGTGGCGGGTATTGTTTACCGTGATTTTGCCGCTGGTGCGCCCGGCTATTTTTGCCGGTGCGGCACTGTCGTTTGTCACCGCAGCGGGTAATTTTGGTATTCAGGCAATGCTCGGCATTCCCGGTCGTATCCCGACGCTGATCACGCTGGTGTATCAGCAACTCAACAGCGTGGGGGCGTCGGCGCTGACGGATATGGCGGTGCTTTCGCTGCTGATTGCCGCTATTACGCTTGCCGGACTGATGTTCAGCCGCTGGCTGGGCGGGCGGCAGGATGTGCGTGTCACGGGGACGCCGCGCGCGCTGCATCAGTCTCTGGGTCGATGGCGTTTACCGGCAGAAATTGCGGCCTGGCTGTGGATGTCGCTGACGCTGTTATTGCCGCTTTCCGCGCTGATGACCACATCCCTGACCACGGGTTTTGGTCAGGCACTGACCTTGCAGAGTCTGACGCTGAGCAATTATGCCAATGCGCTGTTCGGGTATCCGGCAATCCGCCATGCCTTTATGACCAGCCTCGGGCTGACCGTGATGACCGCGCTGATCCTGACACTTTCCTCGTTGTTTCTGGCGTATTTCCTGAGCTGGCAGCGAACTCGGCTGGTGCGTATTTTACAACTGTCGACCGAACTGACTTACGCGTTGCCGGGGATAGTGACCGGAATTGCGGCGATCCTGTTTTTCCTCAAACCGTTGCCACTGGTGCATATCAGCCTTTACGGCACGGTATGGATTATCCTGGCGGCTTATCTTTCCAGTTTTATGGCACTGGTGCTTCGTCCGACGCTGGCCGGTTTTGCGCAAATCGAGCGTTCGCTGGATGAGGCCGCACAAATATTCGGTGCCAGTTTCCTCCAACGGATGCGCGATATAGTGATGCCGCTGGCGGCGCCGTCGGCCATGGCGGGCACGATTCTGGTGTTCCTGACCGCACTGAATGAGATTCAGGTGTCGATTCTGCTGGTCACATCCGGTACGCAAACGCTCGGACCGATGATTGTGTTTCTTGATGAAGGCGGTTCTTCCACGCTGGCCGCAGCCGTGGGGTGCCTGATGATTGGTGTGGTGCTGGTCTTTATGCTGCTGGCGTCGCTGTTTGCGCGTCGACTGCCGGAAGGCGTATTGCCGTGGCGCGTCTGAAATTTTGCCTGCTGCAGAAATCCGCAGCAGGCAGGATTTTACAGGGTTTTCAGTGGTTCACTGCGCTGCCAGAAAGCAACTGCAGACCCCAGACACAACAGATAACCCATCAGTTCGGTGCCTTCTTCGACAATATTTTTCACTGTCCGTACGTATTCGCCTTGCATCACCACTTTCCAGATCATATTCATCCCAAAGACCCGTGAGAACACCAGGATCAGTACCAGACCGCAAACCATATAGTGACAGGCCGGATGAACCAGAAAAGCTGACAATCCGCGCAGGCTGGTTTTCGGCGTGATGCAGGCCCAGGCGATACAATAGACCGCGAACAGGCTGGCGAAATACACCCATGAGCCGTAGTGGATCAGGTCAAACAGGGCATCGAGTTCGCGGATAAGCATGCAGAAGAAGAACCCGCCAATCAGGATCATACCTCCCCGCAATGCCGGATGTTTTTTGGCCTGTAAGAAAAACAACGCGCTGATGGCCAGCAGTGAAAGTTCCTGAAGGAACTCAGTGGCGGAAATTTCCTGGATACCGTCTTTAAATACGGCCACATCCAGCCAGATGACCAGCGCGGTACAAATGGCTCCCAGGGCTAATAAGATAAAATTGAGTAAGTGTTTAAAAAATGTGTGTTTCATTATTGTCCTGATTTCAATACGTTGGCGTGCATACTTCACGTGTTCTGAACATTTATCTGCGTAGCGTGAGGTGCTGCAAGGATACGGAAGGTGATAACAGGGATATTGTGAATGCGTGCGGGAATGATAATTATTATGAATGTTATGTGCTATTTATTGGGATTTCTCGCATGATTTGAAACCCCACGTCATTTACTAATGACGAACGCGAGCAGATGGTGATAGGTTGCACGGAAACTGCCAGAGAGAGGCCACTTAGCAATCCATGAGTAATCAAACTACAACCGCCAAGCAGCTGGAAGTTCAGCGCATTGTCGATGTTCTGTCTAAAGCCATCGCGCAGCAACGCCTGCGTCCGGGCACCCGGCTGGTGGAATCACAGCTTGTTGACGCGCTGGGTGCTAACCGTAACCACGTTCAGGTGGCGTTACAGCGTCTGGCAATGCAGCGAATTGTGACCATCGAACCTAACCGTGGCGCAATGGTGGCGCAGCCCACCGCCAAAGAAGCGCGTGAAGTGTTTATCGCCCGTCGTGCTATCGAACGGGCGATCGTTGAATGCATCGGGCCGGACGTGATCCGGCGTCACCGTCACCGTATTAGTACCCATCTGCGCGGAGAGCGTGAAGCTGTGCAATCTGAAGACCGGCGCGCCATTGTGCGTGAGCTGAGTGAATTTCATCTCATTCTCGGGGAAATTTCGGGCAATGATGTACTGAGTGAAATTCTGTCGAATCTGATGGTGCGCAGTTCCCTGATTGTGTCGTTGTACCAGCGTAACGAAGTGCCGTCGTGCCAGTGTGATGAACATCAGGCGATTATCGATGCACTTGAAGCGGGGGATAATACGCAGGCCGCTGAAATTATGCAGGAACATCTGGACGATCTGGAAGGGGTGTTGGATCTTGATGACGAGGCCGCCGGAGAGGTGAATCTGCGTCAGGCGTTGTCTGATTTATAAAGCCTGAAAAATCCTGCCCGCCGGTTTTCGACCCGCGGGCAGAATACGTATTACGATGATTTCAAATCGCGCAGCTGCGCACGGTCATTGTAGAAACGTTTGTAAGCGAGATAACCGGCAATAATCGTCGATAAGCTCGCGGTCGCCAGCAGCATAAAGGTCACCATAATCTGATATTTGATGGCTTTCACCGGATCAATACCCGCAAAAATCAGCCCGGACATCATGCCCGGCAGGCTGACAATCCCGACGGTTTTCGCTGCATCTACGGTCGGGATCATGGCGGCACGAATGCTGTCACGGATAATCCGGTCGGAAGCCATTTTTACCGGCGCGCCGAGGCTCAGCATCTCGAGGATCTTTTGCTGATTATCGAGAAAACGCTGGTTAAGGTTGCTGTAACACAGGCCTACTGCCACCATCGCATTCCCGGCAATCATCCCCGAAATCGGAATCACCTGCATGGGCAGAAATTCGATCGAACCGCTGAGGATTAGAATCATTAATGTCAGCGAGGTACCCACCGTGATGGCGATAAAAGAAATGATAAATCCGTCATCGATATTACGGCTGCGCTTTTTGGCATTCAGCGCCGCATTCACGCAGATAAACAGCACCATCAGCACGGTTAACAGGCTGTTATTGATATCAAAAATGTATTTGAGAACGTAGCCGACAATCACCAGTTGTACGATAGAGCGGGCAACGCTCCAGATGATGTCTTTTTCCAGTCCGAGCTTTTCTTTCTTGCTGACGAGCAGGGCGACGAC
Organism: Rahnella sp. CG8; assembly: GCF_023701875.1. Lineage (NCBI taxonomy): Bacteria > Pseudomonadati > Pseudomonadota > Gammaproteobacteria > Enterobacterales > Yersiniaceae > Rahnella > Rahnella sp. CG8. The sequence continues at coordinate 73,592 of NZ_JABAED010000011.1, forward strand.
GACCAGGATCAGCGCGAGAGCCAGAGACTGGTTGGTAATATTATGCTGATTCATGCGACGCGCTTCCTGATGAATGACGGGTCAGGGTAATGACGTTTTTGGCGTGGCGGATTTCGTTCAGGTCATGGCTCACCCATAACACCGCGATCTGCTCTTTCTCAACCAGCCCGGCAATGATGTCGTTGATGTTGATTTTATTCTCTTCATCCAGTGCGCTGGTGATTTCATCAAGTAATAAAATATCCGGCATAAATTGCAGATTGCGCAGCAATGCGATGCGCTGTTTTTCCCCGCCGGAAAGCTCCTGCGTACGTTTGGTCAGCATGTCTTCGGATAAATTTACCTGTTTCAGCCAGTCACGAAGCTGCCCGTCATCAGGTTTTTTATTGCGGATCTGATAAGGCAGGGCGAGGTTATCGTAAACCGTTTCGCCAAATAACGACGGTGTCTGGAAGCAATACGATACGCGCTGGCGGTACGCTTCAGGTTTGATCTGCGTAATATTTTCGCCTTTGAAATAAAGATTTCCACCGGTCGGATTTTGCAATGACGCAATAATCTTCAGCAACGTACTTTTCCCGCTCCCTGAAGGGCCGGTCAGTAAGGTAAATTCCCCCGGATTCAGGGCGAGGGAAACAGGTTCCAGCAGCGGGATATGGTTGAGTGTAAAAGAAACGTCTTGCAGACGAAGGAGGTCAGTGGGAGTGGTCACGCCTGAGAATCCTTTGGTAGCGGAGGTTTTACGCCTTCCCCACTCATGAGGGGAAGGTTGGGATGGGGTGTGGGTTAACGCTGGCAGAAAGTTCGGTTGTAAAACCGTCTTCCAACCTCCCCCCTGGCTGGGGGGAGATGTAAAGAAGATTACTGAGCCGGGACGGGGGCAGGTGCCGGAGCCACTGGCGTTTCCTGATCAGGGGTTGCTGCCGGCGCTGCCGGCCCACCCAGAATACCGAAAAGACCGGCGAATTCCTGCAATGTCATTTTCTGGCCATTCAGGTCAACCTGATTGTCAGCGTAATGGAAGCTGCTGGTAATAGTATCGTCTTTCACGGTGGTCAGTTTAAACATCTGACCCATCGCTGCCAGACCCTGAACCTGCTGCTGTGCCAGTTTAGCGGCGTCGTCTGCGCTGTAACCTTCCAGCTGAGCCACCTGCGTGGTGACCTGAGTGGCCATCGGCAGAGGAATAGTCAGTTTGGCATCAACCTTATTTACCAACTGAGACAGCATTTGATCCTGAGTCTGTGCCGGCGTTGCGGCCGGATCTTTGAGATCCAGTTGCAGGGTGAAGTTACTTTCGCCTTTGCTATTTTTCCAGCTCAGCGGTGCAATGCTGATGCCCGGATTGCCTTTGAGCAGCAGTGGCAGGTTAGCCAGCAGTAAATCGGTAGCCTGTTGCTGATAAACAGCCGGATCAATCTGACCCTGTTGCAGCAGAAGTGCGCGGGATTGCTGGTTATAGTTGTCTGCGAACTGTTTCATCGCCGCACCATCGAGTTTATCCAGCTTCAGTGTCAGTTTGGCTGAACCGAAATCTGCACCCTGAATTTTCAGTGCGTCGAGGGTGTAATCCTGCTGACCGGCGATGTTATTGCCATTTTCAGAGAATTTGCTCACCAGTTTGAAGTTATCCAGCGAAGCGGCATCTTTGCCGTCAACGTTCACCAGGATTTGCTTCACAGTCAGGTTTTGATCACCCACGCCGACCTGAAACTTACCTTGTTTGGTGTCGCTGTCCATGCTGAAACCGGCCAGGGTCACTTTTTCAAGCTGACCCCACTGATTTTTAGAGGTCAGAGCGATGCTGTCGGTGCTGGCGTCCAGCTTCATGGCCGTCAGATCTTTGTCGACATCGACATTGATTTTACCGCCAGAGAAGGCCAGCTGGCTTTCATCTTTCTGATACGTCACAGGAATGATGTCAGCCGCCGAGGAACTTGCGCCGCTGTAGGAAACGCGGGTGTCAATCGTGACCAGAGATTTGCCTTTGGTGACATCAAACAGACCTTTCACCGTTGGCGTGTTTTGCAGCTCTGAATGAACAGAAGCCATGCTTGGGATCAGATTGAATTTTTTCAGCTGAGCGGCAGGGAAAGGGCCGTGATCGATAGTTTCGATAAAGGCAATTTCGTCACCCGTTTTCAGTACGCTGGTGCCCGCCGTTGCAGCAGCAGGCTCCGGTTGCAGAACAATGCGCATTTTGCTGCTGAACAGCCCGCGCTGGTAATCCTGATAGCTGACTTTCAGCCCGGCTTTCGGATAAGCACTTTGCAACTGGCTGTTAGCCGCCGCAACCTGTTCATCCATATGTTGTTCGATCAGCTTGCCCGTATACCACGAGACGCCTGTCCAGGCCGCGCCAAGGACTACAATGACGCTTACAGCGACTAACGACTTCTTCATATCTCTGTTTATCCTTATGAAATGTCCCGAAAATAAAAAACGCCTTCCGGCGTTATTAGTCTACAGAGTGTAGCTGAATCAGCAAAAAAATCACCAAAATGGGGCGTTTAGCCCCATTTTGTTTAATCAACTGTTCATTTCGCGAGTGTATTGAACACGCGTGCTATGCGGCCGTTGCCGCTGGCAGTCACCGGTGACTCAGTGGCTGACAGGAAACACGACTCACCCGGATTGAGAACCAGGGTTTGATTGTTCTTCACCAGAACGCTCTGACCCTCAATACAGAAGACAATCGCCGCGCTGTCCTGCTCCAGCGTTTGCGGTTCAGCAGAGAGGCTGTGAATTGAAAAAGCAAAATCTTCGACCGGGATCGGGAAGTTGAGTTCCGCACCTTTGACAACCGGCGTGGTCAGCAATTCAGAAGCGGGTCTGGCGTTGAATTTCAAATTCGCCAGCAGCTCAGGAATATCAATGTATTTCGGCGTCAGACCTGCGCGCAGCACGTTATCGGAGTTCGCCATCACTTCCAGCGAGACGCCTTTCAGGTAGGCATGCGGCGTTTCGGCATACAGGAACATGCCTTCGCCGGGTTGCAGGGTGATTACGTTGAGCAGCAGCGGGGAGAACAGGCCGCTGTCATCAGGATAAAATTCAGAAATACTGCGGATGGTGTCCCACGGCTCACCCTGTTGTTCATCCAGAACGGATTTCAGCACGTCCAGCGCCCGGGATTTATCTTCACCTTCCAGACTCAGCAGGCCCGCAAACAGCGTGCGCAGGTGATCAACATCCGGATACGTCAGGAAGCTGGCAATTAACGGATGCGCACCGGCCACGGGTTGCAGCAATGAAACACTTTCGCGCAATTCGCGGAAACCGTTCATGGCCTGGAAAGGGGTCAGGGCATAAACCAGTTCAGGTTTGTGGTTCGGATCTTTGTAGTTACGCTCGGCGGCATCCAGTGGAATACCGGCAGCATTTTCTTTGGCATAACCGATTTCAGCCGCACTTTTGCTCGGGTGCACCTGAATCGACAGCGGCTGATCGGCGCACAGCACTTTAAACAAGAAAGGTAATTCGCCAAAGCGCTTAGCCACTTTTTCGCCCAGTTGCGCAGACAGTCCGGCACTTATTTGGTCGCGCAGAGAGAGGTTCTCCCCACGGGAGTTCTCAATCTGAGAGCTACATTTCGGATGAGCCCCCATCCACAGTTCAGCCATCGGACGGCCTTCTGCATCTTTAATTCCATAGAGTTTGGTCAGCGCGTCTTTGCTGCCCCAGGCGTAATTTTGTACACCGTTATGCATCTTTTGCATTGCTTCATCCTGAATAGAAAATATTGCCGACTAGTAAACAATGACGAAGGGGGCTTTACAACTGCGAAGGCCCAAAAAGTGCGGCTGGCATGCATTTTCAGATTGGGGATCGAATCCAATTATACGCCCGGCTTATATGTCACTATAATCAACAGGCCGCCAACGGATGCGTGGGAGCGCGTGCGGCAAACAGTAACCTGCAAAAAAACTGATTTATCATCGTAATAAGCATCTAAGGAGACAGTAATGGCATCTACACGCGTTGAGAAAGACTCAATGGGGCCAATTGATGTTCCGGCAGATAAGCTTTGGGGCGCACAGACGCAACGTTCCCTCGAGCATTTTCGTATTTCCTCTGAAAAAATGCCAACGGCGCTGATTCACGCGCTGGCACTGACAAAGCGTGCGGCAGCCAGCGTCAATATGGACCTCGGGTTACTGCCTGCTGAGCGGGCAAACGCCATTATTGCCGCTGCCGATGAAGTGCTTGCCGACAAGCATTCTGCCGAATTCCCGCTGTCCATCTGGCAGACCGGTTCCGGCACCCAGACCAACATGAATATGAATGAAGTGCTGGCTAACCGGGCAAGTGAAATTCTCGGTGGCGTGCGCGGCGAAGAACGTAAAGTTCACCCGAACGATGATGTGAACAAGAGCCAAAGCTCCAATGATGTTTTCCCGACGGCCATGCACGTTGCGGCAGTGATTGAACTGCGCGAAACCCTGATCCCGCAGTTGAAAGTGTTGCACAAAACGCTGTCCGATAAAGCCACGGCATATCGTGACATTGTGAAAATCGGGCGTACGCATTTGCAGGATGCCACACCGCTGACACTGGGACAGGAAATTTCCGGCTGGGTAGCCATGTTGGGACACAGCCTGACGCACATTGAAAACAGCATCCCGCATATTGCCGAACTGGCGCTGGGCGGAACTGCAGTCGGTACCGGGTTGAATACGCACCCGGAATACGCCGTGCGTGTGGCGAAAGCACTGGCAGAACTGACCGGACAACCGTTTGTGACATCCCCGAATAAATTTGAAGCGCTGGCGACCTGTGACGCACTGGTTCATGGCCACGGCGCGCTGAAAGGGCTGGCCGCTTCACTGATGAAAATCGCCAACGACGTGCGCTGGTTATCTTCCGGCCCGCGTTGCGGCATTGGTGAAATCTCGATTCCGGAAAACGAACCGGGTAGCTCGATCATGCCGGGCAAAGTCAATCCGACGCAGTGCGAAGCGATGACTATGTTGTGCGCACAGGTGCTGGGAAATGACGTTGCAGTCAACATCGGCGGTGCATCCGGTAACTTTGAGCTGAACGTGTTCCGTCCGCTGGTCATCCATAACTTCCTGCAATCCGTTCGTTTGCTGGCTGATGGTATAAGCGGCTTTAACGAGCATTGTGCGGTCGGTATTGAACCTAACCGTGACCGTATTACCCAGTTGTTGAATGAATCGCTGATGCTGGTGACTGCGCTGAATACCCATATTGGCTATGACAAGGCGGCGGAAATCGCCAAGAAAGCGCATAAAGAAGGCCTGACCCTGAAAGCGTCGGCGCTGAAACTCGGTTATCTGACCGAAGAACAGTTCGACGAGTGGGTGCGGCCTGAAGCCATGGTCGGTAGCATGCAAGCGTAAACGGCCTGCTATTTACATGTGAAATGAGGTCCGGGCAACCGGACCTTTTCACGTTCTGAGCGGCTTACAGCGGATGGTCCGTATAAAGATGCAGACGTTTGATCAGCAGGCTCAGTGGCTGCGACTGCGGTTTATATTTATGCTTCACGGATGACACATCGTAATCATGCAGTTCCCCTAACTTAGGAAGTTGCATCATGGGCGAACGCAAACATAACGCAATCAGCGGCAGCGGGCAGGGGTGTTGCACCTGTTTCTGGTTGTTGCGATACCACACGCGGGCTATGGGCTGAACTTTCACCGGGCGTTTGAATTTGAGCGCCGCGTGTTCCGGCAAACGCTTCACGTCTATCATCTCGCGGTTAATATTTTCCATCCATTGCTCACGGGTATAAGGCGAGACAGCGCGTCCGGCATGCAGACTCTTTTCCAGTTGTGCCAGAACTTCATCGCGGGTCACGTTCTTAATAATATGTTTGTTCGCCCAACCAAAGCGCACGGAGTCCGGGTCATTGAGATACGTCACCGAACGGTAAGCGTTCAGCGTTATCAGGCCGCGAAGGTGGGTATGTACAAACTCAAAACGCTGTTCACGGGCGAGACCGGACTCGACGGTCACGATATGTTCCAGCTCAGCTTTCAGCTTATTCACTTCTTCAATCAACAGCAGGGCAGACTGATGCTCCGCGGCGTCCACGGCATAACACAACACACCGGGTAAACGGACGGCGGATTTACTGCTGACATTCTCGTTATTATGATGAATAAACAACCGCTGAAAATGCTGTAATGCCAGTTGCTGTGCGGTTTCGCCGGTGTGAGGCATGACAGTGATTTTGTCCGCCGGATTATGCTCTTCGCCTTTCACTACTTCAGGCAAGGTAAATACCCGCGCCTGCAATAATTCCAGTTGCCCCAGGAAATTCCCCAAATCTTGCAATGCCATTTCCAGTTCGTTAAAACAGCCGTTCATCCGGGCAATTAAATCATAATCCGCCATAAACCCTCCGGTTAGTTACAACATACAGTTTAGGGCAAAATGGAAAAATGTACATACCTGAATAATAGGGAAATCATAAACTTCCCCTATAAACAATTTAACCAGACAGAAACTCAATGCTTAGGATATTTCAATGAGCAACCGTCCGGAAAGTTTTAGATAATCACACTAAGGTGGTGGCAATATGTTTTATTCGCTGGGTTGAAATTGGCGCTTCAATTTGAATTTCATCAACGCTGTTAAAGTCGCGAATGAGAGCACTGTGCGCCAGGGCACGAGCCTCACTAACTGGCATGCTCGCCACTAATTCAGCCGGTAAGGAAGCTAACATCGCCTCGATTAATGCATTTTGATCACGTTTGTAGTTTTCAACAAATGAAAAGCTACGCTTTCCTAATATATTGATCTCATAGAGGTATTGGAAATTTTGTTTCCCCATGAAAGTTCTCGTTTTCAGGAAAGCCTTTGCCCCTTTTTTCGTCCTGGAGGCAAAGACAGTGTTATCTCCAAATACCCGAAACTCTGTGTTATCCCGGCTGATTGTTCCAAAAAATCCCTGAGCTTCTATTATTTCTGGCCCGCGCGAATCGTATCTATAAGCACAAGAATTACCTTTGGAAATAAAGGATTGCGGAAAGGTTTGGTTCTTCTCAACTTCTTTACCGTGAGGGGGTGTTGCGGGGCTAAATATACGACCTAAACGACTAAACATGGTTCCATCCTGTTTATAAAGAAGCGTAATATAATTCCTATGCCCAAAAAGGATGATGACGTAAATCAATCTCTGCCACCGAAAAGACCGGGGGATAGAATTTCATTTATGCAAAATCATGACTCATAAATTAGTTACAACATTCGGTGATACCCATAACCAATAAATGTGCACACATAAACATCTGTGAAATCATTAAATTCAGTGTGATACTCGCTCAGCAGGGTGAAGAAGAAGTTTACCCCTTCCATGCACGGGTCAGGTTAGAATAAAGAACTTTCTGCTTTCAGGAGTTCGCGATGACAGATCTGATCCGTTGCCCGTGGGGCACGAGTGACCCGATGATGATTGACTATCATGATGATGAATGGGGCAAGCCGGTACGTGACAGCCGTGCACTGTGGGAAAAGCTGATGCTTGATGGCTTTCAGGCCGGATTATCCTGGCGGATCGTGCTGAAAAAAAGGGATGCCTTGCGCCTGGCCTTCTGCGATTTTATACCCGAGAAAGTCGCAGAATTTACCGAAGAAGACAGCGAAAGGCTGGTGAATAACGCCGATATTATCCGCTCCCGCAGCAAAATCACGGCGGTTGTCAGCAACGCCCGGGCCTATCTGTCCATGCAGCAAGCGGGGGAAGATTTTGGTGAGTGGATTTGGGCGCAAATCGGCGGGAAGGCGATTCAGCATACCGGGCCGGTTCCGACTAAAGATGCGCTGTCTGATCAGATTTCAAAAGATCTCAAAAAGCGTGGATTCAAGTTTGTCGGCCCGACAATAGTCTATGCCTGGCTGGAAGCTACCGGCCTGATTAATACCCATCATCCGGATTGTTTCCGGCGTGCTCAGGTAGCAAAAGAAGCCTGATTTCTCGAAGGTTTTTTCAACGGGAATACTGCTTTTGATATTGTGACGGTGTCACGGATAATTGCCTGACGAACGCACGTCGCAAGATATCAACGCTGGAAAATCCGCACTGTGCCGCAACCTGCTTCACCGCCATTTCCCCCGTTTCCAGCAGTTGCCGCGCGTGAAATATCCGTTGCTGTTCCAGCCATTCTGCCGGTGATTGCCGCAGCGCCTGATTAAACAAACGCGTCAGATGGCGGACACTGATCCCCATATGAACAGCCAGGCTTTGCACATTATGCGGTTGGTCGAGCGAATTCATCACCCACCGCTGTACGTCCTGTAATGCTGACCGGCCACTCAGCGACGCCTGACCATGGCGGCTGAACTGCAACTGCCCGCCGGGACGTTTGAAGAACATCACCAGTTGCGAAGCGACATCCAGCGCGGTTTCCCGTCCAAGATCTTCTTCCACCATATTCAGGGCTAAATCCAGCCCGGAGGTGACACCTGCTGCTGTTCTCAGCTCACCCTCGGCAATAAAAATAGCGTCAGCTTCGACATTCACCCGCGGATACTCTTCGCTTAGCTTTGCGGCGACGGACCAGTGTGTGGTCACGCGCCGGTCGTCAAGCAACCCGGCGGCGGCAAGTAATAACGCACCGCTGCACACGGAACCAAAACGCTTCGCATGGTGGCTCCAGGTACGGATCCCGTCTTTTAATTTTTCATCCCGCAGGAATGTCTCAAGCACAGGTGCGCCTGCGACCAGAAAAGTATCGACGGCAGCGGGAAGTGGGGTTGCAAGAGTGAGATCTGCAAACAGACGCGCGCCGGAAGAGGTGCGTACAACGGGATCGTCGCCAATCGCCATCACGCTCAGGGTATAAACGTCGCGGCCGCGTTGCCGGTTGGCTTCAGCGAAAACATCCAGCGGACCGGAGACATCGAGAAGTTGCACGCCCGGCACGGCGAGAATAATGATGTGTTTTGGCATTTGAATATTTCCTGTCGCAAATGAACAATTATGTCTCATAACGTCATATTACGATGATTGATGACATTTATCTTGCCGCTTATGCTGACTCTATTCAACCCAACAGGACAAATACTATGACTCTGAACATTAAGGGTATCCGCATTCCCGACAGCAAAATGGCCCGTGAAGCAACAGAACGGGTCCGTGATATGGAATCCGATTTACTGTTTCATCATTCCACCCGTGTATATTACTGGGCCGCGCTGGCCGGGCAACAACGTCAGCTAAAGGTTGATCATGAGCTGCTTTATATTGGCTGTATGTTCCACGATGTGGGGCTGACACACGAAAATTGCAGTTGCGATAAACGCTTTGAAGTTGACGGCGCCAATGCCGCACGCGAGTTTATGCAACAGCACGGCATCAGCACGCAGGACATCGATAAGGTCTGGACCGCCATTGCGCTGCATACCACGCCGGGCATCCCTGAATTTATGGATCCGGTGATCGCACTGGTGACTTCAGGTGTGGAAATGGACGTACTCGGCATCAATTATCAGGGCTACGATGACAGCGTACGCAATGCGGTTGTCGAAGCGCATCCGCGGACACCGGCGTTCAAGGAAGATATTATTCAGGCATTTTATGACGGAATTAAACACAAGCCGCAGACCACATTCGGCAATGTCAAAGCCGACGTCATTGCTGATAAAGAACCCGATTTTATCAAAGGAAATTTCTGTTCAGTGATCCGCAATTCCCGCTGGAATGGCTGATGAGAAGAAAAGGGCGCGTGGAGAAGGGATCCCGGCGCGCCACACGCAATTAAAGAAGACGAAATTCAATCATAAACAGTGATTTCAGCCCCGGATAAATCTCGCTGATGACCTGTTTAAGTTCTTCCAGTGTCATGTTTTCCTGCACCGCGTGCTGATCGTTGAGATCGTCGAACTGTACACCAGTGACAGCGATAATTTCAATGTTGCAGAAAAACACGTCATCTTCATAACGGCTGACGCGAACCTGATCGCCTGCTGTAAAATCCGCATCGCTGGCTTCACGCAGGGTGATCGTTTTACGGCCAGCAAGAATGTCAGCCTCAAAACGACTGTAAAAAGTGATATTTTTCATGAGGTTTCCTGCGTTAAATAGAGAGAACGTCCGGTTGATGGTATAGCGTGCGCATATATCAGGCAGATATTAAAGAAGGACAGGGTGGCTAACCATCTCACCGTCATTGTATCTGTGAATCATAAATGACAAGAAGTTGTTCACGGGAGGAACAATTGCCGTGCCAAACCACAAAGGATTTTCCGGGCAGATGGAGCCGCAAATATAAGCCGGTATTCCGGCCAGTTGCCCGGCCATTGACCGGTGAACATGACCTGCTGAGATAGCGATAGGTTTTCGCGGATGCTCACTTAAAAACTCAGCCAGTTTTACCACATCGCGACACATTATCTGATCTAAAGGCGGAATGCCGCTGCGGATAACCGGATGATGCATGAAAAGAATGGAATTCGCGGGACCGTCGCTGATCAGATTATCGGCCAGCCACGGCAGATGTTCGCCAATGGCTCCTGCGGGATTTCCCTGGATGGTGGTATCAAGGCCGATAAGGCGGAGTTCACCGATGTCCGCGACAAAATGCAGCGCGTCATTTTCGCCGGAATTGCACCAGTAATGGCAATGCAAAATTGATTTCATTGCTGCACGGTCGTCTGAATTACCGGGCAATATGAATGACGGGTAAGATCTTTTATTCAGCTGAGCGGCGATAGCGGCATAACCATCACGCCAGTTGTCGTCAATCAAATCACCGGTCAGCACAAGGGCGTCAGGCGTAATGAGATCAATCCACGTCAGTGCGCGTTCAAAGCGTGCGAGGTTATCATTATTTTCTGCGGCATGAATGTCAGACACCTGAGCGATAATCACCAAAACCTCCGGGAGGATTTCCCGTTATCAGAATAAGAACAATGTAGAGGATATAGAACGGATAATCAAAGTGCGCATAATGTATATTATGTTAAATACAATATCAACTTACGCACCAGGCGCCATCATTTTCCTCATTCTGCCTCACCTGCTTCGTTCAACGTTTTTTCACCGTAATGAATGGCCAGCCAGATGGTCGTTCCATTCTGTTCAGTCCATTCGACGCGGTGTCTGCACAGCGACGGGATATTCACAAAGTCGCCTGCTTTCAGAATGCGCACCTCGGTTTCAGTATCAAACCTCAAACCAGCCGAACCTTGCAAGATCAGTATCCATTCGTCATGCGTCTGGCAATACCAGAATCCCGTCGGGCTGGCTTGTCCTGTGGAAATAATCCGCTCAATACGAATACCGGGTCGTGTCAGCAACTCTTCAAAGGTCTCGCCTTCACCATTGCGTGCAGCTTCAGGAATATCTGTGAATATGTTATCTGGCATTCACCACCTCCGTCCGGACTTTCAGGGTTTCAAATTGATCGCGCTACGTGAATTCTGAGAATTGAACAGCATAGTTGTACTGCAGATTTCACGTAGCACGTCCATTTTTCAGTGCTCTAAACACTATAAACCGGCATAGGCTTTTTCGACTTTGGCCATATATCTGGGTGCCTGCGGCGCCGGATGATACTGACGAACATGCCAGTTAAAGGCTTCCGGCGTCAGTTGATTAATCATCTGGATTGCCGTCTGCCGGTTACTGGAAAACGTTCTAAGTAACGCTCCCGCACCGTTGGCATACGCGACTTCTGTGGCATAACGGCGCGTCAGCGGATCGTTAATCCAGTTAAGTTGCTGACGTTGCAATGCACTGATGTATGCCGTTCCCAGATCAATGTTGGTTTCCGGATCCAGCAAATCATCGTCGTCCGGGCAACCGCGTTTACCTTTATAACGATACGCGTCGCAACCGCTGGTCGATGCTTTCAGCTGCATCAGACCAATAGCATTAGATGGACTGACTGCTTTGGGATTAAATCCGGATTCGACCTGAATGATTGCCTTCACCAGTTTACGGTCAACTTTGTATTCATCGGCAGCATCTTCAATCTCATCATCAAAGGCATGCGTGTCGTATTTCTTATAATGAGGTTTGCCCGAGCAGCCAGCCAAAATCATCAGCATAACCAACATGCTGAATTGTGAAGTTTTTTTGAATAATGAAATCATAATCTTCCAGGATCTAAATGAACGTTTCTCCGGCTGATAAGATACCGTTATCGTCACTCAGGGTCATGTATTTATGAGGGATTTTCTGACATTCAACGGTATCAAAAGTGCGAAATCCGGTCCCTGCGCCCTGCTTTCACGTTAATTTACTGGCTGAGTGATTCAATAACAGCATTCGCAGATTTGACTTATTTAATACACATTGTATTTTTAATGCCATGAACACATTCCTGATTATCGTCCCCGACGGGGGCATGTTATTCGAAGCAGCAGGCATTGCTGATATCCTCATGCAGGCGAATCGTCTGTTGCCTCTCCACGCCACGTCTGATTCCAAAATTGCGCCTTATCAGGTGACTGTGGCCACCACGCAACCGCACCGTGTGATTCACGGTGTCTCAGGGCTTAACCTTCTCGCAGATCACCGGTTATGCGATCTTGACCCCACATTGACCCGCGACACTATCTTAGTCACCGGTAAAGGCTTATCTGAAGAAGAAGGCTCAAACGTTGTTTGCTGGTTACAACAGGCTGCGCCGCATGCCCGCCGCGTGGTATCTGTTTGTGGCGGCGCGGTGTTGCTCGCCCAGGCGGGATTACTCAACGGCCGACACGCCACCACACACTGGCGTCTGATCGACACCCTGCAGGCACAATACCCGCAGGTGACCGTTGAACGCGGCCCGATGTATGTTCAGGACGGTCCGGTCTGGACGTCAGGTGGCGTCAGCTCCGGCTTTGACCTCACTCTTGCATTGGTCGAAGAAGATCATGGTTTCAGCATCGCTAAAAATGTTGCTCAGGATTTAGTAATGTTTCTCCGGCGTCCGGGTGGACAGTCGCAATTTAGCCGCTATCTTTTGAATCAGGCCAGCAATGGCTCTATCCGCGAACTTCAGGCCTGGTTACCTGAGAATCTCAACAGCGATTTATCTGTCGAAAACCTTGCTGAACGTGTCGCGATGAGTCCGCGAAACTTCACGCGCGTTTTCACACGCGAAACCGGCATAACCCCGGCAAAATATGTTGAGGAAGTCAGGCTGAGTGCCGCGCGACAGCTTCTGGAACAAACAACACAAAACATAGATCGTATCGCCCTCACGACCGGCTTCGGCGGCGGGCTGAACCTGCGCCGCGTTTTTGAACGAAATTTACAACTGACACCGACAGAATACAGAGAACGCTTTTGCTCCAGATATTTGGCGTAAATTGATCTTTTATTGTCATTTACGCCAATCCTCCTGCGTACTAGATTAACTGTAAAGCAGATAACTAAGGAGTTCATCATGGTCAAAGTAGGTATCAATGGTTTTGGCAGGATTGGACGGAATGTGTTGCGCGCCGCACTCGGGCGGGATGACTTCCAGGTGGTGGCAATTAATGATCTAACGGACAGTAAGACTCTCGCTCATCTTCTGAAATATGACTCACTCTCAGGCACGTTAAAAGCTGACGTCGAAGCGGGTGAAGGCGAATTACGGGTTGATGGAAAACCGGTACGCGTTTTCTCAGAAAGGGATCCCGCTGCAATTCCGTGGAGCTCTGTGGGCGTTGATATCGTTATTGAAGCTACCGGCTTCTTTACTGAAAAAGCTAAAGCGGAAGTTCACATCACCCGGGGCGGAGCAAAACGCGTCATTATTTCCGCACCGGCCAAAAATGATGACATCACTATTGTGATGGGCGTTAATGACAGCGATTACGACCCGGCAAAACACAAAGTGGTCAGCAACGGCAGTTGTACCACCAACGGTCTGGCCCCTGCCGCTCAGGTTTTGCATCAGACCTTCGGCATTGAACACGGCCTGATGAACACCACTCACGCCTACACCAACAGCCAGGCGTTGCATGATCAACCTGAAAAAGATTTACGGGGTGCGCGTGCGGCCGCGGTTTCCATTGTTCCGTATTCCAGCGGCGCAGCGAAAGCGATCGGGAAAGTTATCCCGGAACTGGACGGACGCATGACCGGTTATTCACTACGAGTTCCGGTGCCGGTGGTTTCCATCGTCGATTTAACCGTTAACCTTAAACGCGAAGCGACTGTTGAAGAAATTAACGCCGCGTTTCGTAAGGCGGCTGAATCCGGTCCGCTTAAAGGCATTCTGGGTTACAGCGAGGAGCCGCTGGTGTCGAGCGATTATCGCGGTGATCCGCGTTCATCCATTATTGACGGGCTTTCAACATTGGTGATTGGCGGCAAGCTGGTGAAAATTCTCGCCTGGTATGATAACGAATGGGGCTTTTCAAACCGCCTGGTCGATCTGGCCCTGTTAATGGAAAAGCGCGGTTTATAACCTCCTCTTTTCCTGCCAGAATAATGACAGACACCGCTTTATGCGGTGTCTTTTTATATGTCAAAGACGATCACCATTTTTAATAAAACACACTGTATGTTGTAACTAATTAATTATTTCTTGCTCCAGGAATGAACGTCATTTCTCCTGCGGCCCGATGGTCATAAACGGGTTATAGGCGATTTCCCACAGATGTCCGTCCGGATCGGCGAAATAACCCGAATATCCCCCCCAGAACACTTTCTGTCCCGGTTTAATCAATTTACCTCCCGCACTGACTGCCTGAGCCAGAATGGCATCCACTTTAGCTTCACTGGCCACCGTTTGCGCCAGCGCCATACCGCGAAAACCATTCCCTGCCGGGCTGACTTGCGCATCTTTGGCCAGTTCGTCCCACGGAAACAGAGAAAGCCAGGCACCTGCCAGTTCAAAAAAACTGACACCTTCAGAATCGATAACCACTTTTGGAAAGCCCAGTCCGTGCTGATAAAATTCGGTAGAAGCGGCCAGGTCTTTAACACCCAGCGTGATCATGTTGATGACAGGTTGCATTGTATTTTCTCCGTCAGAGGGATAAAGCAAACAGGTAAAATGGCTTTCCGGACAGCATAAATAGTTTCCGGAAACTTTACTTAGATAACCCTTCCACTTGTCTCAAAATGTTAATGGCAGCCGTCCTTTTCTGATAAATGTTGCTTATCGTGCTAATCTGACGTCTCAGAACCTGCTAATCCCCGACGTTGAGGATCTCCTGTGACCATATTACGCCGCCGCCCGGAAGCCACCTCTCCCGCCGTCCGTTTCCTGCCTGAAACCATTCATATCGGCCGTCAGTTGCGGACTTATTGTGATGCCCGTTTCAAAACCATTGGTCTGACACTGGCTCGCGGGCAAGTGTTATTACATCTTGAAGCCGCCAGCGGACGCCTGCCTCAGGGTGAACTGACCGCGTTGCTGGAAGTGGAACACCCTACCGCCATTCGCCTGTTTGACAGCCTCGCCGAGCTGGGCCTGCTGGAACGCTGCCCCGGAGAAACCGATCGTCGTTCGAAAGATATCAGACTGACAGAAACCGGAACTGAGCTGGCAAACCAGGTACGCATCATGACGGATGACATTCTGATCCGCGTCATGGAAGGTATTCCGCAAAATGATGTGGATATCGCCCGGGGTGTTCTCGCCAGTATTACTGCCAATATCGCCGCGCTTTAATTGGCGATTTTTCTCGTTTTATAGCTTTTCCCGCCCGAAATAGTCACTTCCGTTACTGATTTGTTACTCGTTATTATTCGTGGCAACGTTACCCTGCTCAGCCCCCAGGTGTCAGGCTATATCACCGACGTTAAATAACGCGACGGGTAACTTCACCAAAATCTCACAACGTATCGCGGTGCGCATTGAACTGGAACCGGGACAGCAGCAAAGTAACCGTCTGCGTCCGGGCATGTCCACCATGGTCAGCGTAGATACTGCACAGGCCCCGGTCAGCCAGCAGTATTAGCCCCGGGGAAATCGGAATAATAGCGCTGCGCCACGTCAGGATGTGAACGCAGCCGCCCTTTCAGATAATTGAAACCCACATCGCGGAATAACGGATTCAGCGGATCGCTTGCCTCTCCCCGCGCTTCCTGCGCCAGTTCTGCGGGCAACGGGAATAATGGCACAACAGCATCAAGCTGAGCGCCAAGGAAAAATGCCAGCGACAAGCGCTCGCCGCCTTCCGGTGGCGAGACAACCCGATGTACCGTAGCGCGCAGATAGCCGTTGGTGGCAAGTTCCAGTAACTCGCCGATATTTACCACCAGCGTATCAGGGACCGGAAACGCGTCGATCCACTGGTTTTCTTCCACTTCAACCTGTAAACCGCGCTGTTCATCCTGCAAGAGAAAACTGAGGAATCCTGAATCCTTGTGCGCACCGACCCCCTGATTTCCTGCGCCCACCGTGCGTCCCGGATAACGGATCAGTTTGATATGTTCATTGGGCTTTACGCCATACAGCGGATCAAACGCGTCTTCCGGCAGTTTCAGCGCCAGGGCAAAAGCCCGCAGCAGACGCAGCGACATGGCCGTCATCTCCCGTTGCCAGCGCAGTAACAGCGGGCGCAATTCCGGCAATGCTTCCGGCCATTGATTCGGCCCCTGCAATCTTGCCCACGCAGGCGTACTCTCTGTCACCGGCAGTTTTGGCCGCTCGGCACCGAGATCAAACTGTTCGCGCCAGTCCGGCTGACCCCGGGTAATCTCCGAGGCGGCCCGGTTATAACCGCGAAAGTGTGGCGAGTTGATCATCGCCACAGCCAGTTTGTCTTCCTCGGGCAGTGCAAAGAATTGTCGGGCAACCCGCTGAACATCCTTCAGTAACTGCGCATCAACGCCATGATTTTTCAGGTAGAAAAAACCAATCTCACGCGCCGCATAACGCAGTTGCGCAAGGAACGCTTCCCGCTGACCGGGCGTTGCAGAAAACTGACTGAAATCGATCAGAGGGATAGAGGGGGATGTCTGGCTCATCGCGTAGTCCGCCGTGATGTTATTAATAATTATCAACGCTATCACGGTTGCCGGATGACAGACCAATAGCCAGATGGTCTGGTTTATACTTCAGGGTTATGAATGAGAGGCAGAAAACAGCCAGCCCTTCCATGGACAGGCCGCTGATTTATTCACAAATTTTTAATGACTTAAGACTTATTGCCAAGATAGTGATACACCACCGCCAGATCCTTCCCGCCATAACCGCCATCGACCGCACCCTGCCAGGTCTGACTGATACGTTTCATCACCGGCAGTTCAAGATTGCTGCCCGCTTCCAGCGCCAGATTGATATCTTTCAGAGCCCAGGTCAGCTGCATCTGCGGGGTGTAATCACCGCTTTTGAACATCTCCATTTTGCCCCTGATATACGGCGCAGCAAGCGGACCGCCTTCCAGCACATTCCACAGATCGTCGGGGGTGAAACCCAGCGCTTCGGCAAGTTGCGTAGTTTCTGCGATACCTTGCATCATGGCAATCAGCCAGGCATTGACCACCAGTTTCATTCTGGATGCACGCCCGGCTTCGCCCAGCCATTTTGTCGCTTTGGAAATGGCGGCAAATACCGGCTCAATAGCCGCACCCGCTTCACGATCCCCGCTGGCCAGCACCACAATTTGCGCCTGCTCGGCCGGTGCTTTCGTCCCGGAAACCGGTGCATCAAAGAACACCACATCAGGACGCAGTGTTTTAATCAGCGCCATCAACGATTCCGTCGCGTCTACGCCGAGCGTTCCCATTTGAGCGATAATGCCGCCCTGTTTCAGGCCGGCAAGCAAACCGTTGTCACCCTGATAAACGTCAAGGGACGTTTTGCCATCGGACAGCATTGTAATCACCACATCCGCCCCTTCAGCGGTTTCACGCGGTGTCCGGCCGCGTGTCGCACCGGCTTTCACCAAATCATCACCCCGTGAAGCCGTCCGGTTCCAGACGCGGGTATTGAACCCTTTTTTGATCAGGTTAGCGGCGAACGCGTGCCCCATTGCGCCCAGCCCCAGTACGGCGACCGTGGGTTGTTGCTGACTCATGCCTGACTCCTTACGTAAACAATGTATGTTGTAAAAAGGCTAACACCCCGGCGCGCTGTCCGGGGTATTGGCTTCTGTAAGCGAATGCAACAGAAAGGTTGATATTACTTAACCTCTGCTGAGTAAGTGGCGTAACATACGCGCTTTCGCGCCTGGCATTTAATATTGATTTATTCAGGCAGCTTATGATTTGACTGATAATTTTCAGGAGTGGCAAGCATTATGAGTAAAGTTGTTTTGATCGGGATTGTTTCAGTCATTTTCGTTTTGATGGTGCTGATGTTGGGCTCTGTGTATATCTACCCGTGGTGGATGCAGCGCTCCACAGAAGGCGCGTGTGCCGATATCAGCAAGGACAATGCCATCGATACGGTCACCCGTGATTACATGGAAAACCGTATCCCTAACTGGGGCAATGATAAAGACAACATGGGCACGTCGGTGCCGGTTCTGAATTTCATCAGCGATGACGCTAAAGAAGACAAAGGGACCTATAACATCCCGTTCAGCGCGAAAGGCCCGAACGGCACCCTGAGTTATGTCGCGCACTTTAACTGTTCCAATCACTACGTGAAATATTCGACGGTGGAATAAATCCAGACGAACACCCTGGGCTTGCGGCTGTCACTCCGCTCGCTGGAACATAAACGCCGGCAACAGCGCGCAGTGAGAAAAACGCAGGATTCCTGGGGGTTCGTTTCAAATTCTTTGGGCCACTGTGGGCGGCAACCCACAACCTTGACCTGGATTCTAAATTTAAAAGCGCCCGGAGTGCCCGCTCAGGCATCAGCTAAGCCGATTCCCTCTCCACCAGCCCCGGTGGCACAATAATATTCTGCGCTTCCAGATTCTGCCCGCCAATCCTCAGCAATAAGCGCCTGGCCGTTGCGTGGCCGATTTCCCGTGCGGAGTTCGCAATGGAGGTCAGCGGAGGCTCGGTCAGCTCCGATTCCGGTGCATCTTCCATGCCTATCAGGGCAATTTTTTGCTGGAAGAAACTGTCTACTGCCCCGCCGCCGACTTGTGCGCCGGTGCGCAGAACGCCGAAATAGGCACCCAGCGCGACGGAAGATTTATGGCAGACAATCGCGCTGATTTTCGGATAGCGGGATAATAAGGTTTCGGCAGCATCGGCGGCACATTTTTGCTGATAGTCACATTCGATAATCCATTCAGTGCGAAATGGCAGACCGTATTGCAGCAGTGTGGCGCAGAAGCCGCCGAGGCGTTCGGCACGGGTTAACGAATTGCTCAATCCGCCAAGATAGGCGATTTGTTTGTGGCCCTGTTTGATCAGATATTCCGTGGCCATTTTCGCCGCGAGCATATTATCGGGACGGACAACGTCAACCCCCTCAATACCCCCGGAGCGCGCGGCACAAATCAGCGGGACGCCATGTTCTTCGGCCTTTTCTCTCAACCCACCGAGGGTATTCACGCCACCGGCGATCACAATGCCGTCCACGCCGTGGGTCAGCAACGTATCGAAACAACGCATCAGCCCTTTACCGGACGGTCCGCTTTGCAGCAGAAATAACACTTTGCCCTGCGCTTCAAACATCTCACTGAGACCGGCGGTCATTTCGGCATAAAACGGTTCACAGATATCGCGGACTATCAGCCCGACCACGCCGGATTCTCCGCCGCGCAGCGTACTCGCCTGCCGGTTGCGCACAAAACCCAGCGCATCAACCGCCCGGTTAACCCGTTCTGCGGTTGTCTGGGAAATCCGTCCCTTGCTGCTGAGCACCAGTGAAACCGTGGTCACGGACACTCCCGCGTGCTGCGCCACATCTACGATCGTGATTTTTTTAGGGTTCATCGGGTGTTGCCGTTGATTTGAAATGCCATGAAACAGGATCCCTGCCCGCCCGCTTTACTCGAAGGCTGGAATAATTAGCGTGGTCAGACAGTTATACCTAATTCCACCCTTTGAGTAAAACGTTTAACCTTACTTTAACCAGCTTGGTGCAAGCATCATTAAATATTGTGAGGTACGACACGTATTATTTAGGTAAAACGTTTTATCTTAGCCGCCATCAAAAGCAGCTTAATAAAACAACTCATGGAGCGGGTATGCCTGCAAATAAAAAACAACGTGTCACACTTTGGGAATTCTTCCAAAGCCTGGGGAAAACTTTCATGCTTCCGGTCGCCCTGCTGTCGTTCTGCGGCATCATGCTGGGCATCGGCAGTTCGTTAAGCAGTCATGATGTGGTGACGCTGATCCCCGCATTAGGGAATCCGATCCTGCAACTGGTTTTCGTCTGGATGAGCAAAGTCGGATCGTTTGCCTTCAGCTTCCTGCCGGTAATGTTTGCGGTCGCTATCCCGCTGGGCATGGCGCGTGAAAACAAAGGTGTGGCGGCTTTCTCCGGCTTCGTCGGTTTCGCCGTGCTGAATCTGGCGATTAACTTTTTCCTGACCGCCAACGGCACATTGCCGACCGTCGACCCGATGGTGCTGAAAGCCAATAATATCCAGATGATCCTCGGCATTCAGTCTATCGACACCGGTATTCTGGGCGCAGTGATTGTCGGTATCATCGTGTACATCCTGCACGAACGCTACAACACGATCCGTTTGCCGGATGCGCTGGCCTTCTTCGGCGGCACGCGTTTTGTCCCGATTGTCACCACGGTGGTGCTCGGTCTGGTCGGTTTGCTTATCCCGCTGATCTGGCCTTTCTTCGCCGCTGGCATTAACGGTCTGGGCCGTCTGATTCAGGGCGCAGGGGTATTTGGTCCGATGATTTTCGGTTCCGGCGAGCGTCTGCTGTTACCTTTTGGTCTGCATCACATTCTGGTTGCACTGATCCGCTTCACCGAAGCTGGCGGTACGCTGGATGTCTGTGGTCGCGAAGTCAGCGGCGCGCTGACCATCTTCCAGGCGCAGCTTTCCTGCCCGACCACGCACGGTTTTTCTGAAAGCGCGACACAGTTCCTTTCTCAGGGCAAAATGCCTGCTTTCCTCGGCGGCTTGCCGGGTGCTGCACTGGCGATGTACCACTGCGCGAAACCTGAAAACCGTCATAAAATTAAAGGCCTGCTGATTTCCGGCGTGGTTGCCTGTGTGGTTGGCGGCACCACTGAACCGATCGAATTCCTGTTCCTGTTTGTTGCGCCGGTTCTGTACGTGATCCACGCCATTCTGACCGGCCTGGGCTTCACCATCATGTCGGTTCTGGGTGTGACCATCGGCAATACTGACGGCAACATCATCGATTTTGTGGTCTTCGGTATCCTGCACGGCACTGCCACCAAGTGGTATCTGGTGCCGGTTGTGGCGGCTATCTGGTTCGCGGCTTATTACGCCATCTTCCGCTTCTCCATCACCCGCTTTAACATTAAAACCCCGGGCCGGGAATCTGAGAACATGCCTGCTGCCGCAGCGGTGCCGTCTTCCAGTAAATCTGGCTACAACGTGCCGGTTATTCTGAGCGCGCTGGGCGGTGCCGGTAATATCGTTTCTCTGGATAACTGCATCACCCGCCTGCGTCTTTCCGTGGCAGATATGTCGCTGGTCGACGATGCCACGCTGAAAGCCAACCGCGCCATCGGTGTTGTGCATCTTAACGAACACAATCTGCAAGTGGTGATTGGTCCGCAGGTGCAATCAGTGAAAGATGAACTTGATTACCTGATCCGCACCGCGGCGAGTCAGCCCGCGCCGGAACCGGCTATCGCGTAATATGATTAACAGGGCGACTCCGGTCGCCCTTTTCTGCTTTATTCAGGGAGTGAAAAGAATGACTTTTGATTTCTCCACCGTTACCGACCGTCATGGCACCTGGTGCACCCAGTGGGATTACGTCGCTGACCGTTTCGGCAGTGCAGACTTACTGCCATTTACCATCTCCGACATGGATTTCCCCGCCGCGCCCTGCATTCTCGATGCGCTGCAAAAACGTCTGCAACACGGCGTGCTCGGTTACAGCCGCTGGCATCACGATGATTTCCTCGGCGCGGTGGCGCACTGGTATCAGCAACGTTTTAACAGCCAGATTGACCGCGAAATGGTGGTTTACGGCCCGTCAGTGATTTACATGGTTGCGCAACTGATCCGCCAGTGGAGCCAGCCGGGCGACGGCGTGGTGACATTTACGCCCGCCTATGACGCCTTCTTCAAAGTTGTGGATGGCAATCAGCGCCAGATGCTGGCCTGTCCGCTGATTAAAAACGCTAACGACTGGGCGCTGGACGCAGAACATCTGGAAAGTCTGCTGGCGCAACCGGCCTGCACTTTGCTGTTGCTGTGCAGCCCGCATAACCCGACCGGTAAAGTCTGGACGCGTACAGAACTGGCGCTCATCTCAGAACTTTGCGAACGCCACCACGTGCGGGTGATCAGTGATGAAATCCACATGGATATGGTCTGGGGCGAAAACCGCCACACGCCGTGGAATGAAGTCGCACGCGGTGAATGGGCGTTACTGACGTCCGGCTCGAAAAGTTTCAACATCCCGGCGCTGACCGGCGCTTACGGCCTGATCAGCCATCAGGCCCCGCGCGAGGCGTATCTGCAGCAGCTAAAATCCTGCGATGGCTTATCGTCTCCGGCAGTGCTGGCCATTCATGCGCACGTTGCCGCGTATCATCACGGTGAACCCTGGCTTGACGCGCTGCGGGAATATTTACAGGGCAATCTGCAATACGTTGCGGAACAACTGAACGCCGCCTTCCCGCAGCTCAACTGGCAGCCGCCGCAATCCACCTATCTGGCCTGGATTGATTTGCGCCCGCTCGGGCTTGACGATAATCAACTGCAAAATGAGCTGATCGAACATCAAAAAGTCGCCATCATGCCGGGTTATACCTACGGCGAAGAAGGCAACGGCTTCCTGCGCCTGAATGTTGGCTGTCCGAGATCGAAGGTGGAAGCGGGTGTTGAAAAATTAATCAATGCCATCAGGGAGTTGGTCTAAGCTCCTCCCCCTGCGAAGGGGGAGGACGGGAGGGGGTTTTAAGGGCAAACACCTGGTCGATTCACACTTCAACCTCCTGATATTTCTTTAATACCCCACCCCAACCCTCCCCTTCGCAGGGGAGGGAGCAAATTCAAAACCCTTCTTGTTGCGCAACTAAATACAGTTATAATGCCCCGCACATTTCAATAATAATGAGTGCACACCATGATCGACACACGCCTCCCCCTGACCGACATTCACCGCCACCTTGATGGCAACATCCGCGCTCAAACCATTCTCGATTTAGGCCGTCAGTTTAACCTGACCTTGCCTGCCAATGAACTTGAAGCCCTGCGCCCGCATGTCCAGGTGATGCATACCGAACCGGATCTGGTGAGTTTTCTGCAGAAACTCGACTGGGGCGTAAAAGTGCTGGGCGATCTCGATGCCTGCCGCCGTATCGCCAAAGAAAACGTTGAAGATGCGGCGCGTGCCGGTCTGCATTATACCGAGCTGCGTTTCTCCCCGTATTACATGGCGATGAACCACAAACTGCCGGTCGCTGGCGTGGTGGAAGCGGTGATTGAAGGGATCCGCGAAGGTCAGCAACATCATGATATCGATGTGCGTCTGATTGGCATTCTGAGCCGTACCTTTGGTGAAGATGCCTGCCAGCAAGAGCTTGAGGGTTTGCTGGCGCACCGCGACGGCATTACCGCACTGGATCTGGCCGGTGATGAACTGGGTTTCCCCGGCAGTCTGTTCCTCAGCCACTTTAACCGTGCGCGTGACGCAGGCTGGCGCATTACCGTGCACGCCGGTGAAGCCGCAGGGCCGGAAAGCATCTGGCAGGCGATCCGCGAGCTGGGCGCAGAGCGTATCGGCCACGGTGTGAAAGCCGCACAGGATCCGCAACTGATGGATTTCCTGGCGAAGCATCAGATTGGTATCGAATCCTGCCTGACTTCCAACATACAGACCAGCACCGTTGCCTCTTTTGAACAGCATCCGCTGGCGATTTTCCTGCGTCACGGCGTGCTGGCTTCAATCAATACCGATGACCCGGCGGTTCAGGGCATTGAGATTGCTAACGAATATAACGTCGCCGCACCGGCTGCCGGGCTGACGCCAGACGAGATCCGCAAGGCACAGGAAAACGGCCTGACCATGGCGTTCCTGACAGACGCTGAAAAGCAGGCCATTCGCGACAAAGTATCGGCGTAACGCTTTCTGTGACAATAAAAAAGGGCGGAAATGATCTCCGCCCTTTTCTTTTTGGTTCAACCTGTTAAACCGTTTTTACTTCTTCTTTCTTCAGCAGTGCCGCGGCTTCTTCACGTGCCACACGTTTGGCATAGCGTGAGGCCAGTACCGCGCACACCATCAACTGAATCTGGTGGAAAATCATCAGCGGCAGCACCATCGCGCCTACGGCGGCAGCCGGGAACAGCACGTTCGCCATCGGAATACCGTTCGCAAGACTCTTCTTCGACCCGCAGAACACAATGGTGATTTCATCTTTGGTGTTAAAGCCAAACAGACGCGCCACGTAAGTGTTGATGATCAGCACAATAGTGAGCAGAACAACAGAACAGCCGAGGATCGCCAGCAGCGACCAGCCGTTGATCTGATGCCAGATCCCCTGCACCACCGCTTCACTGAACGCCACATATACCACCAGCAGAATCGATGAACGGTCAGTGACGTTGACGATTTTCTTGTGACGCTGTACCCAGCCGCCAATCAGCGGACGACAAAGATGCCCGATGATAAACGGCACCATCAGTTGCAGCACAATAGAACCGATGGCGTGCAGGGTGTCAGTGGTGCCGCCCTGTGTATGCATCAGCAGGCCGACCAGCACCGGCGAGAGGAACACGCCAAGAATACTGGATGCCGACGCGCTGCAAATGGCCGCCGGAATGTTACCGCCCGCCACCGAAGTATAAGCAATCGCAGACTGCACGGTCGCAGGTAGTGCGCAGAGATACAGGAAACCGTAGTACAACGTCGGCGTCAGGATCCCTACCGGCACCAGCCATTTCATGCCCAGACCGAGCAGCGGGAACAACGCGAAGGTGCTGAGGAACACCACTACGTGCAGACGCCAGTGGCTGATACCCGCCATGATCGCTTCACGGGAAAGCTTCGCACCGTGCATAAAGAACAGCAGCGCGATAGCGGCCGTGGTCAGGTAACCGAAGAAGGTTTTATAAATCCCTTCACACGGGAAAAATGAGGCGACCACGACAACACAAACCAGGATCAGCAAAAACTTGTCGATTTTCAGACGTTGTAACCAGGACATGAACCTTCCTTGCAAAGTGAATAACAAATGAAAAATAAAAGTGCCACCAAAGTGACACTTAAGAAGCGTAGACGACGTGTTAGTTCTTGATGACTTTCAGGGTCGCCTGTTGTTCTGAGGACTGCATCCCCAGTTCGAGCATTTCCATCACACGGATAGCATCAGCCGCCGGAACCGGATTGTCGCCCTGTCCGTTAATGGCATCCCGCACCCCGGCATAATAAGCCGGGTAATTGCCCGGAATGGTCAGCAGCGATTTTTCCGCCAGTACGCCGTCGTGGCTCAGCGTAATCACACCATCGCGCTTGTCGAATCCCCAGTCAGGCTGTGGCAGACGTTCACCGGCTTTCAGGCGGTCCTCCTGCGGATCCAGCCCGAATTTCACGTAGCTGCCCTTTTCGCCCTGCACGATAAAACGCGCAGTTTCGGCAACCGCATACACCGTACTGTGCAGCACCACGCGACGGCGCGGATAGGTCAGCACCGCGTTGAAATAGTCCACGGCTTTACCGCCGGGGCGCAGTACAGCCAGATCCGCCTGCAACGTTTCCGGCAGTCCGAACAATTGCAGCGCCTGATCCAGAAGATGCGAACCCAAATCGAACCAGATGCCGCTGCCCGGCGCATCACTTTCACGCCAGCGCTGCTGAACCTGCGGTTTGTAACGGTCGTAATGGGATTCGAAATAGACGATATCGCCGAGCGCACCTTCTTCAATCAGCGTTTTAACCGTGAGGAAATCCGAATCCCAGCGACGGTTATGAAATACTGACAGCACCTTGCCTTTTTCACGCGCCAGCGCGTCAAGCTCGCGGGCTTCCTCAAGTGTTACGGTAAAGGGTTTATCCACGATAACGTGCTTACCCGCTTCCAGCGCCAGTTTCGCCAGCGGGAAATGGGTGGTATTGGGCGTCGGGATCACCACCAGATCAATGGACGCATCGGCAAACAGCTTTTCCGGCGAATCTACCACCTCCACATTGGGCCAGTCCGCATGGACTTTGCCCGCATCGCTGCTGGAAACCACCGCCAGCTCGAGGCCGGGCGTGCCATCAATCAGGGGTGAATGAAAGGTTTTACTGGCGAAGCCGTAGCCGACGAGGCCGGTACGCAGGGTCTGAGTCATAGGATTTCCTTTATTTAACGGTCTTATCCGCTGGAGGCTAATCATCTGATTTGACACCAGCCACGCAGGATGAACAAGTGAAAAATTTGCCCTGTCTCTTTGCACCGCCCCCTGCGAAGGGGGAAGGAGTTACCGCCCGATGAACGCATTAATATCTCGCGCCAGATCCAGCCGCATCCCCTGCTCCCATATCCTCTCTGCCTCTTCCTCCGACATCACCCGCGTCGCCAGCGAGATAAACTTCTGTTTAAGTTGCTCATCTGACACCGGATTACCCGGCGCACCTAGCGCGACATCAACCCGCAGGGTTTGCGACTGGCCAGAACGGGTGAAGAGCGTGACATCCGGCTCGCCGTCGGCGCTCAGGGTGTCGTCTTCCCGCAAATCAATCCGGCGGATCATCTCCAGCAAGGCCGGATCCTGACGTTTATCAGCGTCATACGCCGCCAGCCCTGCGTGTCCAAAGACCACACGGGCGGCGATAGCGTAGCGGATACTCATCTGCGCGGCGGCCAGCGTGGCGATTTCGTTGTCGCCGCACATGCCGTTGAGGAACGGACACAAGCGCACAACGATTTTTTCGATATCCGCCGCGCCGGCATTCAGTCTTTCCAGCAAAATGCCGGTGGCGTCAATGGCTGAATGCGTGCCACGACAGGAGGCGTAAGGCTTGATGGAACAACGTTCCAGCTTCCAGATTTCCCCCAGTTGCGCGGTCAGCGCTTCCGGCGTTGCACTGGCAGGGGCCAGCGTGGAAAGAAATCCTCCCCATTTATCCCCGAATAACTGCGACGGGCCGCTGATGCCCTGCCTGGCGCTCAGCGCGGCCAGCACACCGCCTTCGGCAGCACGTCCGGCGTGCAGTTTTTTACTCTGCGAACCGTCGTGGATAAACGCCCACAAGCCGCCGCTGAAACTGCCTGAAATGCCTAACGCCGAACTGATTTGCGCCGCATTCAGCCCCATTAATTTTCCGGCTGCCGCCGCCGCACCAAACACGCCGCAGGTGGATGTCGAATGCCAGCCTGCGCCGTTATGTGGTGAATATCCGCCACAGGCTTCCAGCACGCGGCGCGCCACGTCATAACCGATCACGACCGCAGTGATAAACGCTTTTCCGCTGACCGGCTGCGGGCATAACGGCAGTACCGCCAGCAAAGCCGGAATCACCACTGCGCCGGAATGATCGCAACCGCCGGTATCATCAAGTTCCAGCGCATGCGCCGCCACGCCGTTAAGCAGCGCGGCGTTGCGCGGCGACGTCAGTTCGCGACAGCCCCACACCGGCGAAAGCGGCAATGCGCCTTCACCGAGGATCATCGCCGCCACCTGTTTTGCAACATCGCTGGCAGATCCCACCAGCCCCGCGCCGAGCGTGTCGAGGATATGCCGTTTGGCGCGTTCAACAAGCCGTGGCGGCAAATCCTCAAAACGGGTGTTCACCACGAATCCGGCCAGAACCTGCTGTTGTGAAACATTACTCATAGCTGACTCCCGGCGCGGTGTGTTGCATCCAGATTTGCGCCGGATGCGACGCCTCGTTTTGCGGCTGATTCTGCGACCACCAGTCCGCGACTTCGCCGGCCGTCGCCACCCAGACGTCCGGGTGCGAAGTGATGTAATCCAGCAGTTCCGCCAGCACACCAATGCGCCCTGCCGTGCCGATCACTTCCGGATGCAGGCGCAGCACGTAACACAGGCCAAAACGGTGGAAACCGTCGAAATCCATCTTCATATTGCCGAGGGTATGGCGGTAAGAGGCAATCCGCGACTGCGCCGGAGGCACCGCCGGGCTGAGGTTAAAGGCAAAATACGGCTCGTCTTCCATTTCATAATGCAGCGGCAGTTCCACCAGCCGCGACGCCAGACCATCCTGCATCGGCTGGAAATAGGGTAAATCATCCCCGCGCCAGCCGGATGTCCAGCTGAATCCTTCATCCGCCAGCACATCCGCAAAACCCCTCGCCCAGTTACCGGCGGGCAAACGAAAGCCGCGTGGCACTTTACCCGTCAGCGCTTTCAGCGCCGCTTTACCCCGTTGCAGGCTGTCAGTTTGCTGATGCAACGACAGGCCGTCAAAATGGACGAATTCATAGCCACAGGTCGCCAGTTCGTGACCCGCACGGTCTATATCACGGATCTTCTGCGGGTTTTCATCCGCCACAATGCCCGGCACACACCACGAGCTGCGCAGGTTTTTCTCCTCCAGCAAACCCAGCAGCCTGTCGATGCCGCGCAGCGTGCCATAACGCCAGACGGACAGCGTTTTTTCGCGTCCGGCCACCGCAGGCACCTGACTGAGAATGCCGTGAATATCATTGAAATCAACAGTAATCACCACCGCAGAGCGGTAACCTGCGGGCCAGTTTTGTTCAGTCATTGGCATGCTCCTGCATCCACCAGTGCGCGACGTCCCGGCAACGTGCAAACCACACGTCATCCCGCGCTTTCAGGTGAGCAAAAAATGCGTCAAGTAGCATAATGCGTCCGGGTTTTCCGCTGATTTTTGGATGGAACAACGTGGTCAGGCTCAGCCCTTCATCCATCGCGCCATCGAATTCACGACACCAGTTATCCAGCGTCAGTTCATAGCTGGCGGTACGGTCTAAGCCTGAGGGGAAATTCGGCTCGCGGGTATAAGCAATAGAAGCGTAATCGTCCATTTCCCAGCGGCCCGGGATTTCCACCAGCGGGCGGTCATGCCCCGCAACGCTGATGAGATAAGGCCGGTCGTCGCCGCGCATACTGCTGGAATAGGTCACGCCCGCCTCCAGTAGCATGGCGGGGGTTTCTGCATGCCAGTCACCGGAAGGCGTGCGAAAACCCTCAGCACGGATGCCCAGAAACTGCCAGAAAATCTCGCGGGATTTCTGCATCACCCACAACTGTTTCTCCGCGCTGATGGCGTAAAAAGACTCATGACGGTAACCGTGATACGCCACTTCATGGCCGCGTCCGACAATCGCCTGACACTGTTTCGGCCAGTTCTCCACGACCCACGCGGGGATGAAAAATGTCGCCGGAAGCCGGTGATCATCAAGCAAATCAAGAATGCGCTCCAGCGCGCGGTAGGGTCCGTAAGCGCCGAAGGTAAAGTAATCCGCTTTCTGCCAGAGGGTGCCGTTAAGCATCGCATCACCGGTCGGGCCGTCGAGGTCAAACGCCAGCGCCATGCAGCCGCGTTTGTTTTGCGGCCATAAACTGGCCGCCTGTTGTGAAATCGTCATGAGTCAGTCCGTCACCTGAGGTTATTTGCCTTTGTTGATGGTCACTTCCTGGATTGCACCATCCTGCAAACCCCATTTGGTGAGGATTTTCAGATAGGTACCGTCGGCGATCATGTCGGTCAGTGCGCCTTTTACCGCGTCAATCAGCGGCTGATCGTCCTTGCTTATCCCCATACCGGTCACCTGATAGGCAAAAGCTTTGCCCAGCGGTTTATAGGTGTCTTTCTCCAGATTCATGATGTACGGCAGGGTTTCGCTGCCCTGCACCACGCCTTCAATACGCCCCTGACGCAACTGGGTGCGCGCATCCGCCGTGCCTTCCGCGCCAATCACCACGATGGCGGGCTTACCTGCCGGAACACAGTTAGCTTCACTCCAGGCCGCAATTTCAGCCGGGAATGTGGTACGGCGGCTGGTGCCGACTTTCTTGCCGCACAAATCCAGCATGGTATTGATTTCTTTGTGCGCGACGGTGGTATAGAACTGCGGCCCGCTGTTGTAGTAATCGACGAACGTGGCGATGTCCTGACGCGGTTTGGTGTCGGTCATACCGGATAAAATCATATCGACACGGTGGGTGGCGACGGCGTTAACCATCTGTTCGAAGCCGATTTCCTGCCAGCTGATTTTGCGGTTCAGGCGTTTGCCGAGTTCCATGCCCAGATCGTAATCCATGCCGGTCAGATTACCGGTGGCCGGATCTTTGAATTCCAGCGGCGGATAGTTCGGCATCATCGCCACTTTAATTTCGTCTTTTTGCTTCAGCTCCGCCGCGCTGGCGACAGAAACAGCGCCGTTCAGCAGCACGCCAGCGGTAATGAGGGACAACAATGTTTTTTTCATGAAGGCATTCCCATAGTCAAAAGTTAACGTCAAAAGGGTCAGATCAGGACGGCAGAAATAAAGTTCTGCGTCCGTGGATTTTGCGGGTTGAGCAAAATGTCTTCCGGATTACCACTTTCTATAATTCCGCCCTCGTCCATGAAGACCACGCGGTTTGCCACTTCCCGCGCGAAACCTAATTCATGCGTGACGACAATCATGGTCATGCCTTCTGCCGCCAGGCCGCGCATCACCGCCAGCACTTCGCCCACCATCTCCGGGTCGAGCGCCGAGGTGGGTTCATCAAACAACATCACTTTGGGTTTCATCGCCAGCGCCCTGGCAATCGCCACGCGCTGTTGCTGGCCGCCGGAAAGTTCCAGCGGATAAGCATCACGCTTATGCGCCAGCCCGACGCGTTCAAGCAGCGCCATCGCTTCCTGCGTCGCCTCTTTCACCGGACGCAGCAGCACCTGACATGGCCCTTCGATGATGTTTTCCAGCGCGGTTTTATCCGGGAACAGATTGAAACGCTGGAATACCATGCCGGTTTTCAGCCGCTGACGGGCAATCTGCCGGTCGTTAAGCGGATACAGCTTTTTGCCGTCCATGCGGTAACCGACCAGTTCGTCATCGACCCAGACGCCCCCGCTGTCGATGCGCTCAAGTTGATTGATGCAGCGCAGAAATGTGCTTTTCCCTGAGCCGGAAGGCCCGATGATGCACATCACTTCGCCGTGTTTAACCTCAAGATTGACGTTTTTCAGCGCCTGAAACTGATCAAAGTACTTATTAACGTTGACGGCTTTGATAATACTTTTCATGGTCAGGCTCCTGTCAGTGGCTGGTGCGGCGGCGGGTGCCACGGCCAAAATAACGTTCCAGACGGTTCTGCCCGAGCGACAGCACGGTCACCACCACCAGATACCAGATGCCCGCCACAAACAGCAGTTCCATTACCCGCGCATTGGCGAAGTAAATGGTCTGCGCGTTATAGAGCACTTCGGAATACTGGATCATGCTGGCAAGGCTGGTGGTTTTCACCATGCTGATGAATTCGTTACCAATGGGCGGGATAATCACCCGCATTGCCTGGGGCAAAATAATCCGCCGCAGCGCATGCAGACGGGTCATGCCGATGGATTTCGCGGCTTCGTACTGCCCGAGATCGACCGAGATCAGCCCGGCACGCACCACTTCCGAGGTGTACGCGCCCTGATTAATGCTCAGGCCGAGCAGCGCGGCGGTGAACGGCGTCATGATATCGACGGTCTGAATGCTGAATACGCCGGGAATGGCGATGACCGGGAAAATCAGCGCCAGGTTAAACCACAGCAACAGTTGTAAAATCAGCGGGGTGCCGCGAAAAATCCACGTATACCCCATCGCCACGCTGCGCAGGACCGGGTTTTGCGACATGCGCATCACGGCGATAATCACGCCGAACACGATCCCCAGCGCCATCGCCAGCACCGACATCACAATGGTATTGCCCAGCCCGAACAGAATGGCTTTGGCGGTCAGGAACTGCGCCACGTACTGCCATTCGATTTTGCCGTGCGCAAAGGCATTCACCAGCAACGCCAGCAGCAGCAGGATCACCACCGAGGCAAAAATCCGGCCGTAATAACGTTGCGGCACGTAGTGATATTCGCTGAGATCAATCTCTGCGCTTTTCGCGCTTTCCGACATTTTCTGATAAGGGGTCATAAGCCTTCTCCCGCCCGGTTATAAAGACAAGCCAGCGTAGCCTGTAGCCCAGTGCGCCTGCGCCTGCAGACGAATTTTCAGCCGCGCAATTTGCTCCGCCACCCGCACCGGCGCCGTGCCGCCTTTGCCGCTGCGGGCGTTGATCGCCGCTTCCAGCGTCAGGCATTCACGCACGTCGGCGCTCAGGCGGGCGTCTACCGCCAGTAACTGCGCGTCGCTGACTTCGTGCAGCGCCAGATTATGTTGCTCACACACCTGCACCAGTTTGCCGGTGATTTCGTGGGCTTCCTTGAACGGCACGCCACGGCGCGACAGCCAGTCGGCCACTTCAGTCGCCAGCGTAAAGCCTTCCGGTGCCTGTTCGCGTAAACGCTCAACATTGACGGTCATGGTATCGATCATGCCCGCCATCGCAGGCAGCACTAACAGCAACTGTTCGACGGTATCCAGCGCATTACGTTTGTCTTCGATAAGGTCACGGTTATAGGAAAGCGGCAGGCCTTTCATGGTGGCCAGCATGGCGGTGACGTTGCCAATCAGCCGTCCGCTTTTGCCGCGCGTCAGTTCAGCGATATCCGGGTTTTTCTTTTGCGGCATGATGGAACTGCCGGTGGCGTAGCCGTCGTCCAGTTCAACCCAGCGGAACTGGCGCGATGCCCACAGACACACTTCTTCACTGATGCGGGAAAGATTGACGCTCAGCATACTGCCCGCAAACAGGAATTCTGCGACGTGATCCCGGCTGGCTACGGCATCAATCGAGTTCTCACAGGCACCGTCATAACCGAGATCTTTGGCGGAGAGTTCCGGGTGCAGGGCAATGGCAGAACCCGCCATCGCCGCCGCGCCCAGAGGCGACAGTGCGCAACGCTTATCCCAGTCCTGAAAGCGTTCAATGTCACGGCAAAAGGACTGCGCATGCGCCATCAGCTGATGCCCGAACACAATCGGCTGCGCCTGCTGAAGATGGGTAAAGCCCGGTGCCAGCGTATGAATATGCTGTTCCGCCTGCTTCACCAGTGCAGTCTGAAGTTCGAGCAATGCCGCCACAATCTTGCGGGCGTGGTCGCGCAGGTAGAGGCGTAAATCGTTAGCGGTCTGATCATTACGTGAACGCCCTGCCCGCAGCTTGCCGCCGAGTTCCCCCAGCCGCTCGGTCAGGCTGCGTTCGATAAACGTGTGAACGTCTTCATCCCCCTGAACCGGCTGAATAACGCCGGCACGGAAATCCTTCGCCAGTTGTTTAATAGCCTCCACCATCAGGACGGTTTCATTTTCGTCGAGTAAACCGGCGCGGCTTAATTCATACGCATGGGCGCGGCACCCTTCCAGATCATATTCGGCAAGGGAAAAATAATATTCCGGGCTGCGCGATAATGCGCTTAATGCGGCGGCTGGCCCGTGTTTGAAGCGTGCTCCCCACAGTAATTCTGGCTGTTGCGACATAATTTTTTCCTTGTATGGCATAAATGTTGCAAACCTGGATCCGGTGGCATGTCTGACGGTAAGAGAAAATAAAACCCTTCCGGCAACATGACAAATGACACTGCACAATCTGAGGCTTGCAAGGTAATAACGAGTGAGGCTACGTGAATTTGATGGTGTAGATTTTAAAGGCGGGGGTAAATATTAATTATGGAAAGTCCACTTTCCAAATCAGGAAACACATCACCCGCAAAAAGTGATATTAACCAGCACAGCCTTGGTGTCGCCGATTTAAAACTTTTGCGCGTCTTTAAAACCGTGGTGGAAGCCGGTGGTTTTACCGCCGCATGCAATGAACTGAATATTGGTCTGGCGGCGATCAGTAAACAAATTTCTGATCTCGAAATCCGTTTTGGCATGAAACTTTGCACCCGAGGACGTGAAGGATTTTATTTAACCGAACACGGTAAAGTGGCTTATCAGGCCTGCCTTGATTTATTTTCATCCATCAATCAGTTTCGCGACAAACTCAATCACGCCCGTCATGAACTGTTTGGCGAGCTGAATATTGGCATCATCGATAACACCATCACTGACCCGCAATCGCCCGTAGTCAGTGCGTTGGGTGAGATTTACCGTCAGGCACCGAAGGTCAGTATTCGCCTGCACGCCACTCAGCTGGACGAGATTGAACGCGGGATTATCGACGGACGTTTTACCTGTGGCATCATGCCGGTGTATCAGGAAAAACCGGAGTTTGATTACTATTTCCTCTATCATGAAATGGCTTATCTTTATTGCGGCGACAAACATCCGCTGTTCAGCGTCCCTGCCGCTGAAATAAAAGAATCACAGATCAAATCGTCGCACATGGTGAATCATTTTTACGCCAATCACAGTAAAAAAAATATCTTTTCGGATGTCACTTCCACGCACGCCATTGCGGTACAAGTCGAAGCCGTCACCATGCTGCTGATGACGGGAAATTATCTCGGATTTCTGCCTGAACATTACGCCAGTGCATTTATGGGCGGAAATAAACTCCGCGCACTGATGCCGGAGAATATTGAAATTGCCACACCGTTCAGCCTTGTACTGAAAAAAGGCGCACCGTTTAATTCGGTGATGACGTTATTTTACAACGCCCTTAAACAGGCATTAATCCCCGTTCCTGAAGCCAGAGCCAGCTGACCGGCTTATGCACCCTTTGCATATCACTGTTTTTCTGCACCCTGAAGGTGCAAAGAAAGTCATGTTGTGGTGCGGATTATCACTTTTAATTATAAGTTCATTTACCTTCTTCTCATTAATTATCTAAAAATGTATAACATCAAAGCCCTGCATGATTTCCTTCTGCGATTTCAACTGTGGCGCAGTAATTGCTTCACCCACTTGTCTATACAGGGTTGCACATTAGGATTTTTATTGGCCGTCTTTTTCTCTTCCCACACCAAGCGAGGAAATTATGTCACCTTCTCAGACCTTTACGGGTTTCTTCAAAAACAAACTGGCTCTGGCCTGTTGTCTTGGCGCACTCAGCACATTCAGCCTGAGCACCTCCGCCGCTGCACCCGAAGCGGGCACGTTCAAAATGGGCATTGAACCCTGGCTGGGTTACGGCCAGTGGCACGTCGCACAAAGTCAGGGCATTTTTAAACAACAGGGGCTGGAGAAGGTCGATATCATTAACTTCGCCGAAGATAAAGACATCAACGCCGCCTTAGCCAGCGGCCAGATCGACGGCGCAAACATTGCCACACATACCGCGATGGCGATGGTCTCTGCCGGTTTGCCGATCAAAGTCGTGCTTTTACTGGATCAAAGTGAAACCGCTGACGCCCTGCTGGTGGGCAAAGACATCACCACGCTGAAAGATTTGAAAGGCAAGCAGGTGGCCTTTGAAGAAGGCACCACCAGCGACATTCTGTTGCACAGCGCCGTTAATTCTGCAGGTCTGAAATGGAGTGATATCACACCGGTGCCGATGCCAGCCGATTCTGCGGGCAGCGCGCTGATTGCCAAACGCGTCACTGCTGCCGTCACTTATGAACCCTATATTTCTGCCGCGAAAAAACAGGACCCGTCGCTGAAAATGCTCTACAGCGGCTCTTCCGATCCCGGCCTGATTGGCGATGTGCTGGTGGTCCGTGATTCCGTACTGAAAGAAAAACCGGGGCAAATCGCTGCGCTGATTAAAAGCTGGGACGCCGCCCTGACCCACTACCAGGCCAATACCACAGCGGATCGCGCCATCATTGCCAAAGCGGTTGGCGCAACGCCTGCAGATCTGGAAACCGCGTTTGACGGCGTGAAATATTACTCGCTGGCGGAAAACAAACAGGTGCTCAGCCATTCCTTCTCCGACCAGACCTTCGCCCACGTGCTCAAAGCAGCCACCGCCGCCGGGCTTATTCCTAAACCGGTAACCGCCGCCGGGGTGATTGACGCCAGCTTCGTGAACAGCCTGCCATGAGTTCGCGTCGTAAACCGCTCAATCTGATGGTGATTGGCCGCCTGCCGTCGCGCAAAGTGTTCGTCGGCATTGCGGTCACGCTGTTCGTGATCCTGTTTCTTGCCTGGGGGCTGGCAACCCGCAGCGGCGCGATCCCGCCGATTTTCCTGCCCAAACTGACCGATGTCTGGCTGAAAATGGTCAGTCTGGCGCAGGACGGCACGCTATGGAGCGACATTAAAAGCAGCCTGTACCGCATCAGTATCGCCTTCGCGATTTCCTCAGTGATGTCGATTGTGATTGGCGTGCTGGCAGGCTGTTACGGTTTCTTCAAAGCGCTGACCGAACCGCTGGTGGACTTTATCCGTTACATGCCGGTGGTGGCGTTCGTGCCGCTGACCATTCTGTGGACCGGCACCGACGATGTGCAGAAATTCCTGATTATCTGGATCGGTACATTCTTCCAGCAGGTTCTGATGGTGATCGACGCCGTGAAACGGGTGCCCGGCGATTTTGTCGGTTTAGGCCGCACGTTAGGCATGCCGGATCGCAAAATCTTGTTCCGCATCGTTTTACCCGGTGCACTGCCGGGCATCTGGGACGCACTGCGCATCAGTCTCGGCTGGGCGTGGACGTGGCTGGTGCTGGCCGAACTGGTGGCATCCACGTCCGGGCTCGGTTACCGCATCGTGGTGTCGCAACGTTTCTTCCAGACTGACACCATCATCGGCTACATCCTGCTGCTGGGTATTCTGGGTTTAATCAGCGATCAGATCATGCGTGCACTTGAGCGCGTGCTGTTCCGCTACAACAAGAGGCGCGCCTGATGTCGGTGTTAACCATTTCCCATCTGCACAAAAGTTTTCAGGTTGGCAAACAAACGCGCGAAGTGCTGCACGACATCAGCCTGACACTGGCGGACAATGAATTTGTTTCGGTGGTTGGCACATCCGGCTGTGGCAAAAGCACCTTATTGTCGATTGCAGCCGGGCTTGAGGATTACGACAGCGGTGACGTTCAGGTGGATGGCAAAACCATCCGCGGCGCGGGCATTGACCGTGGCGTGGTGTTTCAGTCATACACCCTGTTGCCCTGGCTGACAGCGCGCCAGAACATTGAGTTTGCGCTGAAAGCCGCCGGATTCAGCCGCGCGGAATGCCGTGAAAAAGCCAGTCAGCATCTCGAACTGGTGCAACTGACGCAGTTTGCTGATGCCTGGCCCGCGGAGCTTTCCGGTGGCATGAAACAGCGTGTCGCCATCGCCCGTGCGCTGTCTTACCGCCCTAAAATCCTGCTGATGGATGAACCCTTTGGCGCGCTGGATGCCATGACCCGCCATCAGATGCAGGAATTACTGACCGGCATCTGGGAGCAACACCGGCTGACCGTCATGTTCGTCACCCACGATATTGAAGAAGCGGTATACCTTTCTGACCGCATTGTGGTGATGGGTCCCGGCACGATTGCGGCGACTTACGACGTGCCGTTACCGCGTCCGCGCCGTGAGGAACTGACCGCCAGCCCTGAATTCACTGATCTGCAACGCCAGGTCCTGCACACTATCCGCAGCGGCCATCCCCGCGCTGCACTGGCCTGATAACCGGAGATTGACCATGTCTGCACCTTTTCAAGCCGTAACTTTTCATGATCTGAGTGATTCGTCTGAACTGCCAGCGGAGCTGTTCAAACGCACGGAAGCCGATTTGTCGTTTTTCACTGAGCGCGTTGCGCCGATCATTGAAGCGGTGCGTACCGAAGGCGATGCCGCCCTGCGCCGTTTTGCCCGCGATTTCGACGGCGTTACCGCGCCGCATATGAGCATTCTGGCGGAAGATACGGAATTCGAAACGGCGTTTGAACGCCTCGATCCGCAGGTGGTGGAATCGATCCGTTTCGCCGTCGAAAACGTCCGCGCCTTCCATGAAGCACAAAAACCGGAAGACATGTGGATGAAAGAAATCCGCCCCGGCGCCTTTGCCGGTGACCGCCATGTGCCCATCGATTCCGTAGCCTGTTACGTGCCACGCGGCAAAGGCTCATTCCCAAGCGTGTTACTGATGACCACCATTCCGGCGGTGGTCGCAGGTGTAAAACGCGCCATTGTCATCACCCCGCCTGGCCCCGACGGCAAAGTCGATGACGCCACGCTGGTGGCCGCTCGTCTGGTTGGCATTACCGAAGTGTACAAATGCGGCGGCGCACAGGGTGTCGCTGCCGTGGCATTTGGCACGGAAACCGTGCCGAAGTGCCTGAAGATAGTCGGCCCCGGCAGCCCGTGGGTGGTGGCCGCCAAGCGTCAACTCTCGAATCTGATCGACCCCGGCATTCCTGCCGGTCCAAGCGAAAGCCTGATCCTCGCCGATGACACCGTGGACGGTGCGCTGGCAGCGCTGGATCTGATCATCGAATCAGAACATGGCCCGGATTCTTCGGCGTATCTGGTCACCAGCAGCCGTCGGGTCGCTGAACAGGCCATCGCCGCACTGCCCGGTTACTGGGCGCAGCTCGATGAAAAACGGGCCGGATTCTCACAGGCCGTATTATGCGGAACCCACGGCGGCGTGGTGCTGACAGCAGATTTCACCGCAGCCGTTGAATTTGTTAATCAGTACGCGCCGGAACATCTGGAAATTCTGACCGAAGAGCCGATGGCCGTGATGGGCAAAATCCGCAATGCCGGTGAAATCCTGCTGGGCAATTACACACCGATCACGCTGGGGAATTTCGTCCTCGGACCGAACGCAGTTCTGCCGACCAATGGCGCAGCGAAAACCGTCGGGCCGCTGTCTGTGTTCGATTACATGAAACGGATCTCCGTAGGCTATGTCACCCGCGAAGGCTATCAGCCGCTGGCCGATAAAGCACACGCCTTTGCATTGTATGAAGGATTCCCCGGCCACGCGCTGGCGGTATCGGCTTTACGCACTGAGATCATCAACAAAAAAGGCCAGTAACGATGAGCAATATGACGGGCAGTGAACCGCTGGCCGCGCAGGCGCGTCAGTTAGTGCAGGCGGGAGAATGGCAGCAGGCGGCAGACGTTTTGCGCCAGCTTATCGGCGAAGTCACCGGCGTGGCTGCCGGTCAGCTCACCATCAACCGCGATCAGTACAGCCTCAACTCTCTCAACGGCACCGTGACCCTTGAGGATGGCCGCGCCCTGTTCTTCAAATATCACAATGAAGAAGGCGAAGATAAAACCATCGAGGAGTATTACAACGCAGAATTGCTGCGTGAAAGTGGCTTTCGCGTGGATGTTCCTGTCTATGCCTGCGGCGAGCCGGGGCGGCAGATTCTGATGTACACCCTGCGCCATGACCGGCGCATGGCGGACATCTGCCGCGATATCGAACAGCAGCAGGCGTGGGACCAGGAAGCGGAAATCGAAGAGGCACAGCGCCGCGCTGACCGCGATATTCTGACCCATACCCTGCCGACGCTGAAACCCGGCTCAGTCAGTGCGGTGGCGGCCGAACCTGTCCATCAGTTGTTCTATCACCGGCTAATTTCTCCGGAAAACCCGGAAATCACCGCGGGTTTTGGTGGGCGCGTGGCCCGTTTTTACGTCGGTAAAACCTTCCGGCTGGAAGATGAGGAACTGGAATGGCAGACACTGAGCAACCTGCGATGGGTAATCAACGGCGTGGCTTATCAGCACAGTTTACGCCAACTATTCAGTGAAGCAGGCGTCCGCCTGGCACCGGCGGCACTGGCCGATCACGGGGTGATTACCGCGCACGGTGACGCGCATAATGCCAACGTCTGGTACGACACCACGGAGGAAATCCCGCAACTGGTCAGCTTCGACCCGGCGTTTGCCGGTCGTAATATTCCGGCGCTACTGGCGGAAATCAAAGCCACATT
This sequence comes from Rahnella sp. CG8, assembly GCF_023701875.1. NCBI lineage: Bacteria > Pseudomonadati > Pseudomonadota > Gammaproteobacteria > Enterobacterales > Yersiniaceae > Rahnella > Rahnella sp. CG8. The sequence goes on from NZ_JABAED010000011.1 coordinate 113,360, forward strand.
CCACAACATTTTTGCCCATCCGCTGTGGCTGTATGAACCTTCACGCTGCGGCGAACTTTACAAAGTGACCGTGATGCGTCGCGGCGACACGTTATATGTCGATCATAACTGGCAGTTAACCCCGCTGCGCGCAGCGTTTTTACGCGACAAAGGCGAGGAATACTGGCAGCCGTTACTGACGCAACTCGCCCGCCACGGCTGGCTGCCACCCCACTGGCAGCGGATCTTCCGGCTCGCCATGTTCTGCTGCCCGACGCTGGTGCTGGATTTACGCGCCGGAGGTTTCAGCGGCCATACGCCAACCAGTTCCGCCCTCGGGCTGGCAATGGCCGTCATGCTCGGCAGCGAACCGGTCGAAGATACCGATGAGTTCAGCGACTGGCTGGCGCGGATAAGCCCGGTGGGGAGACCGTGATGGCCTCTCCTTTCTCCCTGCAACGTTTCTCGCTGCAAGGCAGGCGGGTACTGATCACCGGCAGTTCACGCGGCATCGGTCAGGCACTGGCTTCAGGTATGGCACAAGCCGGAGCCAGCGTCATTGTCTGCGGGCGTGATATCACCACGCTGAATGCCGTTTGCGAACAAATCCGCCAGCAAAACGGTGACGCCACGCCGCTGGTACTGGACGTCACGCAGCCCGCCACTTTTGCCGACGCTTTCGCCTCCCTGCCCGCACCGCCGGATGTGCTGGTTAACAATGCCGGTACTGAACAGTTATGCCCGTCGATGGATGTCGACGAAGTGCTGTGGGACCGCATTCTGACCACCAATCTTAAAGGCGCATTTTTCTGCGCCCAGGCCGCAGCACGGCTGATGGCTGAAAATGGCGGTGGCAGCATCCTGAATCTGTGCTCCCTGACCAGCCAGGTCGGCGTGCCCGGCGCTGCTGCTTACGGCGCATCTAAATCGGCGATGGTCGGCCTGACACATACTCTGGCAACAGAATGGGCCGGTAAAAACATCCGGGTAAACGGCATCGGACCGGGATATTTCAAAACAGACCTGACCGCTGAGTTTTATGACAACGCCGCCTGGTGCCGGCAGATGCAGGCAAAGATCCCGCTGGGAAGATTTGGCGAACTGGAAGATCTGATCGGCGCAGCGGTATTTCTGAGCAGCCCGGCCGCAGCGTATATCACCGGGCAGGTGCTCTATGTGGACGGGGGATATCTGGCGGGGATCTGATGTCAGACACGGGTTGGCTCAGGCCCCGTGCAAGCTTGGCGTTCAACCGGAGTGTGCATAAGTTACTGTTTTGTCTGTAATACCCCACCCCAACCCTCCCCTTCGCAGGGGAGGGAGCCGACCGGGTTGCTTGTGGGATTGGCTTTTGCTCCTCCCCCTGCGAAGGGGGAGGCCGGGAGGGGGTATTAATGAAAAACCAATAAGTTAAAGCTTGCACGACACACCTGAAACTCTAAAAATCCTTAAATTCTCGCCCCCATTTCCTCCACCCTTGCAATTGCCGCATACAGCGCCTCCGCCGTCACCTGTCCCGGCATATTCGCCATATCCGGCGCATGCAGTGATGCCTGCACAATACTTTCCAGCTCATCCTCATTAAGATCGGCTATCTCACTCAAACGCAGCGGCACAGCGCAGGCTTGCGCAAGTCTGACGGCTTCCAGCAGTTCCTCATCACTGCGGTTCTCCAGCGCCAGCAGGCACAGGTTGCCGAAGCCGACCAGCAGACCGTGGCCGAATTCACGGGTTTTATCACAGACCGTGAAACCTTCATAAATAGCGTGGGAAGCAGCGGCATGTGCCCCGCTGCTCATCAGCGATGTCAGGCCCGCAAACATGAAAATAGCATCGAGTACCTGATCCAGCCCGGCGTTCGGTTTACCGGCGCGGACGGCGTCGCAGGCCACAGGGCCGTAAGATTCGATCAGGTCATAGCAGATCCGGCTGTTGGCGCTGGAAGAACGTGCGACGCCGCTCAGCTGGCCGTGATGACTGCTGATGGCACGGAATTCATACCATTTTGCCAGCGTGTCGCCAAGGCCAGCAGCCAGCCAGCGCAACGGGGCAACAGCCAGAATTTCGCTGTCGATGATCACCGAAGCCGGTGCCTGTGGCAGCGGGAATAAATCCCGGAAATGACCGTCGTCGTGGTAACGGATGGTCAGCGGCGTGACGGCGGCGCAGGTCGCGGCAATCGTCGGAATCGTCACAACCGGCACATTGGTTTCCACGCCAACGGCTTTGCAGGTATCAAGAGATTTGCCGCCACCCACACCAATCACGATATCGGCTTTTTTATCTTTAACGATTTTAGCCAGGCGGCTGATATTGCCCTCACTGCTTTCCCCGCCAAACCATTCGCTGCCGACCAGTTCCACGGCGGAACCTTCAAGCTGGTGGCGGATTTTATCCCCCACGGCGGCCAGTGCCTGATGGCCACCAATCACCAGCGTACGCGTACCCAGCAGTGCGCAAATGTCACCAAGCTGAGAGATAACGCCGGGTCCGCGCAGGATTTGCGCCGGGAAGATAATATTCTGTGCCTGCATAACTGCCTCTCCGTGATTTTTGTATTTGACGGGTCTGATGGAAATTCTCTGAAGATGCTTTTGTTATTACTTCAAATCAATAGGGTTGTTGACGCAACAAATGCGGCCCAAGCTGGCGAACCGACGTGCAGCCAAGCTGCGCCATCGTGCGGTCAACTTCCTGCAAAATAATCTCCAGCGCCCGTTGCGCGCCCGCCTCACCGGCTGCGGCGACACCATATAACATCGGTCTGCCGAGCAGCACCGCATCCGCGCCCAGCGCCAGGGCTTTCACCACGTCAGTGCCACGGCGAAAACCGCTGTCGATGAGGATCGTCGCCTGCGAACCGCACAGCTTGCGGATTTCCGGCAGCACTTCCAGTGCACTTACCGAACCGTCGAGCTGACGCCCGCCGTGATTTGACAGCACAATGCCATCGGCTCCGCTCGCAAAAGCGAGCCGTGCATCTTCCGGCGCGAGGATCCCTTTGATCAACAATGCGCCCTGCCACTGGCTGCGGATCCAGCGCAGGGTTTCCCAGTTCAGACGGGTATCCATTTGCTCTGAAAAGTAGCTCGCCCCGCCCGCTCCTCGTTGTTTATCTGCCGGAACGTAGGGTTTGAGATTGCCGAAACCAGGCATTCCTGCCGGTTTTAAGGTTCGCCAGACCCAGCCCGGATGCAGCGCGACATCAATCATGCTCAGCACCGATAGCTTCATCGGCCGCCGGTAATTACGCTTATCTTTTTCGCGGTTACCGAAATGCACCGCATCAACCGAGACCACCAGCGTGGTGCAACCGGCTGCTCTGGCCCGCTCCAGCAGGCTGGTGGTGACGGTCCGGTCTTTGAGCACATACAACTGAAACCAGTGCTGTGGCAGATTTTGTGCCGCGATTTCTTCAAGCGAAGCGGTTGAAACCGTGCTCTGGATATAGGCGATACCCGCGCGTTTCGCTGTACGGGCCAGCATGGTATCCGCGCCGAAACGCAACATGCCGTTATAGCCTGTCGGTGCAATCAGTAACGGTGCAGAAAGCCGCTGCCCGCACACCGTGACGGACAAATCGCGCTGGCTTGAATCGTTCAATACCGGCGGAATAAAGCGCCAGCGGCCAAAAACCTCACGGTTATCCTGCAGCGTTTGCTCATCATCCGCCCCGCCTTCAACATAGCTAAACGCAAAACGGGGCAAGGCGCATTTCGCCCGCCGGCGCAGATCGTCAATGTTCAGCGCAGCACGTTTCACTCCGCCTCCTCCGTCAGGATACGTTTCAGGCTGTCGATAAACTGCCGGTTATCCTGTTCATTACCGATGGACACGCGGATCCAGTTTTCATAACCGGTTTCACGCCAGGGTTTGATAATCACGCCATAAGTAAGCAAGCGTTGTGCCAGTTCCGTAGCCGGGCGGCCGCAATCGAAGAACAGGAAGTTGGCATAGGATGAGGCGACGTTAAAACCGAGCGCGGTAAGTTCGGCCGCCATGTCCTCACGCAGTGCGGTGACCAGCGCAATGCTGTCGCGGACATGCTGTTTATCCTGCAATGCCGCCACGGCAGCCACCTGCGCCGAACGGTTGATGTTGAAAGGTGTCCGCACCCTGTCCAGCAAATTCACCAGTTCAGGGTGACTGGCTAAACCATACCCCACCCGCAGCCCGGCCAGCCCGTACGCTTTCGAGAAAGTCCGCAACACAATCCACGGTCGTGGCTGCTCAGCCAGCACCAGCAGACTGTCAGGATAGGCAGCGTCGGTTTCACAATATTCGAAATAGGCTTCGTCAATCACCAGGACGCAATCCGCTGGCGCAGCATTAATAATACGGGTGAATCCTTCCCGGTTAAGCATGCAGCCCACCGGATTGGACGGGTTGCTGAAAATCAACATTTTGGCCGGTGTGCGCAGTGCGGTTTCCCAGGCTTCAACATCAAATTCCTGCTGTGCATTCACGCCGACCATCGTGACATCCGCCCCCATCATGCGCGGGAAGATTTCGTGTAAACCAAAGGAGGGGATCAGCGTCACAACACGATCGCCGGGGTTAAGAAACGCCAGCGCCAGCATATGCAGAATGTCTTCGGAACCGTTGCCGATAACAATATTTTCGGCTGCCACGCCGGTATCCGCTGCCAGCGCGTCACGCAGCACCGCACTCGATGCATCAGAATAAATCGCACTGAAACGCGCATCCGCTTCTAACGCCACCACCACCTGCGGGCTGGCACCAAGCGGGTTTTCATTACTGGCCAGTTTGGCAATATGAGTCACGCCGTATTTTTTTTGCACAGCATCAGCCGAAAGCCCGGCGTTATAAACGCTCAGTGACCGCGCCCCGGGCCTTGCCAGATTTTTCAGAAGCTGTTGCTGCTTTTTAAATGCCGAATCAAGAACTGCCAGATCTGAAGCCATTACTTACCTCACACTGTAGATATGCTCCCGAGTATGCCGTAAATCAGCGGATTTTTACGCCACTTTTTGCAGCATTTTCCGAATGTTTTTGAAACAAAACGGGCAACGGCCTGCGCCACTGCCCGTGAGGTTTGTTCAATTTAATGTCTCAATGAATTAATCACTTACCATTATTACTTTGCGAGCATTGGCAAATTCAGGTGATGACGTTCAGCACAGTCTTTTGCCTGTTCATAGCCAGCGTCTGCGTGACGCATCACACCGGTTGCCGGGTCGTTCCACAGCACGCGGTGAAGGCGAGCATCGGCTTCCCGGGTACCGTCAGCCACAATCACCATTCCGGCGTGTTGCGAGAAGCCCATCCCGACGCCACCACCATGATGCAGACTGACCCACGTTGCGCCGCCCGCAGTATTGAGCAAAGCGTTCAGCAGCGGCCAGTCGGAAACTGCATCAGAACCGTCTTTCATGGCTTCCGTTTCACGGTTTGGTGAGGCAACAGAACCGGTGTCGAGATGGTCGCGGCCGATAACCACCGGCGCTTTCAGCTCGCCGTTACGTACCATTTCATTGAATGCCAGACCGGCAATATGGCGCTCTCCCAGCCCCAGCCAGCAAATACGCGCCGGTAACCCCTGGAAAGCGATACGTTCGCGCGCCATGTCCAGCCAGTTAATGAGGTTTGCGTTGTCGGGGAACAGTTCTTTCAGTTTGGCGTCGGTTTTGTAGATATCTTCCGGGTCCCCGGAAAGCGCCACCCAGCGGAACGGGCCTTTGCCTTCACAGAACAGCGGACGGATATAGGCAGGCACAAAACCCGGGAAATCAAAGGCATTCTCCACGCCTTCGTCTTTGGCAACCTGACGGATGTTATTGCCATAATCGACCGTCGGAATGCCCATCGCATGAAAATCGAGCATTGCCTGAACGTGTTTGGCCATCGACGCACGGGCAGCTTTCACCACCGCTTGCGGATCTGACAGTCGCGCATCCTGCCATTTTTCCAGGCTCCAGCCTTCCGGCAGATAGCCGTTCAGCGGGTCATGTGCCGAGGTCTGATCAGTGACGATATCCGGGCGCAGACCGCCTTCTTTTGCGCGGGCAACCAGTTGTGGCATCACCTCTGCGGCATTGCCCAGCAGCCCCACGGAAATGGCTTTTTTCTCGGCGCAGGCTTTTTCAATCATGGCCAGCGCTTCATCAATGCTGTGTGCTTTGTAATCGAGATAACGGGTGCGCAGACGGAAATCGATGCGCGATTCCTGACATTCAATTGCCAGTACGCAGGCTCCGGCCAGCACGCCCGCCAGTGGCTGGGCGCCGCCCATGCCGCCCAGACCGGCAGTCAGGATCCATTTGCCGCGCAGGTCGCTGTTGTAATGCTGGCGTCCCGCTTCCGCGAAGGTTTCATAAGTACCCTGCACGATGCCCTGCGCACCGATGTAAATCCAGGAACCGGCGGTCATCTGGCCGTACATCATCAGGCCAGCTTTATCCAGTTCGTGAAAGTGATCCCAGTTTGCCCAGTGCGGCACAATGTTGGAATTGGCAATCAGCACGCGGGGCGCATCGGTATGGGTGCGGAAAACGCCAACCGGCTTGCCGGATTGCACCAGCAGCGTTTCGTCTTCACGCAGCTTGCGTAAACTGTCAAGAATGCCTTCAAACGCCGGCCAGTTGCGCGCTGCTTTACCAATGCCGCCGTAAACCACCAGATCTTCCGGGCGCTCAGCGACATCCGGATCGAGGTTGTTCTGGATCATGCGGTATGCCGCTTCAATCAGCCAGTTCTGGCAGCTCAGTTCCGTGCCCTGTGGCGCACGAACAACGCGGGCAATGGCCGTTTTTTGTGGAGCGTTCATCATCATTTCCTTCTCTGAAATAGGGTGTTTGAATCAATCTTTACAGGACAAAAGTCATCAGCCAAAGCTTGGCAGCAGCGCTTCAATCGCCGCAGGCCAATGCTCGCGGGAAGCCCACAGACGCATCATTTCAACGTCCGGTGCCATCAGGCGGTCTTTTTCAAGAAACGCCACGTTTTCACGGATAGCTTTCATTTCATTTTCCAGCGTCGCTGAACTTTGCAGCGGACGAAGGAAATCAATACCCTGTGCGGCGGCCATCGCTTCAATGCCCACGACCACGCTGGTGTTAAAGCACATGTCACCCAGACGGCGGGCGGCGTAGGTTGCCATGGATACATGATCTTCCTGATTGGCCGAGGTCGGCAGGCTGTCAACGCTGCCCGGATGCGCCAGCGATTTGTTTTCCGACGCCAGTGCCGCTGCGGTTACCTGCGCAATCATAAAGCCGGAGTTCACACCGCCGTCATTGACCAGAAACGCCGGTAAACCGGAAAGCCCGGTATCGAGCAGTAACGCCATACGACGCTCGGAAATCGCGCCGATCTCAGCGACGGCCAGCGCGATGATATCGGCAGCAAAAGCCACCGGTTCGGCATGGAAGTTACCGCCGGAAATCACGTCACCGTTTTCGGAAAACACCAGCGGATTATCAGAAGCGGCATTGGCTTCAATGCGCAGGATACGGGCAGCGTGGTGCAGGTTATCCAGACAAGCCCCCATCACCTGCGGTACACAGCGGATGGAATACGGATCCTGTACGCGGCCGCAATCTGCATGAGACGTGACAATGTCACTCCCGGACAGGATCTCGCTCAGTGCCGCCGCCACCCCAATCTGACCCTGCTGGCCGCGGGCTTCATGAATGCGTGCATCCAGCGGTTTTACGGAACCTTTGATGGCTTCCAGCGACAATGCGCCCGCCACCAGTCCGGCAGAAAATACGCGTTCGGCTTCAAACAGACCGGACAACGCCAGCGAGGTGGAAACCTGTGTGCCGTTAAGCAGGGCCAGCCCTTCTTTCGGCCCAAGTTCAAATGGCTTCAGGCTTGCCGTCGCCAGACCTTCAGTCGCCGACATTTTTTCGCCTTGCACCGTGACCTGCCCCTCACCAATCAGCATCAGGGAGAGATGCGCCAGCGGCGCTAAGTCACCGGATGCTCCCACGGAGCCTTTCTCAGGAATACACGGATAAACACCGGCATTGAACAAGGTAATCAGTGCATCGATCACCTCAATGCGGATGCCGGAATGGCCGCGAGACAGGCTCAGCACTTTGGTCGCCATCACCAGACGCACCACGTTATCCGCCAGATCCTTGCCGATACCGACGCTGTGCGACAACACCAGATTGCGTTGCAGTTCCGCCAGACGCGCCGCCGGAATACGCGTCTGTGCCAGCTTGCCGAAACCGGTATTGATGCCGTAGACCACTTTCCCCGACTCAACAATGCGGGTGACCGTTTCCTGCGACGCCAGCACGCCTGCACGCGCCTCCTCAGCCAGTTCAAGGCGGACATTGCCCTGATAAATCTTGCGCAGCATCGGCAGATCAACATGACCTGGTTGCAGGCGGCAAAGGGTTAACGCATTGGATGAAGAAGCCATAATCTATTCCTGTATAGACAAGTGAAACCGGAAGTAAACCCGGCTAAGGACGCAGCCCGCCGGGCATTTACGCATTACATGACGAATCTACAATCTATTCTGTACAGATGCGGGGCGGTGAAATCAGTGGTCCATTGCCTGCATCGTTTCGGTACGAATTTCTTCGGTAACCCGCGCTTTCAGCGCCATAAATTCCGGCGACGTTTTCAGGGTGTAGTCCCGCGGATGCGGGAAATTAACCGCCACTTCGGTTTTGATCCGCCCCGGCCGGGCACTGAAAATCGCCACCTTATTAGCCATGAAAATCGCTTCGTCGATATCATGTGTCACGAACAACACGGTTTTGCGCGAGGATTCCCAAATCGATAACAGCAGTTCCTGCATCATCACGCGGGTCTGATTATCCAGGGCGCCAAAAGGCTCATCCATCAGCAAAATTTTCGGGTCATTCGCCAGTGCGCGGGCGATGGCGGTGCGTTGCTGCATCCCCCCGGAAAGTTGACGCGGGAAGTGCTGCTCAAAACCCCGCAGCCCGACCTTATTAATAAAGTAGTCGCTGCGCTCTTTTTGCGCTGCCTTACTCACGCCACGCTCCTGCAAACCGAAACGGATGTTCTGTTCAACGGTCAGCCACGGAAACAAGGTATAACTCTGAAAGACCATGCCGCGATCGGCACCGGGGCCGTCCACCTGTTCACCATCGAGCCACACTTCGCCATGCGTTGGCTGATCCAGCCCGGCGACAATGCGCAACAGCGTGGATTTACCACAGCCGGAAGGCCCGAGAATGGTGATGAAGTCGTTTTCATCAACCCGATAATCCACCGGCAACAGCGCCTGCGTTTTCTCGCCCTTCGGGCCGGTAAAAATACGTTCAACCTGACGGACACTCAGTTTCGGATGGCTCATCACAATGAACTCCATACAAACAGCCGACGGTTGGCCGCTTTGAACAACAGATCGGAGAGCAAACCAATGCAACCAATCACAATAATGCCGAAAATCATTTGCCCGGTATTGAGCAGTGCCTGACTGTTAACAATCATGTGTCCGATACCGCTCGAGGATCCGATAAGCTCCGCCACAATGACATAAGTCCATGCCCAGCCGAGCACAAGGCGCAGCAACTCAGCAATTTCCGGTGCCGCACCGGGAATGATCACCCTGCGCACCACACTCTGGTTGGTGGCACCCAGCGTATACGCGGCTTCCACCAGGTCACGCCGCGCTGCCCCCACGGTTACCGCCACCATCAGGGTGATCTGGAAGAAAGAGCCGATGAAAATCACCAGAACTTTCTGCATTTCACCAATACCCGCCCACAGGATCAGCAACGGCACAAACGCTGACGCAGGCAGATACCGGCAAAAGGACACAAACGGTTCGAAAAAAGCTTCGATCAGTTTGTAAGACCCCATGAGGATGCCGAGCGGAACGGCAATGGCGCAGGCCAGAATAAAGCCGCCCAGCACGCGCATCACCGTCATGCCTATATCAGTCGTAAAATCAAAATCGGTAAAGAGTAAAATCCCTTCCTGCAACATGCTCGCCGGGCTGGCGAGGAATGTCGGGGAAACAAGGCCGGTAAACGTCACCAGCGCCCACACAGCAAAAAACAGCACAAAGAAACAGAACCCGAGAAACCAGCGACGCCGCGACGCGACCGGACGCAAAGGCACCATCATCGGGTTATGCCAGACTTTTTTGCTTGCCGGCAACGGTGCCGGCTCGCGTAAGGCTGACTGCGAAGTCATATGTTGTTCTGCTGTCTGGCTGACAGGGCTGTTCATATCGCGGTCCTTCATGGCTATTTCACGTACTTCGCGTCATATAACGTATTGATATCCGGCGTTTTACGCAGAATTTTCATCTCAGTCAGCAGGCGCGCAGCTTCGTTAGTGAAGGTCACAATTTCACCGCTGAAGAATTTCTGATTGGCCTCACGATCCTGCCAGCGCAGATAACTGGATTCTTCTGCAAACTGTTTGCCGGTCTCTTTCACTGCTGCGCCCATGATCTCGTTGGATTTCTCCGGTTCTTTCCTGATCATATCCAGCGCTTCAAAGTAGCTGTTCACCAGCGCCTGAGCGGCTTTAGGATTTTTATCCAGCCAGTCTGGCGTACAGCCCAGCGTGTCCATCACCATCGGATATTCCAGCGTGGTTGCCAGAATCTTCCCTTTATCCGGGCTCTGGCGGATGTTGGAAAGATAGGGTTCATAGGTCACTGCCGCATCATTCTGTCCGGCAATAAAGGCATGCGCAGCGGCATCCGGCCCGAGCGTGGCGAGTTTGACGTCTTTCATCGTCATGCCGTTTTTATCGAGGATCCACGCCAGCAGGAAGTAAGAAGACGTACCCGGTGCATCCACGCTGATGGTTTTGCCTTTCAGATCGGTAATCTTGTTGATACCGCTACGCACCGCGATACCATCTGCGCCGTAAGATTTATCCAGCTGTACGATTTGTTTGATCGGCACCCCGCTGGCGTTCCAGGTTAAATAGGTTTCCACGGTGGTCGCCGCACATTGCAGGGAACCGGAAGCGATGGCCAGATGACGCGACTGCTGCGGCACCATTTTCAGCGTGACATCCAGACCGTTCTTTTTAAAGATGCCCGCTTTGTCTGCCAGGGTCAGTGGTGCGAAACCGGTCCAGCCAGAAATACCAATAGCAACCGGCGTGTTCGCCGCTTGCGCCACGCTGACTGTCACACTACCCAGCGCCACTGCCAGCCCTAACAAAGACAACGAACGCTTCAGTACAGCCCTGGAAATCATGTTGCTCATCTGCCACTCCTGCCAAAGTATCTGTCTCGGGGGAAATGCCTGTGGCAGTGAAAGCCGCAGGCAAATTACGCTACTGTATATTCTTGTCTATACAAGTCAGTCGACAATATTTAAGCAAGCTTTATGCCAGTTTCTGCACATGCACTTTTACAACATTCAGCGCCGGTTATGGGACGTTTTGCGCGGGCTGATGAATCAATTCGGTGCGCGCCATGCTCCCTTTTAGCGCAATCTTGTAAGGTATTTATCAGGTGATCGCCGCCCACAACAGCAGGCATCTCTGTTGCTGAGCAACTGGGGTCAGACTCACGGAACCCTGTTGCGATTGTGCCGCTGTCTCAGACCAGTAATATCCCTCGCCCGCCCTCAGCAGCGGGCCATCCGCCAGTTGCCACATCCCGCTGATGACATAAATCACGCCACCTTTTTCCCGCGTCACCGTCAGGTGTTCACGTGCGGCAATCACCCGTGCAGCACATTCAGTACGTCGCGTCATGATGTTAAAATCAGTTGTCACTCCCCCCAGCAGGCGGGCATGGAGCGCAGTATCACCGCTGAAGGCAAAAGGCTCACCAGCGACAACGAGTAAGTGATCGACATCAGGCTGTGCCTGCAAATGCACACCTTCCCCGCTCAGCAAGGTGATGGAACGGTCAATACCGGGAAATGTCGAGAACGGGCCATCCTGTGCGATGGTGGCAATACTGGCGCGCCAGTCAAAATCATGGCCACCGGCAGGGAAACTGAAGATTTCGCGGGTTTCGCCACCGCCGTTACGCCACGGGCTGACCGGCAGGTCATCGAAGGTGAAATGTTGCCAGGCAATCATGCAACGTCCCCCGCCAGCTGACGGAGAAGCGCGAGGAAATCCGCCGCCGCAGCCTGTTGTTGTTCATGCTGGCCGTTCACAATGCGCGCAATACCGCCGACATACACATCACGGATCTGCCCGGTATTACCGGCGAACAGCCAGCGGTTGAGCAGTTCACTGTTTTTTGCGGCGGCAAGATAGGGGTCCTGCCCGTCGAGCACCAGCCAGTCGGCACGATACCCCGCAGAAAGCTGCCCGATAGCCGCGCCGCAAGCCTGTGCACCGCCCTGTAATGCCTGCGTATACAGCACATCGCCTACAGAATTTTGCGCAGAGGTCGTCAGCCGGTTACGTCGTTGGTCACGCAGGCGTTGCCCGTATTCAAACCAGCGCAGTTCTTCAACCACGTTCAGGGAGACATGGCTGTCGGAACCGATCCCCCATCGACCTGACTGCGCCAGATAATCGACGCCGGGGAAAATGCCATCGCCCAGATTAGCCTCGGTGGTCAGACACAACCCCGCGACCGCCCCGCTGTTTGCCATGCTCGCCAGCTCGAAACGGTCAGCGTGCGTGGCGTGGATCAGACACCAGCGGGAATCAATATCCAGATTGTCATACAGCCAGGAAATCGGGCGCTGCCCGCTCCAGCCCAGACAATCGTTCACTTCTTTCTGTTGTTCGGCGATATGAATATGCACCGGCAGGTTTTTATCTGCGGACTGCAACACCTGCTGCATTTGTTCCAGCGTGACTGCGCGCAGGGAATGGAAGCACAACCCCTGATTTTGCAGGCTTTTACCGCTGAGTTGTTTGCGGATAATTTCCTGTTGTTTGAGGTAACTGTCCGTATCCTGAATAAACCGTTTCTGTCCGGCCTGTGCCGGTTGCGCGCCAAATCCGGCGTAACTGTAAAGCACCGGCAGCATGGTCAGTCCGATGCCGGTTTGTGACGCGGCTTCACTCAGATGGGCAGTCATTTCACCGTGGTCGGCATAAGTCTGACCGCTGATGTCGTTATGCAGATAGTGGAATTCAGCCACCTGCGTGTAACCCCCTTTGAGCATTTCGATATACAACTGACGGGCAATGACACCCACCTGCTCAGGTGTGAGGCGCTGCACCATGCGATACATCAGGTCACGCCAGGTCCAGAAGCTGTCCTGCGGATCACCGGCGACTTCCGCCAGCCCGGCCATCACCCGCTGAAAGGCGTGCGAATGGAGGTTCGGCATGCCCGGAACCACCGGACCGGAAAGGGGAAGACACCCCTGCGCATCGTTGTCCGGGGTCACCGCAGTCAGCATTCCGGCTGCATCGACGTCCAGCCGCACGTTATGCGCCCAGCCATCTGAAAGTAAGGCGCGTGAAGCAAAATAAGCAGGCATAACAGCATCATTCCTGAACAGTAAGAAGAAACATAAATGCAATTTTACGGAAACAATTGCAAAACTTTTAACCGACTTGTCTATACATATACATATGCCTGATTGCGCTGTAAACTTGCAACAACCCTTTTTTTTATAAATTTAGTTTTCCGTCACGCCCTTTCCGTTTACTTTCCACTGATGGAAAATGCCGGGCGAACAGGCAAGCTTTCCCAATATTTCTGGAATTTCATTGAGTGAGGTAAGAGACATGTCGGAGCCCACACCACTTTCTCAAAATGGTGCCGCGCCACATCAGGTCACACAACAACAGGGCGTGTCGCAGCAGACATTGTCCGAACTGGCGGCCGCGATGAGCGATACACCCGCACCGATTTATCAGCGGGTGAAACAGGCGATCATCAGCCAGATCCGCGCCGGCGTCTGGAAACCGCATCAGCGGGTACCTTCTGAAAGTGAGCTGGTCAATGAAATTGGCGTCAGCCGTATGACCATCAACCGTGCTTTGCGTGAACTGACCAGCGAAGGTTTTTTGATCCGCATGCAGGGTGTCGGCACGTTTGTGGCCGAAGCCAAGGCCTACACGCCGATGCTGGAAGTGCACAACATTGCCGATGAAATTGCCCAGCGCGGTCATCGCCATGACAGCAAGATTCTGGTGTGTGAAGCGCGGCTGGCGGATGCCGATCAGGCGCTGCAACTGGGTATCGCCACTGGCACGATGATGTTTTATTCGCAAATTGTTCATTACGAAAACAACGTCGCGGTGCAGATTGAAGACCGTTTTGTGAACCCGGAAACCGCACCCGATTATCTGCAACAGGTGCTGAACAAGCAGACGCCCTATACGTACCTGATGGAAATCGCGCCGCTGACGGCGGGTGAACATCGCGTTGAAGCCATCAGTGCCAGCGATGAGCAACGCGAGCTGTTGCAACTGAATGAACATGAGCCTTGTCTCCTGATCCACCGCCGGACCTGGAGCGGCAGCCGCGTAGTGACTTCCGCGCGCCTGATTTACCCGGGTTCCCGCTATCAATTATTTGGACGTTTCACCAGCCACGGCTGATTCCGGCACACCTTAATGGCGGCTTTGTACGGCCGCTATCTCTTCGTTCAAATTTTGGAAGACGTCTCGTAATAAGAAAAAACTATCGCCGGGTGCCTTGCCGGTTTAACGGTTATGCGTTAGGTTGACTTTAGTTGTCTATACAAGATGAATTCAGCCTGGAGCCTGTCATGCCGGTAGCGATATCCCCTTCTTTTTCTTCCGAACCCCCTTCCCGTTGTGACAGCGTATGGCGCGGTGCCACGCTGGTCACCATGCAGGACGGCCATTACAACCTGATTGAAAACGGGGCGATTGCTGTCGCAGGCGGGAAAATCGTCTGGACCGGCCCTGCCGCAGATTGTCCGGTTTTCGCAGGCGCCACACAGCATGAATTCAGCGGCGGGATCATCACGCCGGGCTTTGTTGACTGCCATACGCATCTGGTATTTGGCGGCGACCGCAGCGCAGAATTTGAACAGCGGCTGAACGGCGTCAGCTACGCAGAAATCGCCGCAGCCGGTGGGGGAATTCTTTCCACCGTCAATGCCACGCGCGAGGCCACCGAAGATGAACTTCTGGCTCAGGCGTTGTTCCGCTTACAACCCCTGCTGGCCGAAGGCGTAACCTGTGTTGAGATTAAATCGGGTTACGGGCTGAGTGTAGAGAGCGAGCTGAAGATGCTGCGGGTGATCCGCCGGTTAGGTGTCATGCTGCCAGTCGAGGTGAAATCCACCTGCCTTGCCGCTCATGCCCTGCCGCCGGAATTCAAAGGACGCGCTGATGACTATATTGACCTCATCTGCGACACATTATTACCGGTGGTTGCCAGTGAAAATCTGGCCGACGCCGTCGATGCCTTTTGTGAACATCTGGCATTCTCACCGGCACAGGTTGAACGGGTGTTTAATGCCGCAAAAACCTTAGGTTTACCGGTTAAATTACACGCCGAACAACTGTCTTCCCTGCATGGTAGCGCCCTGGCTGCACGACATCATGCGCTGTCAGCCGACCATCTGGAATACGCCACAGCAGAAGATGCTCAGGCAATGGCCGCCAGCGGCACCGTCGCCGTATTACTGCCGGGGGCCTATTATTTGCTGCGCGAAACACAATGCCCGCCGGTGGATGAGTTCCGCAAACATCGGGTGCCGATGGCGCTGGCCAGTGATGCCAATCCGGGCACATCGCCTGCGCTTTCATTGCGTCTGATGCTGAACATGGGATGTACCTTGTTCCGCCTGACGCCTGAAGAAGCGCTGGCCGGGATCACCTGCCATGGTGCACGTGCGCTGGGTTTACAGGACACGCACGGCACGCTGGAAGCGGGCAAAGTCGCTGACTTTATACACTGGCCACTGTCGCGTCCTGCCGGGCTGGTTTACTGGCTGGGCGGTCAGTTGCCCTGCACTGTTGTTTTTCGTGGAGAAGTACGAGGAGAGTTCCGTTCATGAGCCTTTCAACTGCCAATGTTATCGCTGAACCGTACCATTTTATCCAGGGGACAGCGCCGTTACTGATCAGTATCCCTCACGCAGGTACACATCTGACGCCAGAAGTCGCCAGCAGTCTGAGCGAAGCCGCCCTGCCGCTTTCCGATACCGACTGGCATATCCCGCAACTGTACGATTTTGCGCGCTCACTGGGTGCCAGCATTCTGGTTGGCCAGTATTCACGGTTCGTTATCGATCTCAACCGGCCTTCCGACGATAAACCGCTGTATACCACTGCCACCACGGGTTTGTATCCCGAGACGTTATTTGATGGTCGCGCGACCTTCAAACCAGGCATGACGCCGACAAATACCCAACGCCAGCAATATTTGGATCAAATCTGGCAACCGTATCACCAGAAAATCCAGTCAGAACTGGCGCGCATGAAACAGGAATTCGGTTATGCACTGCTGTTTGATGCGCATTCCATTGCATCGGTGATCCCGCGTCTTTTCGACGGCCAGTTACCGGATCTCAACCTCGGCACCAACAGCGGCGCAAGCTGTTCACCGGCGCTGAGTGAAATCCTTGAGAGAACCTGCCAGCAACAAACCCGCTTCAGCCATGTGCTTAATGGCCGTTTTAAGGGTGGATATATCACGAGGGCTTACGGCCAGCCTGATGTGGATATTCACGCTGTTCAGCTTGAGCTGGCGCAGGTGAATTACATGGAGGAGATGGAGCCATTTGCCTACTCGCCTGATAAGGCGGCTGAATTGCAGGTGTTATTGAAACAGTTGCTGGAAGGAATGGTGAGATGGGGGACGGACAGGTATAAACAAAGCGCTGTTTAATTTCGCTTTTCGCTGGCCGCTAAGGCTTGATCGAGATTATTTCGGTTTCTCAATTGTGGTTATCACCCGGCCTTTCGCGCCGAAATTGTTTTGTTTTTTTAAAAGCCAGGGGCGATTCAGAAATCTTGCTGAACGGAGCGGCCTGGAGACCAAAGGCTCCAGGACCGAGTGAAGGAACCGCAACGCGGCAAGATTTCCAGCCTGTCGCCTTGGTTCCTGAAACATAGCCAGCGAGCGAAGCGCGCAGTGAAAAAGCGCGGGAGTCCAGAGGGCGCGCGCTTACGCGTCCTCTGGGCCAGTTTGGGCGGCGAGCCCAAGGTCTTGAGGTTTAACCGCCATAACCGCTGTTAATAAACCGAAATTGTCTCGATCAAGCCCTCGCTGCAAGCGAAAAACCGCCCTAATGCCCGGTCTGGCATTATTTAAAGTCCGCATACGGCACTAACGGTTCCGGCGGCATATCCAGATCCCCTTGCCAGCCGCTCATCGAATATCTCGCGTAGAGCAGAAAGTGGCTTGGCGTGTAATCCTTCGCCTGCTGAATATCAATCCCCCCGCCGACGGTCCAGTGAGAACTGACGCGCCGTTCGAGCAGTGCCTGCAATGTATAGCCAAAACCGGATCCACTGCTGCCGGTTTCGATAGCATTTTTATCCGGTAATGAATCCGGGATCAGATTCTGGATCGGATAGCGTTTCTGATCGCTGGTTGAGGAGCGCGACCAGGAGACCGAACCGCCAAGCTGCCATGACCAGTTCTCCGTGCGCTGGCGATAACTGACCGGTACGGAGAGTGAGAAGTATTGCTGCGGGCTGTAGTAACCGCCCTGTCCCAGCGTGTAACCGCTGAGATCTTTCTGGTAATGCCAGAGCATGGAGCTGAGCCCCACCGTGGCGCGGCGGTTATCTTCGTTAATGACTTTGTAGTAATAGCCCCCCATCAGGCGTTCGCGGGTGTTGTCTTCGACATTTTCACCGGTCAGCTGATGCGCGCTGAGATCAGCCCACACGCCGTTAGCCTGCCCCTGATCGTAACTTAATCCCAGGCTGGCACCGGTCGCGCGAACGCCGCCCCAGGTGGTGCCGGTACCCGGATCTTTTGCGCCCGCGAAAGAAAGTAACGAACTGGAAACCGGACGGCGCGACACCGTGGTCGTCCAGCCGATATCGCCCCAGTCACCGCTGTAAGCCAGCCCGCCGACCCAGTCTACAACCGGGAAACCCAGTGGCGTGGTGCCTAAATCGCCTTTCCACTTGTCATTTTCCCATCCTGCGCCAAGGCTGACGCCATTGGCGTTCTGGCTGCGGTAACGGCGGCAGTTTTGATCGCTACAGGTCCCAAAACTGGCTTCGTAATTACCGTCTTCGTTATCAAAGGTTCCGGCATCCATCCGCACCCAGTCGGCCCGCAGGAATCCGCGCCCCTGATAAACCGGCATATCCGCCTGCAACATGGTGGTGTTGGCCGTGAGATCAGATTTCCCCGGCGTGCCGCTTGATGTCCACGAATCGGTGTCCAGCGTGAAATTCACATCCTGCTGACGGTACAGATCATGCGCGTCTGAACGGATACCGCGTTTCAGCCAGTCATCCGTGGCATTGTTGCGGGTCAGGCGCGTATAGCTGTCGTTATCTTCTGGGACTTGACCGGTGATGCCGCTGGCGACCATCGCCTGTGCGTAATCCTGACGCGCCGTTTGTGGCTGTCCGAGTTGCTGCTCAAGGTTGGCGGCGTTGCGATAAATCAGCGCCTTGTCTTGTCCGTCCGGCTGCGAACGCGCAGCCGTTTTCAAGGGTTGTAACAGCGCCGCCGCTTTGGTGGTTTCACCGACATCACGCCAGGCCATGGCGACCTGTCGTTGCTGATTCAGGCTGAGTTCATGCAGATCAGCCTGCTGCAACTGCTGTTTCGCCTGCGAGGTATTACCGGCAGCAAGGGAAGTATCAATGGCGGTCAGGGTTTTACCGAGCTGAATGCGCTGCGCCATTTCGCGCATGTTGTCGTCCCATTTCGCCTGCGGCAAGGTATTAAGATGGCGCAGTGCGGCGTCGTCACGATCGGAACCGGACAGATACAACGCATAAGCGTAAACCTGTTGCGGATCCACCGGACGCTTCGCCGCAAGCTGTGCAAAAGTCGCATCCGCCTGCGCCGTATCACCCGCCTCACGCAGGGCACTGGCATAATGGTAGGTCGTCCAGACATCGTCCGGATTGAGTTTCAGCACCTCGCCGTAGCGGTTCGCAGCCTGATTCCAGTTGTGTTCGGCGGCATATTTTTGCGCCTGCGCAGTGACAACGTCACTTTGCAGTCCACGCTGTTTATCGCTGAGTTTCGCCTGCGATGCACCAGGCAATGAATTAATGTAATCCAGCGCTTTTTGCGGCGACTGACGCTGATAGATATTCGCCAGCCCGCGCTGGGCGCTACTGTTATCGTGCTCCAGCTTCAGTGCGCGACGGTAAGCCTGCTCCGCCTGCGTGTCATTTTTGCGCTCAACCGCCACATCCCCAAGCCCGATCTGCGCCCACGGGTCGCGGGAGTCCAGACGTTGCGCCTGGTTGTAAGCCGCTTCGGCCTGATCAAGCAGCCCGGTTTTCAATGCCTTATCGCCCTGCTCGATTTTCAGCCAGTAGCTGTTGGACCGGATCAGGCTGTTCCATTTACCCGCGTTATAGCCATCTGTTTCGGCGGCTTTCGCCCGCTGAAACAAAGTCAGCGCCTGCTGGCGGTTACCGGCGCGGGAATAAGCCAGCCCCATCGCACCGAGGACTTCAGCATCGTCAGGTTGCGCCTGCAATGCCTGCTTCAGCGGCGCAATCGCGCCGGTGGAACCACCATTATTAATCTGCGCCAGACCACGGAGTCGCGCCTGATAACGCGGATCGGCCAGTAACGCCTGCTGGCGCTGAAGTTCCTGCTGCGCGGCAATCACCTGCGGACCGGTGTCGAACGTGGCGATAAACTGTTGCAAGGCATCGACGCTCGGGTTGCCCACAGGCTGGTCCTTAATCTTCTGCAGCCATAAATCAGCGGCCGGAGAACGCCCTTCATTGGTGGCGGCGATTTGCTTAATCAGCCCGACAGCTTTGGCGTTATCCCCTTCGTCAAACGCCATCTGCGCCAGTTGCAGACGTAACTGCACATCACCCGGATACTGATTATTCAGCGCCTGAAGCTGTGCCTGCGCACGGGCTTTTTGCCCTGGCAGCCGCGCAATAAGTTGCCAGTATTCTACTGCCAGATCCAGCGTTGGCGGCTGGCCACCAAACAACTCATCATATTGCGCTTTGGCTTCATCGAGCCGCCCTGCCGTTGCCAGTAACCGCGTCTGCTGGAGTTTTTGCTGCATTTCCGGGGAGGCGATTTTCAGGCTCAGCTGCGCCTGCCGGTATTCATCCGAACCAGGCGAAACCTGTTTAATTTTTTCCAGTTGCTGCTGTGCCTTGGCCTGATCGCCTTCGCGGAGAAGCAAACGTAAACGGGCGGACATGACTTTCGGGTTTTGCGGATCCATTAATTCCAGGCGAAACAGGGACTGACGCACCAGATCGTCCTGATGACTGGCTTCACCGACCCGCACCTGTTCCAGTAACCATTGTTCCGGTGAAACAACGGGGGCTGCAACCGCAGGCGCAGCCAGCAAGGCCAGCCCTATCGTCAGGGCCAGTCTGCTGCGCAAAAACAGATTTGTGCGCTGTGTGTTCACGAACTTATTCCTGGTCATCATCAGACAGACGACGACGGGCCAGAGAACGCAAACCGGTCCACAACAGGATTGCTGCCAGAATCACCACGATCACCGCCATAACCGCCAGCAATACCGGATGGTTCGCCAGGGCGTTCCATACCCGCTCCCACCACGGCAAATGGCCAGCATAATAGGTATCGCCGACTTTCAGACTGCTGACGCCGGAATCACGCACCACCGCCACCGAGCCAAAGACCTGCGCCCTCTGTTTGCTATCCTGCATCGACTTGTTCAGCATTTCGAAGCCCTGCTGACCGTTTGCCATCAGCGCGACCACGCTGCGCTGATCAAAGTACGGCGACTGTAACCCGACAACCGCCGCAATCGGGCCTTGCGCACTGATTTGCGCGCTGGCATCCACCCGCGCATCGCTGGCCGGTGCCGTGTTATCCGGTAACGACGTCTGGCGGACTGGCGTATTCACCGCATCGCGCGCTGCCTCGATCAGTAAGCTGGCCTTTTTCTCATCGCGCATGCTGTCGTCACGCAAATCCGCAGGCAGATTGCCGATCACCAGCAGATCGGCGTCGGTGGATTTTGCTTTTGCCGCATCTTCGGTCAGCCCCACGCCAAGCGCCGGATAACCGGTGAGTGCGCCAATATTGCCCATCGTATCAAGCAGCGTGGTTAACTGAACCGGTTGCGGTTGCGGCTGAACCACAAGCAACGTCTGGGATAAATCCGCCAGGCGGCTGAACGGGAAACCGGCGTTGGCGAAGGCGCGCAAGTCAGGCATCGCCATGAAATGGCGGTAACCGGAGAAGTCGATAGTGGAGCTGTCATCTATCACCACATGATTTGGCACGGTGTTATAGGTTTCACAGCGCCCTTCGGTGCCGCTCGCCAGCAGCGAGGTGTAGTCAAAATCGAAGCGCATCTGGTTAACCGCACCCAGTTTCAGCGCGGGAATATTCAGGTCTTTGCTGCCATCCAGCAGCCCCTGTAACAGGGACAGATGCAGTAATTGTGAATCCTCATCGTGTCCGGTTTTCAGGGTCAGATCCTGCACAAACTGGTTATTCAGGCTGATGCTCAGGCGAGAAGTGTTTTTCAGCTGTGGCGAGGTATAACGGTACTTCAGCCGCATATCGATACCGGAGCTGTTAATCAGGAACAGATCCGGCGGCAGATTAATGTTGAGCGTGATCGGATTCGGCTGGATGCCGTCAGACTGTAACTGTTCCGCATACTGTTTCAGTTCGCCAAAATTCATCGGGCGATCGGTACGCACCCAGTTTGGCGCGTCATACGGCTGGCGTGGCTGGATCCTGTCCACTTTATCGACGCCGATCGTTTCGCCACGAAACAGGATATTCCCCTGCGCAATGCCTTTTACTGCCGTCAGTAAGTCCTGATCATCACGACCGAGGATCAGCAGCATTTTGATGTACGGATTATCCGGGCGGCTGATCATCTGCACCACCGGCCCTTTCACCGGCGGCAATTCTTTGAGGAAATCAGGGCGTTTGCCATTGGTTGCAAACACCACCGCGTGGCCGTCCGGCA
Source organism: Rahnella sp. CG8 (assembly GCF_023701875.1). Taxonomy (NCBI): domain Bacteria; kingdom Pseudomonadati; phylum Pseudomonadota; class Gammaproteobacteria; order Enterobacterales; family Yersiniaceae; genus Rahnella; species Rahnella sp. CG8. The sequence continues at coordinate 135,313 of NZ_JABAED010000011.1, forward strand.
ACTGGTTATACAACGTCGGGAAGGATTGCCCGCGCCACTGGGCTTTGGTGCCGAACCAGGAGGCCAGAATCGCCGCTGCCTGTTGCTGGCCGGCATCCGGAGACGTGGCAAAGACCATCGGCAGGCTCAGCGGACGACTGTCGCGCGCATCAAAGAACGGTACCGGGAAATGTGCCAGATCGTTGCTCAGCGGCAGTTTCTGATATTGCAGGCTAAGCGAACTGCCCTTGCCGATTTCCAGCCACAGGGTGGTGTTCGCCGGGTTTTCACAGACGTTCTGGTAGTGACCAATAAACTCCAGACGGATGCGGTTGAAGTCGGTGACATAACGCGGGTCAATGGTCATCTGCAGGTGATTTTTCTTGCCGAGCTGGTCTTTATCAATCACTTCAACGCCCATCAGTTGGTCGTTGAGATACACCTTAAGATGCGACTGAACCGGGATCAGCGATGGCGACGGCGTGAACTCGAGATTCAGTGTGGCCTGTGTCACGACTTCGTCACTGCGCACACCGAACTCAATCTGTCCGTTCGGCTGAATACCGCGCAAGGTGATGGCACCCGGCCGCGGTGCCACATCGGCAAAAGGTAATGTCACGCTGCGCACCGGCGCACCCGGAATAATCATCGGGTTTACCGCAGGCGCCACCATCGGCAGGGTCACTTCAGGCGCAGGCATGGCGTTGCCCGGTAAAACCGGTGCAGGCGCCTGTTCACTGAAGGCCGGAGCCACAGAACCCAACGCCAATGTCATCAAGGCAGATGCCATAAAAGTGGTTAACGGAAGTCTTTTCATTGTTTTGTCATCATCAGGTTGTATTCATCAGGCTGAACGGCAAGCGGCGGATTACGCGGAGCGAAAGACAGCAGCCAGCGGCCAAACGTTCGGGTTCCGGACGCCAGCGGACGGTAGCGTTGCGGGGCGATGTCCAGCATCCGCAGATAGCCACGGATCCCCAACCCCAGCACCTCACGCAGGCTTTCCATCGGTTTGTCTTCAGGGAAGTTGTCTTCGCGTAATACCCAACTGTCGGCCCGGGCAAACGTACATTGGATGAAATCGATATGTTGTTGGGTGGTTAATGGCAGTAACTGCATGCCGATGCTTTCACCAAACACGCGGCTGATCTGCATCGGGAAGGTATATTCCTGTTGTCCACGGTGAAGCAGTAACGTGACGTTGTCACCGGCATGAAACTGGCTTGCGCTCTGGGTTTCCAGTCCGACACCGTTGTCGGAGTAGTCCTGAATGGTGCAGACATAAATGTGTCCGTCGGGTTTTAACAGTGACGCGGGCATTCTGGCTTCTACACGATGTGCCTGACGCACCTGTTTGGATTCGAACGCCACGGCAATCGCCCCGCCCAGAATAATCATGTTGTAAATCACCCACGCCATACTCACCAGCACCGTCAGGATTTCATCCGGGCGGCCATAGACAATGCGGTAGGCACCGAAGAATAAACCGGCCAGATTGAGCAACATCAGGATTTGATACGGGCGGCTGATTTTCCAGTCAACGTAAGCGTGCTTATTCAGGCCGCCTTTGGCCGTGACGTTGAAAGCCCCGGCATGCGGATTAAACAACGCCACGGTGGTCGGCCTGGCGATATACCAGGCCAGCACGGTTTCGTAGATTTCATTCCAGAACGAATGGCGGTATTTGCCCTGTACGCGGGAGTTAGTCAGGCTGGCATGGATCATGTGCGGCAAGACATACAGTGCGATGGCAACGGCCGGTGCATAAATGATGTAAGCATGCAGCAGCAGAAACGCCAGGGGCGCTGTGAGGAAGATCAGGCGCGGAATACCGGCCAGAAAATGCAACATGGCGTTGGCGTAACACAACCGTTGCGCCAGCTTCAGCCCTTTACCAAACATCGGATTGTCGAGGCGGAATATCTGTACCATGCCGCGCGCCCAGCGGATCCGCTGGCTGATGTGAGCAGAGAGGCTTTCTGTCGCCAGCCCCGCCGCCTGAGGAATACGAATATACGCCGACGTGTAACCGTGGCGGTGCATCCGCAGAGACGTGTGCGCATCTTCAGTGACCGTTTCTACGGCGATACCGCCGATTTCATCAAGCACATCGCGGCGCAATACGGCGCAGGATCCACAGAAGAAACTGGCATCCCACAGGTCGTTGCCGTCCTGCACCAGTCCGTAAAACAGTTCGCCTTCGTTTGGCGTGCGGCGCATACGGCCCAGATTACGTTCGAACGGATCGGGCGAGAAAAAATGATGCGGCGTTTGCAACATGCTGAGTTTTTTATCTTTAAAGAACCAGCCGACCGTCAGTTGCAGGAAAGAACGGGTCGGCACGTGGTCGCAGTCAAAAATCGCCACAAGCTGGCTTTTCGCCTGTTTCAGTGCGTTATTGATGTTGCCCGCTTTGGCATTTTCACGCGTTTCACGGGCGATGTATTTCACACCAATTTCATGGGCAAAATCGGCGAATTCCTGCCGGTTGCCGTCATCAAGCAGATAAATGGTCAGTTTGTCCCGGGGCCAGTCGAGACCCAGCGCGGCGTACAGCGTCGGTTTCACGACGCTGAGATCTTCGTTATACGTCGGGATCAGCAGATCCACCGTCGGCCACGTCGAGACATCCGCAGGCATCGGCACCGGTTTACGGTTGAGCGGCCAGAGGGTCTGGATATAGCCCAGCACCAGCACCGTCCAGGAATAGGTTTCGGCACCTAACAGAAGCAGGCCGCAAATCAGACTCAGCGGATCTTCCCAGTTCAGCGTTGAGGTGTAGCGCCACCATAAATAACGGCAGGAAATGGTCAGCGACAACACGATCATCATCAGCGCCGGGAAGCGGCCCGGAATACGGCGAATAATCATCGCAATGCTCCACAGCAGCACCACGAAGACGAACTGTGCGATGTAACTAAAAGGCTGAGAAATACAGAACATCGCCAGGGTGAGCGCCACCAGTGCGGTCATCCAGACCAGAATACGTTTACCGAGACGGCTCATTTTGCCGATACGGCGCGTGACCTTAATTTCCAGCGGACTGTGTGTGACCTGTTCAGGTAATAATTCGAGCCACAAATGGACTTTTTTGCGCAACTGCTGTGGCCAGCGGGTGTGAATCACACGTCCGCGCCGGCTTTCAGCAGGCAGGATGATCAGCAACCACAGGCTTTGCACGATATAGCGCAGCGGATCGGCCAGACGCGGGCGCGACGGCGAAATTTGCGGATACCAGCGGGTGCGTTGTGCTTTAGCACGCTGCCAGACTGGGGATTCAAAACGCAAAAACAGCCAGCTAAGCGCCACGCAGAAAATCATTACGCCAGCGGCGGTCCGTGAGGAGTGGCTGGCGCGATAGTACCGGTAGCGGTTTTGTAATTCGAAAACTACCGGCGGCACCAGAAACAGGTTGAGCACGCGGTTCATTTTTCCGGACTCCGCCCCATTGTCTGGCTATGCACATCCCCTGAATGGCGCAAATGCAGCAGGAACCAGTTCGCCAGCGTGTTAATTTCGCGACTGATTTTACTGTTACTATTCCATTCCCCTGCCGGTTGTTTCGCCGCCAGTGACTCCGCCATGGCTTCGTCGCGGTGCAGAATTACCGGAATCAAAACGGGCAAAGTTTCCTGCCATAACAGCAAAATATCCTGCTGTAACTGACTGGAAGGAATGAACTGATTGAGCAGATAGCGCCCGTTGGCTGGCAGCACATACTGATGTAAACGGGTGTGTGACTGGGTATCGGCGTGGAGAAGCACTACCGTACTGTCGGCAATTTTTTGCGCGGTAAGCGGATCGGCTGCCGGAGAGTCGATCAGGATCCAGTCATATACGCCGGTATTTTTAAGCTGAGTGATCGCCTTTTGCCAGTCAAAATCCGGCTGACTGGCGTCGCCGGTCGTGGCATGCCCGTAAGGCAGGAAATCAAGATGAGAGTGGTAACGCAGTGCGGAGTTTTGCCACGGCTCTCCTGTATTGTGCGCATAGCGCCATCCGCGAGCCTGAGCGAAAGGCATACCAAAGTGCAATCGCAGTAAGTTTTCCGGTGAAAAGTCGATGACCAGAACCTTTTCATTTAATTGCGCAAGACCCCAGGCCAGCGCAGCCGTGACTGAAGTGGTGCCCGTACCGCCACGAATTCCCTGTAAGGCAATGACAGCCATATTATTTTTTCTCCGCGCCGCGTTCACCGTATTGCGCCAGCTCAGCCAGTAGCGGCCAGCGGGACATTAGTTGCGGAATCTTTTCTTTACGGGCTATATCGACATAATTTAATTCTGACAAAGAAAAAAGGTGACTCAGTGCAAAGAAATCATCATCTTTCGTCGGTTCGGATTCCTCCGGGTCTACAATATTGGCTCCCACCGATTCTTTCTCCCTGCTTCAATCTAAATACTGATACCACGACAGCCAAAATGCGCTTACCTGTCTGGGCTTTTTAGTATCAAACATTATTGTGAAGTATTATGATTATTTAATGTAGCAATGATAGAATTTATTATACTCACATTTCTCAGTGTGTCCCAAGCAGACTTTTAATCAAAAACGATACAAGCAGATTAACTATATGGCACTCTCCTTTTCATTGGGCATGAAGCAATTCTGGAATGGATTAGCCCGGATGCAGGCTCAGGGGCTTTACTGGGTTAACACCGAAAGTCAGGAAGCCGCTTATCATCTTTGCGGACAAACGGTTGAGGCTCAGCAAGGTGAAGTTCCGGTCAACGTTTTTTTCCCACAGCACAATTTAATTTGCACTGCACAAGAAAACAGGCTATCTGACGATGATATCCTTCTCACTTATTTAAAAAAATATCAGAAAAAAACGTTTTATTACCTGTTAGCGAATGGGAAGAAAGCATTTCTCTCTCTTGCAGCGGATATTAATCGTTTGCCTGCTCACTCAGCCTCATTAATGATTCTATTACTTCCGGTCAGTACCTGGCAGGCAGTAAATGATAAACAATGGGTCCGCTGGCTGAGTGAAATGAGCGCATGTGTCAATAATAAAGGTGCAACAATCCTTATTATCTGCTATGGAGCCGGTATTAATGCGGTTAAAACTCAGCTTCATTTATACCATCGCAATATATGCGGTCTTGCGGATTTGAAAACAGATGTTGAACCGAACCAGTGGGGCGTTTCCTGGTGGCATGACAATTTGGGGGCAGAAGCTAATACGCTTTATCCACTGACGCGCCGCCTGACCGGCTGGGAAATTCAAAAGAACGCCTCTGCCGCTGTTTCCGAACAAACCGGCGATGATCAGTGGATGCTGCTGGCCGAACGCTCAGTGCTTGAAGGCGCACCTGCACTTTCAGAACGCTGGTTCCTGTTCGATGATAATGAAGCGCTGAGCGACCGCGCGGCACATGCGCGATCGGCGACGGTCATTTTCGCCCTCACCGGTAATGACGAAGTCGAAGTGCTGGCCCGTCAGGTTCATCGTTTACGCATGCAGCGTGGCAATGGTTTAAAAATTGTCGTGCGCGAAATGAATTCTTCTTTGCGCTATGTCGATCAGCGTCTGCTCCAGGCCTGTGGTGCGAATCTGGTTGTGCCACAAGCAGCGCGCCTCTCCAACTTTCTGACCTTGCTCGATGACCTGCAAAATCTCACTTATACCCGCCATGTGCCGGATGATATCGGGCTGCTGCTCGACAGCCGTCTGCCCACGCATCATAAGGGTTATCTGCCACTGCCGGTTTTCTGCGAAGTCATGCACGATATCTGGAATCACGCCGCGCTGGCGACGGAATCCCGGGGCATTTTAATTTCGCTGCGCCCTGCCGCCGGGATCAGCCCGCAGCAGGCGATGTCTTTGTGTTCTCTGCGCCGCGACGGCGATATTCTGACCGTTACCGGGCGTCATCTGTATCTGTTCCTGTCGAACTGTCAGGTCAGCGACGTCGAAAATGTACTGGCGTTTCTGTTTAATCTGCCGGTCAAAGAAGTGTTCACCAGCCAGACGTTCTGGAGTCAGGAGCTGGATATCCGCACGGAAGTTTTGCGTCTGGCCGCCAGGCCGCCGATGGCAAATCCGGTGTCTGAAGCGCAGCCTTTTGTGGCGCATAAAACCGAACCTTTAAAACGTGCCCAGGTTCATCAGCCCGTTCCCATCACGCTGGCCGTGAGCGATACGCCAGTTATTCAGGCGCAGGAGTAAAAGAGATGGATATTCAGGATATTATCGAAATCTTTATTCTGGCGGCGGTGATTTTTATCCCGCTGGGATATGCCCTGCGTAGCCGTTTGCCGCGCTGGAAAAACCGCTTTGCGACGCGATTTCTGTCGCCGCGTTATTTAACCCCCATGACCATCAGCAGCATCAATAAGAACCGCAAACGCTCCGCTACTTTGCCTGAAACTTCTGCGGCTACAGGAAAATCCAAAACTTCACTATGAACGAATCGCAATCTTCTTCGCCGCGTTTGCGGATCTGGCAATCCTGGCGCGGCCTCGGTGCCTGGAACTATTATTTTTTACTCAAATTTGTTCTGCTTTCACAGGGTTATCTGAATTTTGATGCCCTGAGCAATGTCGTCTTTGCCGCCGTGTTGCTATTCCCGTTACGTTCGCTGCGCCTGCACCGCTGGAGACAGTGGATTGCCCTGCCTTTCGGGCTGGCGTTGCTGTATCACGATACCTGGCTGCCTGGCTGGCGTTCAATTGTCAATCAGGGGGCGGACGTAGCAGGCTTCAGTTTCAGTTATCTGCTCGAACTGGCCGATCGCTTTATCAACTGGCAGTGGATTGCCATCGGTTTCGCTTTGCTGGTCGGTTATCTGTTTATATCCCAGTGGATCCGGCTGACCACGTTTACCGTCATTGCGCTGCTGTGGCTTAACCTCAGCGGGCTGATCACACCGTTTTTCGCACATTCGCCGCCACCGGTTATCGCCCAAAATGCCGTAACGACACCAGTGACCGTTGCGCCATCAGCCACTGATAACACCGTGAACGGCCCGCCAACCAATGCCAACCTGAACGCTTATTTAGAGCAGTTCTACCAAAACGAACGGCGTAAGGCGACGAAGTTCCCCGACGCACTTCCTGCCGATGCACAGCCGTTTGACCTGCTGGTGATCAACATCTGTTCGCTGGCCTGGTCAGATCTGGACGCCGTGAATCTTTCGAATTCACCGCTGTGGTCGCGTTTTGATTTTGTGTTCAGCAATTTCAATTCAGCCACAGCCTACAGCGGCCCGGCATCCATCCGTCTGCTGCGCGCCAGTTGCGGTCAGACATCGCATCATGATTTGTATCAGCCTGCCGGTCAGCAGTGTTATCTGTTTGACGATCTCGCGCGTCTGGGCTTCACGCCTCAGCTGGCAATGGACCATACGGGTGTGTTCGGTAATTACATCGGTAACCTGCGTGATGATGCTGACATGAAAGTTCCGCTGATGTCCCAGGCCGGTCTGGGTTATGAGCTGACGTCCTTTGATGGCTCACCGATTTTCAACGACGGACAACTGTTCTCCCGCTGGCTGGAGAATCAGGAGAAAGCCGGTACCGCACGCACCGCAACCTTCTTTAACCTGATTCCGCTGCATGACGGCAACCGTTACGTGGGCAGCAATAAGGGCGCGGATTATCATAACCGTGCGCAAACTCTGCTGAATCAGCTGAATATCTTTATGGATCAGCTGGATAAATCCGGCCGCAAAGTGATGCTGGTGGTGGTGCCTGAACACGGCGCCGCGCTGGTGGGCGACAAGATGCAAATCTCGGGTCTGCGTGATATCCCGAGTCCGGGCATTACCCACATTCCTGTCGGGGTGAAATTCTTTGGGATGCAGGCACCGCACGCGCCATCACCAATGAAAATTGACGGCCAGAGCAGCTATCAGGCGATTTCAGAAATGGTCGCCCGCGCAGTCGATGGCAAAGTGTTTACCAGCCCGACGATGGACTGGAAAACCTTCGGTTCGAACCTGCCACAAACGCCGCTGGTATCTGAAAATGAGAACTCAGTGGTGATGGAATATCAGGGGAAAATCTATATTCGCCTGAATGGCGGGGGATGGGTGCCGTATCCGAGCTGAATGAAACCGGTAAGCAAGGTTTTGGTTTGCTCCTCCCCCTGCGAAGGGGGAGGACGGGAGGGGGTTTTAAGGGCTAGAACCGGGTAAGAGTAAACCTCAGGTTTAGATTTTGCCCTTAATACCCCACCCCAACCCTCCCCTTCGCAGGGGAGGGAGTTGTCCGTCTTTCTGCATTTATTCCGCAAATAACTGGTCATACACATGCTGTAAATGCCGGCTCATTCTTGCCTTCGCCCCTGCGCCATCCTGCGCCAGAATCGCGTCTAAAATCCCCTGATGATCGGCATTCATTTCACGGGCAAAATCCACTTCGGTGTAATGACTCTCCAGACGCATAAACCGACGTGAACGACGTTTATCCCACAAATATCCCATCATATCGTGCAGCACTTCGTTGCCGGTCATTTCACTGATCATCATATGGAAACGGCGGTCAGCTTCGAGAAAAGCGTCGTTATTGGCATTCAGTTCGTTTAATTCCCGGGCGATGGCTCTCAGTTTTTCACGCTGCTCTTCGGTGCCGTTAATCGCCGCCAGTTCTGCTGTCATCGATTCATAAACCTGGCGCGCTTTCACCAGCGATTGCAGGCTGAATTCCTCTTCGGTACTTACCGTTTGCACCGCAGGTGTGGCCTGCGGCAACGGGTCGCTGACGTACACGCCGTTGCCGGTACGGATTTCCACCCAGCCAGTGATCTCCAGCGCAATCAATGCCTCACGGATAGATGAACGACTGACGCCAAGTTGTTTAGACAAATCCCGTTCTGACGGGATCATCGCGCCCGGGGCAAACTGCCCGGTATTAATGCAGTTAATCAATACATTAGAAATCTGGCGATACAGCCGTTCAACTTTAAGGGTGGGTAATGCCATTATTTTCTCCGTGTTCATGCTGAATCCCAGATCTGTTATCCCGGTCACATTAATGTTCGGTTTGATGCTGAATCATATGTCGGTCTGATGGCCTGACCAGCAGACCACCTGACCAGACCGCGCATTAAGATTGAACTTATCACCGGCCCTGCGTCAACTACATTCAGACAGTCAGTTAACAATTTTAAGGAAAACACATGGAACAGACATGGCGTTGGTACGGCCCGAACGATCCGGTTTCACTTGATGATGTGCGTCAGGCTGGCGCAACCGGCGTGGTTACCGCCCTGCACCATATTCCTAACGGTGAAGTCTGGCCGGTAGAAGAGATAAAGAAACGTAAGGCGATAATTGAAGCCAAAGGTCTGGTGTGGTCCGTAGTGGAAAGCATTCCGGTGCATGAGGAAATCAAAACCCGCAGCGGAGATGTTGAAAAGCACATTGCTAACTATCAGCAATCTATCCGTAATCTGGCGGAATGCGGCATCTATACGGTCTGCTATAACTTCATGCCGGTTCTCGACTGGACACGCACGGACCTCGGCTATCTGCTGCCGGACGGTTCACGCGCCCTGCGCTTTGACCATATCGCATTTGCGGCCTTTGAATTGCATCTGCTGAAACGCGAAGGCGCGACGTCTTATTACAGCGCGGATGAGCAAAAACAGGCAGCCGAATACTTTGCGGCGATGACGCAGGCGGAGAAAGATCAGCTGGTGTCTAACATCATTGCCGGTTTACCGGGTGCGGAAGAAGGCTACACGCTGGACCAGTTCCGTGCGCGTCTGGCGACTTACGACGGTATCGACAAAGCCAAACTGCGCGAAAACATGGCGCATTTCCTGCGCAGCATTGTGCCGGTTGCCGAGCAATGCGGTTTAAGTCTGGCAGTTCACCCGGACGATCCACCGCGCCCTATTCTCGGCCTGCCGCGTATTATCTCCACCATTGAAGATATGCAGTGGTTGAAAGAAACGGTCGACAGTATCCACAACGGTTTTTGCTTCTGCACCGGTTCTTACGGCGTGCGTGAAGATAATGACCTGGTGAAAATGATGACCACTTACGCCGACCGCGTGCACTTCATCCATCTGCGCGCCACCCAGCGCGAAGACGTGCCGGAAAGCTTCCATGAAGCCGATCATTTAGATGGTGATGTGGATATGGTGGCGGTTATCAAAGCGATTCTGACGGAAGAACAAACACGTCGCCGCGCTGGCAACCTGCGCGCTATCCCGATGCGCCCGGATCACGGCCATCAGATGCTGGATGATTTGCATAAGAAAACCAATCCGGGGTATTCGGCAATTGGACGTCTGCGGGGACTGGCAGAACTGCGGGGTGTGGAGCGGGCTTTGAAACAGAGTTTTTTTAATCAATAATTTTGCACCTCCCCCTGCGAAGGGGGAGGACGGGAGGGGGTTTTAAAGGCTAACACCTATACCAAAGCAAACTTCAACTTATTTATTTGACCTTAATACCCCACCCCAACCCTCCCCTTCGCAGGGGAGGGAGCAGTTCAGTGCTTTGACTTTCCCCTGCTATGGGAGAAGAGCAAGGCAAAAACTCAAAAATGATACGCCACGGCATTTTCATGCTCAGGCCACGGATGTGATTTATACGGCTTGGCCGGATAGTTAATCTCCACACTCCGGCGGCGGAAATCACTCGGGCTGACCCCCACCCGTTTACGGAAGACCCGCGAGAAATACAACTGATCGTCATATCCCACCACGCGGCCAATCGTCGCGATGGATTCCTGCGTCGTCTGTAATAAAAGTTTGGCGCGGATCACCCGCTGATCTTCGCGCCAGCGCAGAATGTTGATCCCGACCTGTTCACGGAATAAATGCGCCAGCCGCGATGGTGAGAGGCAAACATGGCGCGCGACTTCATCGATACGCAACTCACCCGCCAGATTGCCGGTAATAAACTGGCAGGCTTCGATGACACGTGGGTCCATGATTTTCTGCGGACTCTGCGGATCTTCTTCCATGGCTCGCAGCAACAGACGTTCCAGCAGATTCATCCCCAGCTCTTCGCAAAAACGTCGCCCCGATTTTTGCGTTTGTTCGATGTTGGCAAACAGACGGTCAAATTCCAGCAACAAGGTATTATTCGGTAAAGAAAGACGCCCGACATCGCGGGTTTTGGTGTGCCATTCCAGCCAGTCTGCCCAGTAGGCGCGCGGGCGGAAATACACCCAGCGATGATACCAGGAGTCGGCGTTGGCAGAACGACTGTAAAGATGGCGGGCTTTCGGTGGGAATAACAGCAGATCACCGGGATTGCAGTAGAACGTGTCTTCGCCGTCGAAGACTTTACCCTGCCCCTTCACCGTCAAATTAAGAATGTAGCCTTTCATTCCACCCGGACGGTCGATGGCGAAATCCAGTGGCCCGTCAGCAAGGATAGGTGTCATACCGGCGACCAGATAGGCATTGAAACTGTAACCCGGTAACAGCGGATTTTGCTGCTGATCCTGAATCATACGGTGATACATCGAACCTCCTGAAACTTCACTGGACTATGGACTTTTCATCTATTCTAATCGGCAGTGAAAACGCTGCCAGTAAAGGTTGCTAAATTGTGAACAACCACGCGTTTTTTCGGCATTTAACCCGTAATAGCGTTAAATGCCGCGTGATGATTGCGTGAAAGCGTTATCACAAAACCAGATTAAACGGTCTTTTTCGCTTTCTGTTTGTAGCGGTCGAAGATAACTGCCGCCAGCAGGATCAAGCCACGAACCACATATTGCGAGAACGGAGAAATGTTCAGCAGGTTCATGGCATTTTCCACGGTACCCAGAATGAGGATCCCGGAAACCACATAGGAAATTTTACCGATACCGCCTTTCAGGGAAACGCCACCCAGTACGCAGGCAGAGATAACGATCAGCTCGAAGCCCAGTGAGGTCATCGGCTGGCCGCTGGTCATACGTGACGCCAGAATGATCCCCGCCGCCGCTGATACCAGCCCGGACAGCACGAAGATGATGATTTTCGTACGCACCACCGGCACACCGGCCAGACGTGCCGCATCTTCATTACCGCCAATCGCCAGCGTGTTACGCCCGAAGGTAGTTTTGTTCAGCAACAGACCAAAGATGATCAGACAGCCGACCGTCAGCCAGATAGGTGCAGGCAGCCCCAGCCAGTTGGCATAACCGAGGGTGAAGAAACGTTCGTCTTCGATGCCCACCGCTTTACCGTCAGAAATGATGTACGCAAGACCGCGCACAATCTGCATAGTGGCAAGCGTGGTGATCAGCGCATTGATTTTCAGACGGGCGATAACAAAACCGTTGAGCAAACCGGTCAGCATCCCGAGCAGTAAACCGGCAGCAACGCCGATCCACAGGCTTTCGGTCATGTTGATCACCACGGCGGTGGTAACGCCCGCACAGGCAATCACCGATGCAACAGACAGATCGAAGTCACCGGAAGCCAGACAGAACAGCATCCCGCAGGCCACCATGCCGGACATCGAAATCGCCAGCCCCAACCCTTTCATGTTGATGAAAGAACTGAAGTTTGGCACGAAAATGGTACAGGCGATAAACAGTACGGCGAACACCACTAACATGCCGTAACTGTCCCAGATACGCATCAGACCCTGGCCGCCGCGTGAGGCTGCTGAAGGTTGATCCGGTTTGGCTGAATTGGTTGTCATACTCGACATAATATTTTTGCTCCTCAGTCAGGCAGCGTCATGGGCAGAATCAAGAACTGGCGTGCGCAACATAGCGAGCCCCAGCGCTTTTTCTTCGGTGGCGTCGTCATGCAACAGTTCGCCGGAGATTGCGCCTTCGCGCATCACCACCACCCTGTCGGCCAGACCCAGCACTTCCGGTAAATCACTGGACGCAAACAGCACCGCAATGCCTTGTTTTGCCAGTGAATAAATCACATTATAAATTTCATGCTTGGCGCCAACGTCGATACCCCGCGTTGGTTCATCCAGCAAAATGACTTTCATTTCTTCCGACAACCAGCGGCCCAGAATGGCTTTTTGCTGATTACCCCCTGAAAGGTTCATGATCAGTTGCTGGTCGCTGGGGGTTTTGATATTCAGCGCATCGATATGTTTACGCGCATTTTTCGCTTCCCAGGCGTTGTTGATCAGGCACCCTGCCTTCACCGTTTTGCGACGGGCGCTGATGTTGATGTTATCGCGCACCGAGTGCACAGGAATAATGCCGTCAGCTTTGCGGTCTTCCGGACACAACATGATGCCCTGGCGGATCGCATCTGCCGGTTTACGAATATTCAGCGCTACACCGTCCAGCCGGACGGTACCGCCGGTAATACGCGTACCACCAAATAATCCTTTCATCAGCTCACTGCGCCCTGCACCCACCAGCCCGAACAGGCCGACGATTTCGCCCTGACGTACCGTCAGGCTGACCGGCGTTCTCACGCCCGGTGCTTTCACCTCATCCAGTTCAAGGCGAATTTCGCCGTGCGGACGCGGCGCGTAACCGTAAATGTCATCGAGATTACGGCCAACCATCGCCTGCACCAGCTTGCTGTTATCCACCTGCGTCATGTCGTCAAAGGTGCGAACGTAACGTCCGTCTTTGAAAACGGTGACAGCGTCACTTAATGCAAAGATCTCTTCCATACGATGTGAGACATATAAAATCACACGCCCTTCCGCCCGTAACTCACGGATAACACGGAACAATTGTTCAATTTCGCGTGCAGAAAGCGAACTGGTAGGTTCATCGAATGCAATAATTTTGGCATTGCGCGCCAGCGCCTTGGCAATTTCCACCATCTGCCACTGGCCGATGGAGAGATATTTCAGCGGTGTATCGGGGTCGATATCCAGCCCGAGATGTTCAAGCTGAAGTTTGGCTTCGTAACGCAGCAATTTACGGTTTACAAAACCGTGTTTGCTCGGCAACTGCCCGAGATAAATGTTCTCTGCTACCGTCATTTCCGGCACCAGATGGAGTTCCTGATAAATGATCGCCACACCGGCATCGAGCGCATCCGTGGTATGGCTGAACGCGACCGGCTGGCCTTTGATATGAATATTGCCCTGGGAAGGCTGATAGTTCCCGCTGAGGATCTTCAGCAGGGTGGATTTCCCCGCTCCGTTTTCGCCCATCAGCGCATGAATTTGTCCGGCGTAACAATTGAATGAAATACCGTCCAGCGCTTTCACGCCCGGAAAAGTTTTGCCAATGTCATGGAATTCCAGATACGGCCTGGCCGCATCAAACTCCGTCAGTGACGGTGTCAGCAAAGGCGTCTTATTATCGAAAGATTGCTGAGTCATAGTGGCTACCTGGAAGTTGAGTAAGTATGGATGCACGCCACTGCAAAGCAGAAAACAGTTCAAACTATTTAAAACTGTCGTCCGTTCTGCAGCAGCGTCTCTCCCCTTCATACTTCAAGTCGCAGATGCGTTGGCTACGCTTACTCACCCGAATCACTTACTTATGTAAGCTCATCGGGACTCGCTCACTTGCCGCCTTCCTGCAACTCGAATTATTTAGGGGTATTGCTTGTTTCAACCACATCTGAAGATCACATAAGACCTTTTTTCTTCAGCTCTTCTTTGAAGTTGTCGCGGGTAATCAGGACAACATCCGTCACTTCGGTAAATTTCGGTGGTTCAACGCCTTTGGTAACCCATTCATTCAGCATCTGGATACTTTTGTAACCGTGGATATCCGGGCTAGGTAACAGGGAACCGTAGAAGCCAGTCTGGGCGCTTTTTGACAACTCATTCACTGCATCCACACCGTTGATGCCGATGCCGATCACGTTAGCCGCTTTAAAGCCCTGACCTTCGGTTGCACGCACGCCACCCAATACGGTGTTGTCGTTCATGCCGATGATCAGCCAGTTTTTCACTTCAGGATGTTGCACCAGCAGGGAGTTACCGGCATCCAGTGCGCCCGGGATGTCGTTAGATTTAGTCGGGACTTTGTAGATTTGTTTTTCCGGGAAACCGGCAGCTTTCAGTGCCTCCATTGAACCGGAGGTGCGGCGGCGCGCCGTATCGAGTTCATCGGCAGTAATGGCCATCACGCCGGTATCAGCGACTTTCCAGCCACGTTTTTGCATTTCTTTGTACAGTTCCTGCCCCTGACGTTCGCCGATTTTGGTCGCGGCCATCATGACTAATGGCACTTCTTCCATTGGCTTGCCTTTGGCATTCACAAACTGGTCATCCACCTGGATCACTTTCATGTCATAGCTGCGCGCTTTCGCCATGATGGCAGGGCCGAGACGCGGATCCGGCGTACAGATGACAAAGCCTTTCGCCCCGTTGGCCGCCAGGCTGTCGATTGCATTCAACGTTTTTTCACCATCCGGCACGGCGATTTTAATGACGTCGAAGTGGAGATCCTTACCGGCTTTATCTGCGAACCGCCATTCAGTCTGGAACCACGGCTCTTCCGGCTGTTTAACCAGGAAGCCCAGCTTCGGATTCTCGGCTGCCATAGCTGAATGTGACATAAGGGCAGCTAACCCGACCGCCGCTAATGCCTTAGTGAATTTATGCATGATGTTCTCCGACTTTTATTGTTGTTTTTCACAATCACAGTCTTAAATCTGGTGGTTTGCCGCAATCGTGAAAACGTTATCAGTAGCGTAAAGAAACAAAGTGAAAGTGCGGCGAAGTCCAGTTTATAGAGGATTTGCGTCACACTCTCTTGTAAGACGGGTTAAGTTTTAGCGGTAATTTTGCAGCGGAATGTAGAGCGCTATCACACGGCGGGAAAACAGCAGGTTTGTGCATAGATATAGCGATTTTAGCCAAACGCTAACATTTGACCAACCTCACAGAAACATCATTGGGAGCAGATTTGTGCATACTTCCAGCTAACGCCTCCTCACTCACTTTTTTGCATCCTCCTACTGTTAGAGCAATTCGATTCGCCGCCGTAATGACTACGGCAAACCTGAAGGAGTGAGAAAGAATGACGCAAGGTGCGATTGCTCTTGGTCTTGATTTTGGCAGCGATTCCGTCCGTGCCCTGGCTGTGGATTGTCAGACCGGTGCCGAGATGGAAACCGATGTGGTTTATTATCCGCGCTGGAATGAAGGTCGCTATTGTGATGCGGCAATAAATCAGTTCCGCCATCACCCGCTCGACTATATAGAGGCAATGGAACAGGCGATTAAAAACGTAGTGCAACGGCTGGGCAGCGAGCGTGCTGCGCGCGTGGTGGGTATCGGCGTCGATTCCACCGGCTCAACCCCCGCTCCTGTCGATGAGGAAGGCAACATTCTGGCGCTGAAAGCGGAATTTGCCGAAAACCCGAATGCCATGTTTGTGCTCTGGAAAGATCATACGGCAATAGAAGAAGCGGAAGAGATCAACCGTCTGTGTCGCAGCGGCGATTTCCCCGACTATTCCCGCTATATCGGCGGCGTTTATTCCTCAGAATGGTTCTGGGCGAAAATCCTGCACGTTTCCCGTGCTGATGCTGCGGTTAAACAAGCAGCCGCGTCATGGGTTGAATTGTGCGACTGGGTGCCCGCCCTGCTTTCCGGCACCACCGCACCGGACAAAGTGGTGCGCGGACGTTGCAGCGCCGGACACAAAATGCTCTGGCATCCGTCATGGGGCGGCCTGCCACCAAAAGCGTTCTTTGCCGCCCTCGATCCGCTGCTGGTTGAACATCTGCCCTATCCGCTGTTTACCGACACCGTCACCGCCGAACAGGCTGTTGGCACACTGACACCTGAATGGGCAGAACGTCTTGGCTTACCCGCCAGTGTGGTGCTTTCGGGCGGCGCATTCGACTGCCATATGGGGGCAGTCGGCGCGGGCGCACAGCCTTATACGCTGGTCAAAGTGATCGGCACCTCCACCTGCGACATCCTGATCGCCGATAAAGAACGCGTAAACGACCGTGCTATCGCCGGGATCTGCGGACAGGTGGAAGGCAGCGTCGTGCCGGACATGATCGGGATGGAAGCCGGACAATCCGCTTTCGGCGACATGTACGCCTGGTTCAGCCGTCTGCTGAGCTGGCCGCTGATTCAGGCCGCCAAAGCCCATCCGGAAATGGCACCGCAACTGACCAGCCTGCAAAAAAATCTGCTGACCGATCTCACTGTGGCCTGGGCCGCTCATCCGAAACTGGATCATCTGCCGCTGGTGCTCGACTGGTTTAACGGCCGCCGTACACCGTTTGCCAACCAGCGCCTGAAAGGTGTCATTACCGATATCAATCTGGGCACTGAAGCACCTGAACTGTTCGGCGGCTTTATCGCAGCGACCGCTTTTGGCGCGCGCGCCATCATGGAATGTTTCGAACAGCAGGATATTCCGGTGGAAAACGTGCTGACGCTCGGGGGCATCGCGCGTAAATCGCCGGTCATCATGCAGGTTTGCGCCGATGTGATGAACCGTCCGTTGCAAATTGTCGCTTCCGATCAGTGCTGCGCACTGGGTGCCGCGATTTTCGCCGCCGTCGCTGCCGGGGAGTTCAAAGATGTTCCTGCCGCACAGGAAAAAATGGCCTGCAGCATCGAACGTACGCTGACGCCGGATCCGCAGCGCGTCGCGCAATATCAGCGCCTGTACGAACGTTATCAGCAATGGTGTGCCACGACTGAACCGCTGTTTGCAGCGAAACCGGCGCATTAACCCGTATTTCATCTATCCGATATTCAGGAGTAATAAATGGACGCGTTTAAACATCTCGAAGTGTGGTTCGCCATTGGCAGTCAGCATCTGTACGGTCCGCAGGCATTACGTCAGGTAAAAGAGAACGCCGAGAAGGTGGTCAGTAGCCTGAACAGCGAAGCCGGTTTGCCGATAAAACTGGTGCTCAAACCGCTGGTGACCACGCCGGACGAAATCACCGCATTGTGCCGTGAAGCCAACTATGACAACGCCTGCGTGGGCATCATCACCTGGCTGCATACCTTCTCGCCGGCCAAAATGTGGATTGCCGGTCTGAGCATCCTGCATAAGCCACTGATGCAGTTCCATACGCAATTCAATGCTGAAATCCCATGGGAAACCATGGACATGGACTTCATGAACCTGAACCAGACCGCGCACGGTGGCCGTGAATTCGGCTTCATCGGTGCCCGTATGCGTCAGCAACACACCGTGGTAGCCGGTCACTGGCAGGACGGTGAATCTCACCGCCGTATCGCCCAGTGGATGCGCGTTGCTGCCGCCAAAAACGAAAGCCAGCACCTGAAAGTGGCACGTTTTGGCGATAATATGCGTGAAGTTGCTGTCACCGAAGGCGATAAAGTTGCCGCTCAAATCCAGTTCGGCTACAGCATCAGTGCCTACGGAATTGGTGATTTGGTCAGCGTAATCAACGAAGTCAGCAAAGGCGACATCGATACGCTGGTGGAAGAATATGAAGCCACCTATCGCCTGACGGATGCGGTAAAAATTAACGGCGAACGTCGTGAAAACTTGCTGGATGCTGCCAAAATTGAACTTGGTATGACCCGTTTCCTCGAACAAGGTAAATTCGGGGCATTCACGACCAACTTTGAAGATCTGCACGGCATGAAACAACTGCCCGGGCTGGCAGTCCAGCGTCTGATGCAGAAAGGCTACGGCTTTGGTGGCGAAGGTGACTGGAAAACGTCTGCCCTGCTGCGCATCATGAAAGTCATGGCCAGCGGTCTGAAAGGCGGCACTTCTTTCATGGAGGATTACACCTACCACTTCAAACCAGGCAGTGATCTGGTGGTGGGCTCGCACATGCTGGAAGTGTGTCCGTCGATTGCCAAAGAAGAGAAGCCGCTGCTCGATGCGCAATATCTCGGCATAGGCGGTAAAGCGGATCCGGCGCGTCTGATTTTCTCCACACCGGCAGGTCCGGCGGTCAATGCCAGCGTCATCGACATGGGCGACCGCTTCCGTCTGCTGGTCAATCTGGTGGATACCATCGAACAGCCACACCCGCTGCCAAAACTGCCGGTTGCCCGCGCTATCTGGAAAGCCCAGCCATCACTGGCAACAGCGGCAGAAGCGTGGATCCTCGGCGGCGGCGCGCACCATACCGTGTTCTCTCAGGCACTGGATATTGACGCGCTGCGGTTATATGCGGAATTTTCCGGGATTGAATTGCTGGTGATCGATAACGACACGACGTTGCCGGACTTCAAGAATCAGATCCGGTGGAATGAAGTTTATTACAAACTTTGCAGTCGCTGATTTGTTTGCTCCTCCCACTTCAAAGAGCAGTTTTTTCTTTGCTCCTCCCCCTGCGAAGGGGGAGGCCGGGAGGGGGTTTTAAAGCCAAACACGCTGTCAAAGTACACTTCAAGTCTTTGATTTTTCCTTAATACCCCACCCCAACCCTCCCCTTCGCAGGGGAGGGAGTCGCCCCAGCCAGTCTTCACATTTCTTAAGCATCCCCGACAAGAACGAACAGAAACTGTCATCCGTCCGTCACATTCCCCCTTTACCCTCACCTGCACTAATAAGTCCCAAAGAGGATAGTACCAACCATGATCATTCCAGCTACAGCCAGCGGGAATGCGCCTTCGCGCATGTCTTCTCCCCCCGCGATCTCTGTCCATCAGGTGTCCCATTTCTTTGGGAGCAACCCGGTACTCAATCACGTCAATTTATCCGTGCCGGAAGGCACGATCCTCGCCCTGCTTGGCCCTTCCGGCTGCGGAAAAAGTACGCTGCTGAAAATGCTGGCGGGATTACTCCATCCTGCGTCAGGACAAATCAGCTTTGATGGTGTCACTGTCGCCAGCGGGAAAATCAGTCTGCCACCGGAAAAACGCAATCTCGGCATGGCCTTTCAGGATTATGCCCTGTGGCCGCACATGACCGTGCGCCAGAACGTCGCGTTTCCGTTGCAGATGCGCGGCATCCGCGGTGCGATACAGCAGGAGAAAGTGATGGCGGCGCTGGAGCGCGTCGGACTGGCGGATTTTGTCTCCCGCCGCCCTGCCGAACTTTCCGGCGGTCAGCAACAGCGTGTGGCCCTCGCCCGCGCCATTGTGGCTGAGCCACGCATTTTGCTGTTCGACGAGCCGCTGTCGAATCTTGACCGCGGCCTGCGGGAAAGCCTGTGCGAGGAAATGGCAACATTGTTGCGCCAGCTCGGCACCACGGCGGTGTATGTCACCCACGATCAGCACGAGGCTCACGCACTCGCTCACCGCATTGCGCGCATGGACAAAGGCGCGATCGCCAGCATTGACCAGATTGACCCTTCCGTTGTTTCACCTTTTGTTGCTTAACCTTTGATGGAATGAAAATGATGACCCGCACACACAACAAAACCTCCAAAACGTTTTCCCGTACCAAAACAGGCGTAATGACAGCAATGACTCTTTCTCTCGCAATGGCGGCAGGCAACGCTCAGGCACTGACGCTCTACACCGCCGGGCCGGGCTCGCTGGCAAAAAAACTGGCGGCAGGCTATGAAAAACAAACCGGCGTAAAAGTCGATGTGTTCCAGGCAACAACCGGCAAAGTGATGGCTCGCCTGGAAGCCGAACAGGCCAACCCGCGGGCCGATATACTTATCTCAGCATCCTGGGATACCGCAACCGATCTCGAACAACGTGGCTGGTTGCTTGAATACCAAAGCCCCAATGCGGCACAGGTTCCCGCGCAGTTTAAAACCCCCTATTACGTCGCTCAGGGTATTTCCGCACTGGGCATCGTCTGGAACACAAAAAGTGGGACGACCGAGCCTAAAGACTGGGGCGATTTAGCCAAACCGGAATTCAAAGACAAAGTGACCACGCCGGATCCGTCTCTCTCCGGGGCGTCTCTGGATTTGCTGATCGGTCTACAAAATGCCCACGCGCAACAGGCCTGGAAACTGTTTGAGGATCTGAAAGCCAACGGCATGATTATCGCCGGACCCAACGCACAGGCGCTGACGCCGGTCTTACAGGGCGCGAAAGCTGCGGTATTTGGCGCGGTTGATTATGTGTCTTACGCCAGTATGCAGGACGGTGAATCGGTCAAAGTGATTTTCCCGAGCAGCGGAACGGTTATCGCCCCGCGCCCGATGATGATCCTCAAATCCAGCCAGCAGCCCAAAGAAGCCAAAGCCTTTATCGATTACGCGCTGTCGCCTGAAGGCCAGAAATTGGTCGCCGATGCCTGGCTGATGCCAGCCCGTACGGATATCGACGCCAAACGCCCGCTGTTTAAATCGCTGAAATTATTACCGGAAGCATCACAGGCTTCCGCATCACGTAAAGACGTTCTCGACCGCTTCGCGAAACTGTTCGGACAGCAATAATCCCTTCCCGGGCTGTTTGAAAAAGCAGCCCGCTTCTGAGATTTAATCAATGAATAGAAATGCTTTCCTGCCGGGCATGACGGGCATTGCGCTGTTACTGCTGGTCGCGGTGCCGGTCAGTTTTGTGATTTTACAGGCGGTCTTTCCGCATCTGGATGCCGGCAGTTATTCGGCACCGTTCAGTGCATTTTATCGTGTTTTCCAAGAACCTCAGTTACGTGAACTGTTCGCGACAACATTAAAAGTCGGTCTGGGCGTGGCGATATGCAGCGGCCTGATTGGCATTCCATTAGGTGCCTTGCGCGGCCTGTTCGTGCTACCCGCCGCCGCGCTGTGGGACATCCTGTTTCTGGTGCCCTTCCTTTTACCGCCGTATATTGCCGCGCTGTCATGGATGCTGGCGTTACAGACCCACGGTTATGTCCAGCAACTGCTGCCGTGGCTGCATCTGAATGATTTTTTGTTTTCGCTGCCGGGCATGGTGATGGTGATGACGCTGAATGTGTTTCCGGTCGTGTATTTCGCGGTATCGCGCAGCATGGCCGCCAGCGGCAGTCGTCTGGCAGATGTTGCGCGTATTCATGGTGCGGGTCCGTGGCGGGCATTTTTGCGCATCACTTTACCCATGGCGTTACCGGCAATGGCCTCCAGTTTGTTACTGGCGTTTACGCTGTCGATTGAAGAATACGGCGTGCCCGGCGCGCTGGGTTCGCGCAGCGGCATTCTGATGCTCACCACCGGCATCGAACAGCGCCTTGCCGACTGGCCGATCGACCTGCCCGGCGCGGCAGTGCTGTCGCTGATGCTGGTAGCAATTGCGCTTTGTGCGTACAGCGTTCAGCGTGCAGTGCTGGCGGGCAAGAATGTGGAAAGCGTGACCGGCAAACCGGCGGACGTGACACAAAAAACGCCGGGAGTCTGGACAATTCCGGTGCTGATGTTGTTTACAGCGGTGGCAGTGATTGCCGTCGCACTGCCGATTGTCTCCACACTGGCCACGGCGTTTTCCCGCACGTTGTCCGGCGGGCTGTCGTGGCAGAATCTGACCTTCCGCCACTTCAGTAATCTGTTTGCCGCGCACGGCGACGCGCTGAGTGCGCTGTCGACCAGCCTCAGTCTGGCGCTGGGTACCGCGCTGATCGCCGGGGCGACCGGCTTTCTTGCCTCGTGGCTGGTAGTGGCACGAAAAATTCGCGGTGCGGCGGTTATCGACGGTTTATCGCTGTTACCGGCAGCATTGCCGGGGATTGTGGTGGGTGTCGGTCTGATTCTGGCCTGGAACCGCAGTTTCTGGCCGGTGACGCCGTACAACACCTGGGGAATTCTGCTGCTGGCTTACTGCTGCCTGTTGCTGCCTTATCCGGTGCGTTATGTCAGCGCCGCGTTGAAGCAGATTGGCGGCAATCTGGACGCCGCCGCACGGGTGCACGGTGCCACGGCGGCGCAGACATTGCGTCTGATCCTGCTGCCGCTGGTATTTCCGAGCCTGCTGGCATCAATGATGATGGTTTTTGCCGTGGCGTCACGGGAACTGGTGACGTCCCTGCTGCTTTCACCGGCGGGCGTACAGACCGTATCGGTGTATGTCTGGCGTCAGTTTGAACAGGGTTCGGTGGGCGACGGGATGGCGATGGCGTCGGTTGCAGTGCTGCTGAGCCTGACGCTGATGTTGATTGCGGTCAGGCTGCAACAACGACCCCCGGCTTAGCTTTCCCGCTGCGGTTCAGCGTGCGGGCGGTCACCGGAGGGGATCAGTAAACCGGCGGCGACTGCCAGTACCGAAATCACTGCAGACACCACAAATACCCAGTGCAGCGACGCCGCCACGCTGTCGGTCAGAGCACCCAGTTGCTGGCTATCCATTGCGCTGCGGGTGGCTTTCTCCATCAACAGCTGTACCGGATCGTTTACCTGCGGCAGACGATATTGCAGATTCAGATTCAACGTTGCGCCAAGCACCGCGGTGCCAATGGCGGAACCCAGCATACGGGTAAAGAGTGTTGAGGCCGTCGCGATGCCGCGGATAGCCGGTTCAACGCTGTTTTGCACCGAGACAATAAAGGTGGTATTACACAACCCCATGCCCGCGCCAATCGAAAATGCCGCCAGACGCGCCATCCACAAACCGGACGATGGCGAAAGCAGCAACAGCGCCAGACTTCCGCCGACCAGCAATAATCCGCCAATGACCGCCGTTGCACGGTATGAAGTCGCCTGCATCAGACGGCTGCTGAACATGCTCGCCAGCGGCCAGCCAATCGACATCAGCGCCAGCGTGGTGCCCGCCTGTAACGGCGTTCCGCCGAGTACGCCCTGCACATAGGTTGGCAAAAATGCGCTGATACCCATCATGGTGGCGCCAATGATCAACCCGCCAACATTTCCGGCAATAATCACTTTGCTTTGCCACAGCGCCAGCGGGAACAAAGGCTCCGGCGTTTTACGCTCCTGGCGGATAAGCAGCCATGCGCTGCAAACGGCTAATGCCATCAGTGCCAACGCCCAGTAACCCAGCACTTCAGCCTGCAACAGCGCCAGGAGTAAGGCCGCGACAGAAAGGGTCAGATAACCGGTACCGGCCAGATCCAGCTTATGTGGTTTACGCTGTCCGTCCGGCGGCAGGTATTTCACCAGAATGATCATCGCCACCAGGCCGACAGGCACGTTCACCCAAAACACCACCGCCCACGGGAAATGGGAAACAATAAACGCTCCCATCAGCGGGCCGACAATCGCCGAAACGCCCCATACGCTGGACAAATATCCCTGCGCTTTTGCCCTTTCCTGCGGGCCGTACACATTGGCAATCAGCGTGGTGGCTATCGGCGTGATTGCCCCTGCACCCAGTCCCTGCAGGGCACGAAAGCCGATCATCCAGCCAAGCGAAGGGGCGAATCCGCACAGAACAGAGCCGATCAGAAACAGCGTGGTACCGATGAAAAACATTTTCCGGCAACCATACAAATCCGCCAGCCGCCCGTAGATGGGTACGCTGATCGCCTGCGTCAGCAGATAGACGGCAAACACCCAGCCGAGCAGCGAGAACCCACCCAGATCGCCAATAATGGTCGGCATCGCCGTCGCGACAATGGTCACTTCTACGGCGGCCATAAACATCGACAACATGCAGGCGGCAAGGATTAGAGGTCGGTGAGAAGATTTAACAGCAGACTTTACTTCAGGATGATTGACGGCCATGTTCTTTGTTTTCTTTAGCATTGTTTTGATGAGTGCACGCAGGCAGATACCAAATTATAGACAAAAAAGAGGCGCCGGGTTTGCACACAGCGCCTGTTAAGGACAGTTTAATTATGACAACATCAGTTATAAGTGTTGACTAAAAAAGATGATTTATTGAGAAAGCGATTATGCGTCCTCTGGCCTGAATAAATGGATGGGTAAAGTGAGGCGTACGGGGGCTAATAAGTTGGAAAAAGCCAATGACCGGGAGGGAGCAAAATGTCCACTACCATTAGTCCAGCGCGTCAGTCGCCCGGCACTAAATACGAGCTCACCAGCGAAATAAACTCCGCGTTCCCTTTCTATTATCACTCCCCCTTTTTTATGTTCACAGATACCCGTAAGAGAAGTATGTCCATGGACATTTTGATAATCTGCCTTGCCGCAAATAACAGCCCCCGGAGCATCATCCATGATAGCAAACACCCAGCCACCTCCATTTGGTACAAGGGTGCGTTGAGGATCCATTATATTAACAAGTTTATAATTTCCCGCCGCCTCACGGATAACTTCATAAACATATAACGGATTAGCGGGCTCCTGATCGACACATTTTGGGTCGACCACTTTCATCATTTTGCGTTTAAGCAACATGCTGTTCAATTTTGAATATTGCTGTTTTTCAGGCACTTAATTCCATCCATGATAAATTTTAAAAAACCGTCAGCCTCATACTTTAATCACCATTTCCAGGTTAAAGCTGGACAGGTCGATAAACTTCGCCATATCGCGGCTTTCCGCACGAGGTAAATACGGAATTTCACCGAGCAGCGGTGCGGAAATATTGGCGCTGAGCGCATCAATCGTTTCCTGGTAGTGAGCCAGACAGGGATTAATGCGGTTCGCCACCCAACCAAGCAGTGGTAAACCATCCGCAATAATCGCCTGCGCGGTTAATAACGCATGGCTGACACAACCTTCCTGAATACCTACCACTAATACTACCGGCATATTTTGCTGGCGGACCCAGTCCGAATATAAAAGATGCGGTGTGATCAATGTTCTCCAGCCGTCGCACCCTTCCACTACAACGGAGTCAGCCTCCTTACGCATGAAATTAAGACCGTTAGTCATTATTTCAAAAACATTTTCAGGGACCTGGCTGGCATAAATATCTTCATCAGCTAATGCCAGCGGAGTTATTTTATTAAAAGGATAAGAAATTGAAGATGACTGCTGGAGCGTTACCGCATCTTTATTTCGAACCCCGTCGGCCAGCTCCTGGCTGCCTGTTGCAATAGGTTTATAGCCTAAAACGCAGCGATCCTGCGCGGCTAAAGCCTGAAGCAAGGCACGTGTGACAATGGTTTTACCTACACGGGCATCCGTACCCGTGACGAAAAAGTGCGTTAACATGGAATTCAGGCTCCGGGATCTCTCCGTCTTATTGAAAGATAGTCTCCGGTAAGAACACACCGCCAGAGACAAAGTCACGACAGAAAGTCTAGGCGATGCGGGATGAGAGCGGTTTGCGTTAGCGCAATGTTTTGTTGACTGTCCATGCAGTTAATGCAGAGGGCTTATATTTTTTTATTTACGAACACAGGTTAATGATATATCCCAATTAATGGGAATTATGACAGGGCGGCAAGGAAGAAAGTCCCGATGCGCTGACGAAGATCAAGGATTCGGGCGAATAAATGCAGCCAATGCAGAAGTATCTTCAATTACGCAGGATATTAGCCTTGCAGTAATTTAATTAACAGGGATCCGCTATATAACGCATCTTTCACTAACGCCGCGCCGGGCATCGTTCCCTGATTATAGAATTGTGTCGATTCAAGTTTGATATTTTCGCTATAGGCGGGAAGCGATTGCTGCTGAATACAGGACATTATCGCGGGATGGAGAATATCCTGAGATAAATTCAGCGGTGAGCCGATCAGCACTTTCTCCGGATTAAACAGATTGACCATGATCGCCAGAATGCGTCCAACGCTTTGTCCGACGCTAATGATCACATCACGCGCAAGCTGATCGCCACGGTTTGCTGCATCACACACGGCCTCGATAGTCAGCGACACACCATGCAATAAGCTGGCCGGAACCGGGACCGTTAACCGCTGACGAACCAGATCAAGAATGCTGTCAGTGCTGGCGACAGTTTCAAGGCAACCGTGATTGCCGCAATAACAGCGCTTGCCGTAAGGATCGACCTGCGTATGGCCAATTTCCGCCACACTGCTGCTGCCCGCGTGCAACACGCGCCCGCCCGTGATCACCCCGGCTCCGACGTTGTGATCAATCACCACCTGTACCACATTTTTACAGCCCCGGGAGGCACCGTATAGCAACTCGGCCAGCGTCCAGGCACCGATATCGTGCTGCACATACACCGGCAAACCGGTGTGCTCAGACAGCGTGTCGCCCAGCGGCATATCAAACACGTCATGATAAAACGGCATGCGGTGCACAATGCCACGCCGTGCGTCGATCATGCCCGGTAAGGTAATGGCGATGGCGGTGAGACGTTCGAGTTTGCGCTGATGACGGATAAAAAACTGATCGATTTCCGAAATAATACGTTTAAGCAGAGGTTGCGACGCCTGTTCCGGCAGCGGGAGGACTTCTTCTACCACCAGTTTACTGCTGAGATCACGCAGACCCAGGGTAATGGAACCGAGACTGATACGTGCTGAAAGGTAATGCCAGGCCTGCGTATCGAGCGCTAAACCAATGGCCGGACGCCCGCGGCTACCGGGATCCTGAAATTCAGTTTCCAGCACCAGATGCGCCTGGATTAACTCACGAACTATCTTGGTGATACTGGCAGGAGCCAGTTGTGCTTTTTTTGACAATTCAATGCGCGAAATAGGACCAAACTGATCTATCAGGCGGTACACAGCACCGACATTGGTTTGTTTTATCTGATCTATATGTCCTGGTTGCCCGTCGGGGATCACTCAAGGAACTCCTGTTATTTTCGCGCTTCAAAATAAAGATTAGGGCTATGTTGGAGTTTTTGTTATATGTCGTCAACTATTTGATTCGTTATGTGATTTGGTGCACAAATTGCGCGAAAACACGCTCAGAATTGACTGGAAATACAGCATCTTCTGACTTCGCCTCCTTATTCTTCGTGTAACAACAAATCCATAAATGCCCGGGCTGCGGCAGTCGCAGGACGCCGTGCGTGATTCACCAGCCAAAGCTCTGTCGTGCCCTGCAGTGTGCCAAATCGCAAATACCTCACCCCTTCAACCTGAATACGCAGATAAGAAGCGGGCAAAATTGACACCCCGAGACCGGCCGCGACCAGGCCGATAATGGTCAGCGGTTCGCCGACTTCCTGAGTGATATACGGCGTGATCCCCTGCACCTTGAGCTGGCCGAGTATATCGTCGTAAAGCGACGTGCCGACATCTTTGGAGAAAAACACAAAAGGCTGATCGGCAAGGTGCTGAAAAGTCAGTTCACCCTCTTTAAGCGCATTCAGCGGATGGTCTTTGTGCACCACAGCAATCAGCGGCTCGGACAGCACAAGATGGTGTTCCAGCTCCTCCGGTAACTCGCCATTACGCATAATGCCCAGATCCAGTTTTCCCTCCAGTAACGGTTCGATCTGCTGCTTGCTGTTGAGCTGCTCAATGCGAATATTGACATCCGGATAGGTCAGACGAAAACGGTGCAAGGTGCGGGAAACACGACGTAAAAACGGTGCCGAAGAGGTCAGCCCGAGGGTCAGATTGCCAGACTCGCCGCGATGAATGCGTGCCGCCTGAGCGGACGCCTCACCGACACGCTGCAAAATCTGCCGGGCTTCCGGCAGAAACGCCTGTCCCGCCTGCGTCAGCCGCACGCTGCGGTTGTTGCGGTAAAACAGCGCGGCGCCGAGATGGGTTTCCAGCGCCTGAATTTGCTGGCTCAGCGGCGGCTGGGACATGTGCAGACGTTCCGCTGCCCGGCCAAAATGCAGTTCCTCGGCAACAGCGATGAAATAACGTAAATGACGCAGTTCGATGTGGTTCATGATGTGGATTAATTCACCAGATTGATACTTTAAACGTATCGTTTTTGACTGATTAATATATTAGACAATAAACCTCGCAGCGTTAAAATTCTTATACATTTTAAAATTAAGTTTTACAGCCCCCGTATTAAGGACTTCCAGTGAAAACCTCCCGGCGGATTTCCGCTGCACCAGCCAGTGATTCAGTTAACGACGACGAGTTAAATCCTGAAACCCCCGTCGCCCGCTCCGGACTTAAAACTCCTTTTATCAAACGTGGTACGCCGCAATTTATCCGCGTCACCCTTGCGCTGTTTTCAGCGGGTCTGGCGACGTTTGCCCTGCTGTATTGCGTCCAGCCAATCCTGCCGGTGTTGTCGCATGATTTCGGCGTTTCACCGGCCACCAGCAGCCTGTCGTTGTCGTTGTCCACCGGTTTAATGGCGATTGGCCTGCTGTTCACCGGGCCAGTTTCTGATGCCGTCGGGCGTAAATCAGTAATGGTGGTGGCGTTATTTCTCGCTGCGGGCTGCACGCTGGTCTGTTCCTTTATGCAAAGCTGGGATGGCATTCTCATCATGCGTGCGCTGATCGGCCTGTCGCTGAGCGGCGTGGCGGCAGTCGCCATGACTTATCTCAGTGAGGAAATCCACCCGAGCGTGGTCGCTTTCTCGATGGGCTTATACATCAGCGGAAATTCTATCGGCGGCATGAGCGGACGTTTAGTCAGCGGCGTGCTGACGGATTTCTTCTCCTGGCGTATCGCCGTTGCCGTCGTTGGTTTCTTCGCTTTCGCGGCGGCAATTATGTTCTGGCGCATTCTGCCGCCGTCAAAACATTTCCGGGCAAGCTCGCTGAAACCACGCAAGCTGCTGATTAACTTCAAGCTGCACTGGCGCGACAGCGGCTTGCCGCTACTTTTCGCCGAAGGTTTCCTGCTGATGGGGAGTTTCGTGACCATGTTTAACTACATCGGTTACCGTCTGCTTTCATCGCCCTACAATCTGAGCCAGGCGATTGTCGGCATTATCTCTGTGGTCTATCTGATGGGCACCTACAGCTCGCCGAAAGCCGGTGCGCTGACCGGTGTTTATGGCCGCGGCCCGGTGCTGATCGGCGCAACAGCGCTCATGCTGCTGGGGATTTTGATCACCGCCTTCTCGCCGGTCTGGCTGATTTTCATCGGTATGATCCTGGTTACCGGCGGGTTCTTCGCCGCCCACTCCGTCGCCAGCGGCTGGATCGGGCGTCGTGCACGCCGCGCAAAAGGACAGGCTTCCTCGTTATACCTTTTCAGTTATTACGCAGGGTCGAGCGTCGCCGGGACATCAGGCGGATTCTTCTGGCACTCATTTGGCTGGTACGGGATTACCGGGTTTATCAGTTTGATGCTGATTGCCGGTGTCGGTGTCGGCTTTAAGCTGATGAGCTTATCTGAGGCGAAAGCGGTTTAACTGGTTTGCTCCTCACCCTTCGCAGGGGGAGGAGCAAACCCAAAATCTACTCCCCTAATTTCCCCATCCGCCGCTGGCTATCCCCCTCAAACAACTGCATTCGTGCAGTATCAATCTGTACCCACACGCGATCCCCCGGCGCGGCACCCGATCTCACCATGCTGTAAACACTCAGGCTTTCACGGCCAAATTTACCGTGGATCAGTTCGCTCAGACCGGTCGGTTCAATCAGCGTGATGTCCAGCGGCACGGCGCCCGGCGCACCCTCTTCGCACAGCACAATGGCTTCAGGGCGGACGCCATAAATCACCTCTGAACCACTTTGCAGATTCATGATTGAAGGATCCACCGGCAACGTTAATTCCGGCGTAATCCGTAACTGCGGTGCAGAATCACCCAGTTCCAGTGTGCCGTTGATGAAATTCATTGAAGGCGACCCGATAAAGCTGGCAACGAATTTATTGGCCGGTGTGTCGTACAGTTCCAGCGGCGTGCCGACCTGCTGGATCAGGCCATGATTAAGCACCACGATACGGTCGGCGAGCGTCATGGCTTCGACCTGATCGTGCGTCACATAAACAATGGTGTTTTTCATTCTCTGATGCAGGCTTTTGATTTCAATCCTCATCTGCCCGCGTAACTGCGCATCCAGGTTGGAAAGCGGTTCATCGAACAAAAACACCTGCGGTTCGCGCACGATCGCCCTGCCCATTGCCACCCGCTGACGCTGCCCGCCGGAAAGCTCTTTCGGGCGGCGATGCAGCAGCGCAGTCAGCCCGAGGATATCGGCAGCTTTATTTACCGCAGCCTCAATCTCCGCTTTCGGGCGTTTTTGCACTTCGAGGCTGAATCCCATGTTGCGCGCCACGGTCATGTGCGGATACAACGCATAACTCTGGAATACCATTGAAATGTCACGGTCTTTCGGCGCTACCTGATTCATCAGACGCGAACCAATATGAATGTCCCCCGCCGTCGCCAGTTCCAGCCCGGCGATGGTGCGCAGCAGGGTCGATTTACCGCAACCGGACGGCCCGACCAGCACCACAAACTCGCCGTCTTTAATGGTCAGGTTGATATGTCGCAACACTTCGACATTTTCGTAACGTTTTTGAAGATCGGAAATCGTAATCTGAGCCATAAAATTATCCTTTAACCGCACCCGCAGTCAGCCCCTGAACCAGGTAACGCTGAATGAACGCAAAGAACAGACAGGCAGGAATGAGCGCCAGCACGGCCGCCGCCATCATGTCGCCCCATGAAACCGCGAATTTCGACACAAAACTGAGTAAGCCAACCGGGAACGTCATCACCTCGTTTTTGTTGATGAGCATCAGCGAGAACAACAATTCGCTCCACGCGGCGGTAAACACGAAACCTAACGTTGCCGCCATGCCCGGTAACGTCAGCGGGATGATGACTTTGCGCAGCGCCATAAAGCGGCTGCACCCTTCCAGCATCGCGGACTCTTCCAGATCCTTCGGAATGCTGTCGAAAAACGACTGCATCAGGAACGTGGCAAAAGGGACGTTAAAGGCGGTGTAAATCAGCACCAGCCCCAGCAGGCTGTTGGTCAGGCCGAGCGGTGCCATTACTTTGTAAATTGGCGCGAGGATCATCACCAGCGGAAACATCTGCGTAAACAGCAGCAGCGCAGCCATCACCGTTTTGCCGCGAAAACTGAAACGGGAAAACGCAAAGCCGGCGCCGGCAGCAATGATCGTGGTCAGAAATGCCGTGCCGAATGACACAATCAGACTGTTGAAGAAATACAGTGGAAACTGGCTTTCCGTAAACACCCGCTGAAAATGTGTCAGCGTCATCTCACCCGGCCACATCCGCACGCCTTCGCTGTAGAGCAGTTTGTCCGGTGTGATTGAGATTTTGATCAGCCAGTAAATCGGGAACAGCGCGAACACCAGGTAAAACAAAATCCCCAGCCGGTGTCCGCCCTTGCGCAGCCACGCGTTGAATGACAATGCGTTCATATGAGCCTCCTTATTTCAGCAACTGATGGCGGATGCGCAGCAAAACCAGCGCGTAAAGCGTCATCAGCACCAGCAGGAACACTGCCATCGCCGACGCATAACCAAAGTCGAGTTTGCGGTACGCAGTGGTGAAGATGAAACTCGACAGAATCGAGGTGGAATTCGCCGGGCCGCCGTCAGTCATCACCACAATCAGGTCGGCGAAATTCGCAATCCAGATGGTGCGCAGCATCACCGTGATGGCAATCATCGGTGCCAGAAACGGCAGTGTAACTTTGCGAAACTGCTG
This sequence comes from Rahnella sp. CG8, assembly GCF_023701875.1. Classification (NCBI taxonomy): domain Bacteria; kingdom Pseudomonadati; phylum Pseudomonadota; class Gammaproteobacteria; order Enterobacterales; family Yersiniaceae; genus Rahnella; species Rahnella sp. CG8. Next base: position 167,369 of record NZ_JABAED010000011.1, read on the forward strand.
CCAGCCGGTCGCCCCGTCCATGGCCGCCGCTTCGTACAAATCTTTCGGAATCGACTGCAACGCCGCCAGCAACGTTATGGCGAAAAACGGAATGCCGAACCAGACGTTGGCCACCACCGGGCCGTACAGCGCCAGTTGCGGATCAGACAGAATATTGTACGGCTCGGAAATGATATGCAGATCAGCCAGCCAGTAAGGCAGTACGCCAATCACCGGATTGAGCAACCACGCCCAGGTCAGGCCGGAGAGAAACGCCGGAACCGCCCACGGCAGAAACACCAGCGCCTGCACCCAGCGGCGGCCGGGAAACTCACGGTTGAGCAATAAGGCTAACCCCAGCCCCAGCGCGAACTGCAACACCAGTGAAGTCAGTGTCCAGTTGAAGGTATGGCGCAGCGCAGCATAGAAATGCCGGTCATCAAACATGGTGCGGAAGTTATCCAGCCCGACCCAGCCGGTATCGAAAGGGTTAAGCAACTGGATGTTCTGAAAAGCATAGGAAATGCCGATGGCCATCGGAACAAAGATAAACAGGCCGATCAGCACCAGCGTCGGGCTGAGATAAACCCAGGGTTCCAGCAGCGCCCGCAAACGCGGGAAGCGCGGCACGGCAGCGGTGTCTGGCGGTGAAACTTCCAACATCATGACGCGTCTCCGTTGAGAAGAATATCGAACTCCGGCAGCAGATTCGCGCCGGAGTTATCCGGTTTACTTTTGCGCAGCCAGCCAGGCTTTCTGTTCTTTGGTCAGGTATTTCGCCCAGTCTTTCACCATGCTTTCGGTGTCGTTCTGGCCGAGCAGCGTTTCCTGCGAACTGTCTTTCACAATCACCGAGTTGAAATAGCCCCAGCCTTTGAGGTGCGTTGGCATAGTCAGCGGGATGTAATCCGGGCTGTTCAGCTCGGCAAACCAGCCTGCAAACTGCGGCGCGTGGTAATACGCATCCTGCTCTGCGCCCTTATAAATCGGTAAGGTGCCGACAAATTTCGACCAGGTGAGGTTGTTTTCTTTGTTACTGAGGAAGGAAATCAGATCCCAGCTTTGATCCTGATGTTTGCCCTGTTTGAACATCGACCAGCCGGTATAACCGATGGTCGGATAGGCTTTGCCGTTCGGCCCGAGCGGCATTGGCGCGACCGAGAAATCGTCAGGATTCATGCTGTTTTTGATGGCGATCAGCGCGTCCGGATCCTGATCGAGCATTGCGCATTTACCGGAATAGAATCCGGAGACGATTTCGTTAAAGCCCCAGTTGACGCTGTCTTTTGGCGCATAACCCTTCTGGTACATATCCACCAGGAATTGCGCACCTTTAATCGCACCAGGTTTGGTCAGCGTGCTGTTGCCCTCTTTGTCGAAGAAGTCCGGCGAGCCGTTCATCGCCGCCATAAACATCATCCAGGCATTCGTACCGCCGACGCCGCCGCGCATGCAATAACCGCTGATGCCGTTACCCAGCGCGCTGATTTTCTTCGCATCCGCCATAAACTCGTCCATGGTTTTCGGCGCCTCGGTCAGACCCGCCTGCTGGAAGAGTTTTTTGTTCCAGAACATCGCCCGCAGATAAAAACCGTACGGGATCATGGTGGCGGTGCCGCCGGAAGAACGCGCCATGGTCAGCGTTTTGTCAGTCAGATCCGGCGTGCCCGACCAGCCTTTCAGCCGCGGTTCGAGGTCAGCCAGCATGCCGTTACTGGCATACAGCCCTTGCCAGGTGTCCGGCATTTCCACCACATCCGGGTATTGTCCGCTCTGGATCATGGTGCCAAGCTTTTCAAACGCCTGTCCCCACGGCAGCGACACCACGTCGATCTCGACATCAGGGTGCTGCGTTTTGTAAGCGGTTAACATTTTTTGCAGCATTTCAGTACGCGCCGGGCTGGTGATCACTTCCACCAGCGTCAGTTTGGTGGCGGCAAAACTGGCGCAGGAAAACAGGCTGACGCTGAGCGCCAGCAGGCTGAGCACATGACGTTTCGGGTGTCGCATAATCTTGATTCTCCACGGTGAAAAAAGTCGGAACACAGGAACGGTCTTTCAACAAAGGCCTCAGGAACAGGCGCTTTCGATGGCGTTTTTCAGGTCACGCCATAAATCTTCGGTCTCTTCCAGCCCGATAGAAATGCGGATCACGCGGGGCGACACACCGAAATCTATTGCCGAGTTGAATTCGCCCGCCTGATTCAGCACAGAAATGGCTGGCATCACCAGACTTTCGAAACCGCCCCAACTGACCCCCATACGGAACAGATTCAGCGCGTTACAGAACGTCGGAATATCGATGCCTTCGCTCAGCTCAAAGGAGAACAGACCGCTGTAGCCGGTCAGCGTGGAAGTCGGCAACGGGTCAAGTCCCGGATGATTCACCTGCGTGATGCGCGAATAGCCCTGCAACCGGCGCGCCAGTTCCAGCGCACTTTCGTGATGCTGGCGCATACGCAGCGGCAGCGTGCGCAGGCCGCGCAGCAGCAGCCAGGCTTCATTGGCAGAAAGTTTGCCGCCTAAAAACGGGCTGATATAACGACTGATGGCGCTGATGCGTTCCTGGCTGGAAATCACCAGCCCGGCGACCACGTCGCTGTGCCCGCTGATGTATTTCGACGCGGAATGAATGACCAGATCGATGCCCGCAGCCAGTGGCTTCTGGAAAATCGGCGACGCCCAGCTATTGTCGATCATCGTTATTACGCCGTATTTTTTCGCCAGTTCCGCGATGGCCCGCAGATTTTGTTCGCCCATCACCCAACTGTTCGGGCTTTCGAGATACAGCAGTTTCGCGCCCTGCATCGCCTCTTCCAGCGCGGGCAGTGAACCGCCATCGACAAACTGTGATTCAATCTGAAAACGGGTGCAGAAACCGCGCAGGAAACGGTAGGTGTCCGGGTAGACGTGATTCACGCACACCACTTTATCGCCGGGACCGGCCACGCTGAGAATGGCGTTACTGATCGCCGCCATGCCGCTGCCGAACGCCAGACAAGCTTCGCCGCCTTCCAGTTGCGCCACTTTTTTCTGCAATTCGACGACGGTCGGGTTATCAACGCGGGAATACAAAGCATGGTCGCTGTCGCCGCGGAAACGGGCAATCATGCTGTCATAATCAGTGAAACTGAATAACGAAGACTGATAGATGGGCGGCGAAATCGCTCCGCGATCGTGGCGGGCGTCGTGCACTAAACGGGTGTTTTCCCCTAACTCAACAGGCTGGCTCTTATCATCTTGCTGCATTGATCACTTCCTTCATGTCACGTTCAGTTATGTTCAGAATGTCGTTGCTTAGCCTGCGCGCGTTTTCCGGTTCACGGCGCGCAATGGCTTCAAATAACATGCGATGCAGCGGAAAAGAGTCGCTGAACAGCGCCTGCTCAGGCGGCGATTCAAAAAAGGCATGCAGCAGGTCATAAATGCCGCCGACCATTTGCAGCAGCAGCGGATTGTGCGCCGCGCTGTAGATTGCCGCGTGAAACTGCCAGTCTTCTGCCCCGGCGGAACCGACGCTCAGATGGACTTTTTCCATCACATCCAGCTTCTGTTCGATAAACAGCAAATCGCTTTCCGTCGCACGTACCGCCGCCAGCGCGGAAGCCTCGCATTCAATGATCCGGCGCACTTCCAGTGCATGAAGCATGGTGGCTGAGTCATTCTTAAAGCGCAGGGACAGAAAGCTGTCGTTAGCGGTAATTTCAGACTGCAAAAACGTGCCGCTGCCTTTTTTGCGCACGATAATCCCCAGCGCTTCCCAGCGTTTCAGCGCCTCGCGTACGGTGTTACGGCTCACCGCCAGCCCTTCGGCCAGCACGCGCTCAGGCGGCAATTTCTCGCCGATACGGGTGCCGGACTGCGCCACATAGCGGGTCAGTGCATCGAGCACCAGCGTGTCGCTTTGTTGTGGCGCAATCGGATGCAATAAATTTATGTCGCCGTTCATTGGCTTCTCCGCACTTTGGCTTGTGCAAACATCGGCCATAATTGGCCCAACAACTCAACCTATGGACCACTTTGCAATTTGTCTGCCAGTTTTAAAAACAACCGTTAAGCGAATGATTTACAGACACAATGAGTAAATTTAATCCCAAACGGGAAAGCAGCGACAAGATCGCGGTGGTGCAAAAACATGGAGTTTTGTTACGACGCTGTGCAGGAAATGTTCTGTGATGTAGCACGGGATGAATTGACGCCCACGTGTGCAAATGATAATTGTTATCATGTAAATTCATCCCGTCAGGCAGGTTGGAATGACACCGAACACTGAATCCTCCGCAGCAGCGTCCTGCTGCATCGTCGGCGGTGGCCCCGCAGGATTAATGCTGGGATACCTTCTGGCGCGAAAGGGAATTGACGTCACCGTGCTGGAAAAGCACAGCGACTTTTTACGCGATTTTCGCGGCGATACCATTCATCCGTCTACACTGGACATCATCTGGCAACTGGGTTTTCTCGACGAGTTCCTCGCCCTGCCGCATCAGCGCGCTGAAAAGCTTTATGGCGAGATCAACGGCCAGGAAACCACGCTGGCGGATTTCAGTCATCTGCCGACGCAGTGCAAATTTATCGCTTTTATGCCGCAGTGGGATTTTCTCAACTTCATCGCCAGCAAGGCTGCGCAACTGCCCAATTTCCGGCTGATTCATAACGCGCAGGTCCTGTCATTGCTGGAGGATAAATGCCAGGTATCCGGCGTTCTTGCTGAAGTGAATGGCGAAACGCAGCATTTTGATGCGGATCTGGTCGTCGGTTGCGACGGGCGTAATTCCATCGTGCGCGAACAGGCCGGGATGGAAATCCGCCGTTATGGCGCGCCACGTGACGTGTTATGGCTGAAAATCCCCAAACGCCCGGATGATCCTCTGTGGTCGATGGGGCATCGCGGGCCAAAGAAAAACTTCATCATGATCGACCGGGGTGATTACTGGCAGTGTGGGTATTCAATCCCGAAAGACAGCCTGGATGCGCTCAAAGCACAGGGCATCGCGCCTTTTCTCGACCTGCTGGCGGAAGTGTCGCCGTTTGAGCGCCAGCGCTTAGCCGACGATATTCTCAGCTGGGAAAACGTACGCTTGCTGGTGATCCGCATCGACCGTCTCAAAGAATGGGCTAAACCGGGTCTGTTGTGCATCGGCGATGCGGCACATGCTATGTCACCGATTGGCGGCGTCGGCGTGAATCTGGCGATTCAGGATGCGGTGGCGACAGCGAATATCATCACTGAACCGCTGAAGGCCGGACGTCTGACGCTGCGACACTTAAAACGTATCCAGCGCCGCCGCGCGTTCCCGACGTGGGCGACGCAGGCATTACAGATCATGATCAGTAAAGCAGGACAGAAACAAAGAAAGCGTGCCCCTTCACGGCTGGAAGCGTGGCTGCGCGGGCGGAAATTTATACCTTTCCTGTTTGGACGCCTCATCGGCGTGGGATTTTATCGGGAAATCCCGAAGCTTTGATTTTGGGTTTGCCATCCGAACTGGCCTTAAGGTCTAGGTCTAGGTCTAGGTCAACACCTTGGGTTGCCACCCAAACTGGCCTTAAGAGGCGCCTATCGCCGCGCCTCTTAAGAATCTCCGGCTCTTTTACTGCGCGCTCCGCTCGCTGGCTATGTTTCAGGTATCACCGCGACAGGCTGGAAATCTTGCCGCTTTGCGGTGCCTTCACTCGGTCCTGGAGCCTTTGGTCTCCAGGCCGCTCCGTTCAGCAAGCTTTCTGAATCGCCCCTGACTTTTTTAAAAGACAAAATCACAATGTGTGAGGTTGTGAAGTATAAGCCTAAGGCCGGTTCCAAAATTCCGCCGGAGGAGAGGTGGAAAACCGCGCGTCTTTTTGCGCGGGTTGTAACCCGAACGAAGGGAACCGCGCAGCGGCGGGGTTTTGCGGCTATCACTACGGCTGATGAAACATAGCCAGCGAGCGGAGCGCGCAGTGAAAGAGCCCGGGGGGTCTTGGGGGGTGGCGGCGACAGGCCGCCCCCCAAGTCGGTGTGGGCCGACGCCCACGGTTTTGAACTTGAACTTGAACTTGAAGTTTGTTTTAAACACCCCTCCTGATGTCCGTTAAGCATCACAAATTTAAATATTCCCCGCTTTTTCATCACCCATAATTGATAAGCGTCATAACGCCCGGTGAACTATTTCGGCAAAGTGCCCGCCTTTCACTTGGATCCAAATTTAATCTCGGGGAATACAATAATGCTGGAATTACTGATCGGGCTGGTAGTCGCCGTCTTTGTCGGCCGCTATATCATTAAAGGCTATTCACCCACCGGCGTTCTGATGGTCGGCGGCTTATTATTGCTGATTATCAGCGCCATCATGGGTCACAGCATCCTGCCGGAAGGCACCAAAAGTACCGGCTGGAATGCGACAGATATCGTTGAGTACGTCAAAATTCTGCTGATGAGCCGCGGTGGCGATCTGGGGATGATGATCATGATGCTGTGCGGTTTCGCAGCCTACATGACCCATATTGGTGCCAACGATGTGGTCGTCAAACTGGCGTCGCGCCCGTTACAGATGATCAATTCACCGTACATTCTGATGGTTGCGGCGTATATTCTGGCGTGTCTGATGTCCCTGGCCGTGTCTTCGGCGACCGGTCTGGGCGTGTTACTGATGGCAACGTTGTTCCCGATTATGGTTAACGTCGGCATCAGCCGGGGCGCGGCGGCGGCGATTTGTGCGTCTCCTGCGGCGATCATTCTTTCCCCTACCTCAGGTGATGTGGTGCTGGCGGCGCAGGCGGCGAATATGCCGCTGGTGGATTTTGCCTTTAAAGTCACCCTGCCGATTTCGATTGCTGCCATCGCGGCGATGGCGGTCGCGCACTTCTTCTGGCAACGCTATCTGGATAAACGCGAGACCTCCGTGCTGGCGGATGCTGTCGATTCCAATGCTGACGATGTCATTGAAACCAATGCTCCGGCTTTCTACGCTATTTTGCCTTTCACGCCGATTATCGGTGTGCTGATTTTTGACGGTAAATGGGGACCCAATCTGCATATCATCACCATTCTGGTGATTTGTATGTTGCTGACCGCCCTGATTGAAACCGTGCGTAACCGTAACGGCAAAGCGGTATTCGCCGGACTGGACGTGGCTTATCGCGGCATGGCGGATGCATTCGCCAACGTGGTGATGCTGCTGGTCGCGGCGGGCGTGTTTGCTCAGGGGCTGAGCACCGTCGGGTTCATCAGCAGCCTGATAGGACTGGCGCAAAACTTTGGCTCCGGCAGCATCGTCATGATGCTGGTGCTGGTAGTCATCACCGTGCTCGCCGCCATGACCACCGGCTCCGGTAATGCTTCGTTTTACGCCTTCGTCGAACTTATCCCAAAACTGGCCGCGAAAATGGGCATCAACCCGGAATATCTGGTCATCCCGATGTTGCAGGCATCCAACCTGGGTCGCACTATTTCCCCTGTTTCGGGCGTCATAGTGGCCGTGGCCGGTATGGCAAAAATATCGCCTTTCGAAGTCGTCAAACGCACGTCCGTTCCCGTGCTGGTTGGCCTGATTGTGGTAATTGTCGCCACCGAAATTCTGGTGCCGGTGCATTAAAGCCTTTCTATTTAAATCCCCTTCCTGAGCGAAGGGGATCATTGATCACATAAATACGATAACGAGAATGCCTCTCACAGGTTAAGCTACTGCGCCTTGAAGGTCGGGGAAGTTTCCCTGTGCTGATTTGATAGCAAAACCAGCGTGAGAAAAGCTTTTATGTTGAATAATCCGGGTTATAAACGTATTGGCGGGTGGCTACTGGCCCCGATGGCGTATCTGATTGTGACGCTGCTGAGCGTGGTATTAATGCTGTTTCTGTTTTCAATGGCGTTATTTATGCCGGAATCGCGCGAATATCTCATCACCAACTCCCAGGCATTTACCCTGCAATGGTATTTCTCGGTGGTGACCACGTTAGCGATGGGGTTATTTACCGTCGCGGTATTGCTGCAATTCTGTAAGCGCGCCAGCGTGTTACCCAAAATGTATATTATCTGGTTATTGTGCACAGTACTTCTGGCGGTAAAAGCCTTTGCATTCTCACCGGTTACCGATGATTTGGCCGTGCGTAACTTATTGTTACCTTTATTGGCCGCCGCCGTCTTTGTGCCTTATTTCAAGCGCTCACTGCGGGTAAAAGAAACCTTCACGGAATAACCCTGAGGTTTTTAATGTTTATTATGTCCGGGCAATTGTCATGACCTCTTATTTATTACTTTTTGTCGGCACTGTGCTGGTAAATAACTTCGTACTGGTTAAGTTTCTTGGCCTGTGCCCGTTTATGGGCGTTTCCAAAAAACTGGAATCCGCTATCGGTATGGGTCTCGCCACCACATTTGTGATCACCCTGTCGAATATCTGCTCGTGGATCGTCAACACTTTCGTTCTGATGCCGCTGGGGCTGGTCTATCTGCGCACTATGGCCTTTATTCTGGTGATCGCGGTTGTTGTGCAGTTCACCGAAATGGTGGTGCGCAAAACCAGCCCGTCTCTGTACCGCCTGCTGGGCATCTTCCTGCCGCTTATCACCACCAACTGCGCTGTGCTCGGCGTGGCGCTGCTGAACATCAACCAGCAATTCAACTTTATGCAATCTGCGCTGTACGGTTTCGCCGCGTCACTGGGCTTCTCGCTGGTGATGGTGCTGTTTGCCGCTATCCGTGAACGTCTGGTGGTGGCTGACGTCCCGGCACCGTTCAAAGGTTCTTCGATTGCGCTGGTCACGGCTGGCCTGATGTCATTAGCCTTTATGGGCTTCACAGGTCTGGTGAAATTCTAATGTTTGAATTATGGGTAGCGATTGGCGCGCTGACCGCTCTGGCGCTGGTTTTTGGCCTGCTGCTGGGTTACGCCTCGCGCCGTTTTGCCGTGGAAGGCAACCCGGTTGCCGATCAGATTGACGATATCCTGCCGCAAAGCCAGTGTGCGCAATGTGGCTATCCCGGCTGCAAGCCTTACGCCGAAGCGGTCGCCAATGGTGACAACATCAATAAATGCGTGCCGGGCGGCGAAGCCGTCATGCTCAAGCTGGCGACCTTGCTTAACGTTGAGCCGCAGCCGATGGGTGAAGACGCTGCGGCTGCTGTCCCGGTGCGTAAAGTCGCCTATATCGACGAGAGCAATTGCATCGGCTGCACCAAGTGTATTCAGGCCTGTCCGGTGGATGCCATCGTGGGTGCCACCCGCGCCGTACACACCGTGATTACTGATTTATGTACCGGCTGTGACCTGTGCGTCGCGCCGTGCCCGACGGACTGCATCGAAATGCTGCCAGTAAAAACCACCACCGCAAACTGGAAGTGGGATTTGAAATCCATTCCGGTTCAGGTCATCCATGCGGAGTAACATGTTTAATCTGTTTGCGGCGCTCAAAAAAGACAAAGTCTGGGACTTCGACGGCGGTATTCATCCGCCGGAAATGAAGACTCAGTCGAGCCACGTTCCGCTGCGCAACGTGCCGCTGCCTGAGCGCTTTATCATCCCCCTTCAGCAACACCTTGGCCCTGAAGGCGAGCTGTGTGTGAAAGCCGGCGACCCTGTGTTAAAAGGTCAGCCGCTGACCACTGGCCGTGGCCGTACCGTGCCGGTTCACGCGCCGACGTCGGGCGTGATCACGGCCATCGAACCGCACATCACCGCGCACCCTTCCGGTCTGAAAGAACTCTGTGTGCTGATTGAAGCCGACGGCCTTGATACCTGGTGCGAACGCGAATTCATTGCCGATTACCGCCAGCTTTCTGCTGATGAACTGAATCAGCGCATCAGTCAGGCCGGTATTGCCGGGCTGGGTGGCGCAGGCTTCCCGACCGCCAGCAAATTAGCCGGTGGCCTGACATCGACCCGCACACTGATCCTCAACGCGGCCGAATGTGAGCCTTACATCACTGCCGATGACCGGCTGATGCAGGAACATGCCATGGAAATTCTCCAGGGCACGCGCATCCTCTGCCACATGTTGCATCCTGAACGGGTGCTGATCGGCATCGAAGACAACAAACCTGAAGCGATTGCCGCGCTTAAAGCCGCGATCAGCGCTGAAATCTCCGACGGAGTGCGTTTCGAACTGCGGGTCATTCCGACCAAATACCCGTCCGGCGGTGCCAAACAGCTGACCAAAATCCTGACCGGCCTCGAAGTGCCGAAAGGCCATCACTCGTCGTCCATCGGCGTACTGATGCAAAACGTCGGCACCGTGTTTGCCATTAAACGCGCAATCATTGACGGCGAACCGTTGATCGAACGCGTGGTCACGCTGACCGGCGAAGCGATGGCAAAACCGGGTAACGTCTGGGCGCGTCTGGGCACGCCGATTGAACACCTGATGCAGGAAGGCCAGTTACAACCGCAGGGCGATAAAAAGATGGTGATTATGGGCGGCCCGCTGATGGGCTTCACCCTGCCATCGCTCAATGTGCCTGTGGTCAAAATTTCCAACTGTCTGCTCGCGCCGTCTGACGCCGAACTGGGTCAGCCGGAGCCGGAAGAAGCCTGTATCCGTTGCAGCCTGTGCGCGGAATCCTGTCCGGCCGGTTTACTGCCTCAGCAACTTTACTGGTTCAGTAAAGGTGAAGAACACGAAAAAGCGCGCAAGCATAATCTGTTCGACTGCATCGAATGCGGCGCCTGTGCCTATGTCTGTCCGAGCAATATTCCGCTGGTGCAATATTACCGTCAGGAAAAGGCCGAAATCCGCGCCATCGATGCAGAGACTGCCCGGGCCACCGAAGCCAAAGCCCGTTTCGAAGCCAAACAGGCGCGTATGGAACGTGAGAAATTAGCACGTGAAGAGAAACATCAGAAAGCGGCAGTGAAGCTGGACGACGTCGCAGCAGAAGAAGCTCCTGTCGCTGAAAAGGCCACGGAACAACAGGCCGAAGCCGATCCGCGCAAAGCGGCGCTGGCCGCTGCCATTGCCCGTGCGAAAGCGAAGAAAGCCGCCGCTGAGCAGGAAATTCCGGTGGCTTCTGAGCCGGTGCCTGAAACGCCGCCATCTGCAGAAGACGATCGTAAGGCCGCCGTGGCAGCCGCTATTGCCCGCGTGAAAGCGAAGAAAGCCGGTAATAACGGCGTTGTCGTGGAAGCCAAAGAAAGCGAACTGAACGTTGCACCACAGCCCTCCGCTGACGACGATCGCAAAGCTGCTGTCGCCGCCGCCATTGCCCGCGTGAAAGCCAAAAAGGCTGCCGCTGCGCAACCTGCGGGCACTGAAGAAAACGTGACAGCGTCACCTGCAGAACCTTCCGCAGACGACAAACGCAAGGCGGCGGTGGCGGCTGCCATCGCGCGTGCCAAAGCCAAAAAAGCCGCTGCGCTGAGTGAAGCGCAGGACGCTGAACCGGAAGAAAAAGAAACATCACAACAAGAAAGCGATCCACGCAAAGCCGCTGTAGCGGCTGCGATCGCCCGAGTTAAGGCCCGTAAAGCCGCTCAGACAATGTCGAACGAGGAATAGATGGCCTTCAGGATTGCAAGTTCACCTTTTACGCATAATCGCCAGAACACCAGTACCATCATGATGATGGTGATTCTGGCGTGTATTCCCGGCCTGCTCGCTCAGGTCTGGTTCTTCGGTTACGGCACGCTGATTCAGCTGACGCTGGCTATCGTCATTGCCCTGCTGGCAGAAGGCGCGGTGTTACAGTTGCGCAAACTGCCAGTGAAAAAACGCCTGGGCGATAACAGTGCCCTGCTGACAGCCGTTTTGCTGGGTATCAGCCTGCCGCCGCTGGGCCCGTGGTGGATGGTGGTGCTCGGCACGATTTTCGCCATCATCATCGCCAAACAACTTTACGGGGGTCTTGGTCAGAATCCGTTTAACCCGGCCATGGTAGGTTATGTGGTGCTGCTGATTTCTTTCCCGGTTCAGATGACAACCTGGCTGCCGCCGGATGTTTTACAGCATCATCACGTCGGATTCACCGACACGCTGCTGACCATTTTCACCGGCCATAACAGTCAGGATCTGACCGCGTATCAGTTGAACATGAACGTGGATGGCGTGACGCAGGCGACACCACTGGATGCATTTAAAACCGGTTTGCGCTCCGGCCATACCGCCGATCAGATCCTCGGGACGCCGCTGTTCAGCGGCACACTGGCCGGTCTCGGCTGGCAGTGGATTAACCTCGGATTCCTGGCCGGTGGCCTGTTCCTGATGTGGCGCAAAATCATCAGCTGGCATATTCCGGCCGCCATGTTAGGCATGCTGGTCATTTGCGCGGGTATCGCGTGGGGTCTGGCACCGGAAAACTATCCTTCACCGCTGATCGGACTGTTCTCCGGCGCGACGATGCTGGGCGCGTTCTTTATTGCCACGGATCCGGTGACGGCATCCACCACCCCGAAAGGCCGCCTGATTTTCGGGGGACTGATTGGTTTACTGGTGTGGCTGATCCGCAGTTACGGCGGTTATCCGGATGGTGTCGCTTTTGCCGTTTTACTGGCCAATATCACCGTGCCACTGATTGATCACTACACACAACCACGCGTTTACGGGCATCGCTGAGGAAGAATTATGTTAGCTACAATGCGACGCCACGGCCTGATTCTGGCTTTCTTTGGCGCACTGATGACCGGTATGACGGCGCTGGTCAACCTGATGACCAAGCCGACCATTGAACATCAGGCGCTGTTACAGCAAAAAACGCTGTTTGATCAGGTGATCCCGGCCAGCGTGTACGACAACGATATGCAAAACGAATGTTACAACGTCACTGATGAGTCACTTGGCAGCATGGCGCCGCACCGTCTGTATCTGGCGCGCAAAAATGGTCAGCCGGTGGCTGCCGTGGTTGAAACCACCGCGCCTGACGGCTATTCCGGTGCGATCCAGTTGCTGGTGGCGGCTGATTTTCATGGCAAAGTTTACGGTTCCCGCGTGCTGGAACAGCACGAAACGCCGGGGCTGGGTGACAAAATTGAAGTGCGCATTTCCGACTGGATCAAACATTTCGCCAATCAGACCGTCAATGGTGCAAGCGATGAGCGCTGGGCGGTGAAGAAAGACGGCGGTATGTTTGATCAGTTTACCGGTGCGACCATTACACCGCGCGCCGTCGTCCGCTCGGTAAAACGTACGGCGCTGTTTATCGGGACGGTACCGTCTCAGCTTTCCCACCTCACCCCTTGTGGAGCCCGTGATGAGTGAAGCCAAAAAGATAATCGTTCAGGGTCTGTGGACCAATAACTCCTCGCTGGTGCAGTTGCTGGGGCTTTGTCCGCTGCTGGCCGTGACGTCGACTGCCACCAATGCTCTCGGTTTAGGGCTGGCGACCACGCTGGTGCTGACCTGTACCAACGCCATGATTTCCGCATTCCGTAAGTGGATCCCGGATGAAATCCGCATCCCGATTTACGTGCTGATTATCGCCTCGGTGGTCAGTACCGTGCAGATGCTGATCAACGCCTACGCGTTCGGTCTGTATCAGGCGCTGGGGATTTTTATTCCGCTGATTGTGACCAACTGCATTGTGGTCGGACGTGCCGAAGCCTGCGCCGCCAGCAGCCCTGTGCATCTGGCTGCCCTCGACGGTGCGATGACAGGTCTCGGGGCAACCTGCGCAATGTTTGTGCTGGGTTCAATGCGTGAAATTCTCGGCAGCGGCGTGCTGTTCAATGGCGCTGATTTGTTGCTCGGCAGTTGGGCGAAAGTGCTGCGCGTCGAAGTGCTGCATCTGGATAACCCGTTCCTGCTGGCGATGTTACCGCCGGGCGCATTTATCGGCCTCGGGCTGCTGCTGGCCGGCAAATATCTGATTGATCAGCGTATGAAAGCACGGCAAGCGGCACAGCACGTTGTGGCGGAAGAAAGTCTGCCAAAGGGAAGCGTTCATGAATAAGGAAAAACGCACCGAAATTCTCAGCCGTTTGCGCGATAACAATCCGCATCCCACTACCGAACTGGTGTACACCACGCCGTTCGAACTGCTGATTTCGGTATTACTTTCTGCGCAGGCTACCGATGTCAGCGTGAACAAGGCGACAGCAAAGCTGTATCCGGTCGCCAACACGCCGGAATCGGTTCTGGCGCTTGGCGTGGACGGCGTAAAGGAATACATCAAAACCATTGGCCTGTTTAATGCCAAAGCGGAGAACGTGATTAAAACCTGCCGTATTTTGCTGGAAAAACACCATGGTGAAGTGCCGGAAGACCGCGCCGCGCTTGAAGCGCTGCCTGGCGTTGGCCGCAAAACCGCCAACGTAGTGCTCAATACCGCCTTCGGCTGGCCGACCATTGCCGTGGATACGCATATTTTCCGCGTCTGTAACCGCACGAAGTTCGCGCCGGGTAAAACCGTGGATGACGTCGAAGAGAAATTGCTGAAAGTGGTTCCGGCCGAGTTCAAGCTCGACTGCCACCACTGGCTGATCCTGCATGGCCGCTATACCTGCATTGCACGTAAGCCGCGGTGCGGGTCATGTTTGATCGAAGATTTGTGCGAGAGTAAAGAGAAGGTTTATGCGGAGTGAAAGGGGATTCCCTTTGGATCCCTTTAAATGGCTTTAAATGGCTTTAAAAGCTTTAAATAGAATTGAGTAAATTTCGGTTTCTCAATAACGGTTATCACACGGCCTTTCGTGCCGAAACCGACCAGAGGGGAAAGGCTTTTCCCCTCTGAACTCCCCTCGCTTTTTCAAACATGTGATCCGCGCGCTGGCTATGTTTCAGCAACCGCAGCGACAGGCTGGAAATCTTGCCGCTGCGCGGTTCCTTCGTTTCGGGATTGCAGCCTATGGTCTGCAACCTCTCATTCAGCAAGCTTTCTGAATCGCCCGCAGGATCTTAAATTCAAAAAACAAAATTACTCTGTTTTAGAGAGTTCAATGGCGTGCTCAAAATCCAGCTGAACGGAGCGGCTTCGAGACCTGTGGCTCGAAGACCGAGAGAAGGTAGTGCCCAGCACCTGGATTTGCGCCACTCATCAATACAGCAGAACATGTCCCTTGCGCCAGCGGAGCGCGCAGTGAAAAAGCGCGGAGTCCAGAGGCCCGCGCGTTACCGGGTCTCTGGTCGGTGTGGGCCGATGCCCACGGTGTTGACCTTGAATTTGAATTTGAAGTTAAAAGCCGCCATTGCAGCGGCCTCTGCAATCAAATAAACGATTTCGCCTGCTTCAGCACCACATCACAGGCTTTGGTTTTCACTTTCTCTTTCACCTGCGTCAGCCCGCTCCCCAGATTATTCAGATCCACACTTTGATCTTTACCGGTTTTCAGCAAACCACCCAGACCCTGCTGATAATCCTGGCTTTCAGCACCCGCTGCCGTCTGGATGCCCAGCTTGCTCAGCAACTGATCTTTCACATTCTCAGTGCTGGCTTTGGAAAGTACGTTGTTCTTCACGCAGTACTGCAACACACCTGCGACGTTGTTCGCGCTGGTCGACGTCAGGGCACTGTCGCCGCCACTGAGCAGCGAGGTCAGCGAAGACGTGGTGCCGGCAGAACCGGTTTTGCTGCTGGTGCCATTCAGTCCTTCGTTGGCGGCCTGCTGCAGTTGTCCCAGAAGATTATTCGAGGCCTGTGCACCTGCTGAAAGCAAAATACCCGCAGAGGCCAACGCCAGAACAACGGCTTTCAATGTTTTCATGTCTTACTCCATCCATTTCACATAAGTATTGCGGCAAAGCTTGGGCTGAAAGTTTCATTACATCAATAGGAATACCGGACAGAACGTCTTTATTGCGCCACATTTGACGACTTGTTAAGCGCCTGCTGCGCCAGCCAAAGCCCGGCGGCGGTGAAGAAATGCTGCGCCAGCGGCGTTGCCCTGCCCGCTTCGGCGACGACCAGCGCGGCATGACGACTCATCGGCGTGATATCCAGCGGGCAACGTTTCAGTGCAGGATGCATTTCATCAATCAGATGTCCACGCGGCACCAGCGCACAGCCAATTCCGACAAACACGCCCTGCATCAGCTGGAAAATAGACGTGCTTTCCAGCCGCGGATGCAGCTCAAGTCCGGCCTGGCGGAAGAAATTATCCAGATACCGGCGGAAATAGCGGCTCGGTTCAGACAGACACAACGGCAGCGCGGCAACCTGTTCGGCGGTTATCCGTTCAATGCCCTGTAACTGCGGAAAATGATCCGGGTGATACACCACGTCAACACCGCCGTCATCGAGCGGCACCAATTGGAAGCGCAGCTCATTGAGCGTCGAGAACTCAAAGAAACCGATACCGACATCCACCGAATGGCTGCTCAGCGCTTCAATCAACTGATCAGCACTGACTTCTGCCACGCGGTAATCCAGCCCCGGATGCGCTTCGCTGACCGCCTTAATCAGTTGCGCCAGCGACACGCTGCATTGCGGCATCACGCCGATACGCAATGTCCCGCTCATGCCCTGTTTCAGCGATTCGACTTCCAGTTTCAGGCCTTCATAGACAGCCACGATTTCCCGCGCCCAGCTCAGCACCCGCAGACCTTCTGCGGTAAAACCTTCGAAGTTATTACCGCGATTGATCAGATTCAGGTCGAGCTCTTTTTCGAGGTTTTTGAGACGCATCGACAGCGTCGGCTGGCTGACAAAGCTGGCTTCCGCCGCCCTGCCAAAATGCCGTTCGCGTTCGAGGTTACAGAGATAGATAAGTTGTTTGATATCCAATTTATTTTCTAATTCAGCCGGTTGTTATGCCTTATCGATTGCTGCTGATTATAAGCCAAAGTCATGATAATGACGCAGCGGATTAAAACCGGCTAAGGCATCCTGACGTTGTTTGCGGGCGCGACGGGCCAGCGCATAGGCCGGATCGCCGTTGAAACCGTGGAATCCGCCCGGATAGATGCTGAATTCCACCGGCACGCCAGCGCGGATTAACCGGCGGGCATAGTCGATGTTTTCATCGAGGAACAAATCAATTGAGCCGACGCCAATCCAGGCCGGTGGTAATCCGCTCAGATCCTCTGCGCGGGCAGCCGCAGCGTAGCAGGAAATATCCGGCAAACCGGCTTCGTGACCGAGGTAGGCGTGCCAGCCGAAACGGTTGTCCTCGCGCGTCCAGGAGAATTCGCCGGTCACCGGATTCGGGTTGGGATCGGTCACAGTGCGGTCGTCGAGCATCGGATACATCAGGTTTTGAAACGCCAGTGTCGGACCGCCCCGGTCGCGGGTCAGCAGCGCCAGAGAGGCCGCCAGCCCGGCACCGGCGCTGTCACCCATCACACCGATATGTGCAGGGTCAATACCCAACGCCTCTGCCTGTGCGGTCATCCAGATCAGCGCGGCATAACAATCTTCCAGCGGGCCGGGGAATGGCGTTTCCGGCGCGAGACGGTAATCCACCGATACAATGACGCAGTCGTGCTGTGCCGTCGTCGGGCGGGTCAGCGGCATCGACTGTTCAGGGCTGCCCAGCACATAACCGCCACCGTGAATATGCAGAATACCCATCCGGCCTTTCCGTTCATGCTGCGGCGAAATCACCACGACACGCACCGCTGGCGCATTTTCGCCACCTGAAATGTGATGCTGACTAACCGTTACCGGCAACCCGTCATCCTGTAACAGACTTTCCAGCGCCGCCGTCTGACGTTGCTCGCGCATGGCAGGCAGAACGGAGGCTGTAAGCACACGTTCTGGCATCAGATCCAGTAACGGGCGCAGTTCGGGGTCAACAAGGTGGGCAGTTTTCATGGCGGGATCCATTTATCCGTTTATCATCCCGTCATTTATAACGCCTTGAGCCGGTTTTAAAAAGTCTGAATTGTTATTGCTTATGACTGATTACGTTAAGATTTTTTAGGAGGTTAAGCCCATAACCCCGTGAATGCCCATATAAATCCCCACCAGCGCGATCAGCACACTGGAAAAATAAGGCGCCCGGCGCGCCAGCGTGTTTAAACCGCTCCAGCGTTTAGCCGCCTGGCGGACACTGACGGCAGCCGCCACGCCTACAGTTACCAGCGTCAGCGCCAGTCCGATGCTGAAACACACCACCATCGTCGCTCCCAGCGCCAGTTGTTTAAGCTGGATGCAGATCAGCAGCACGGTAATGGCGGCCGGGCACGGGATCAGCCCGCCGGTCAGACCGAAAAATAAAATCTGCCCGTTAGTCACTTCCGTGCTGGCAAAACGTCGCTCAATATCGCTGGCGTGCGCCAGTTCATGGGCGTCCTGATATTCCTGCGGCGACAGGCTGATACGCTTCATGCCGCGCAGGTTATTAAGTCCCCGGGGCTGAACGTGACGCTGAACATTCGCATGCGTGCGGGAATGTCCGTGATGATGGTCATGATCAGCATGATGCCCGTGCGCGTGCTCCTTCTTCCAGAGTTGTTCACCACGAAATGTACGCCAGAACATCCATGCCGCCGTGCCCAGGATGATGACCGCAGACACCAGTTGCAACCACGGCTCGACAGCCTCTGCGGTGAACCGGTTGCTGAGATACATGCCGCCAAACGCGATGATCCAGACAATCGCAGTATGCGAAACCGTGGCCGCCAGCCCCAGTAAAATAGCCTGCCGGACAGTGCCTTTAATCGCAATGATAAAGGCGGCCATCATGGTTTTCGAATGGCCGGGCTCAAGCCCGTGCAAAATCCCCAGCAATATGGCGCTGGGTATAAAGATCCACGCATTTCCCTGCTGTAAAAGGGTAGAAAAGTCATTCATGTTAATGATTCCCGATAAGGTAGGCGCTGGGATTCTACTCCCCCCCAGTATTAAATACACCCCCCCAGTATCCACAAAATGATATGATCGCGCCGTCATTGGTGTCACGGAGGAAGTGAGATGTCCCATACCATTCGCGATAAACAGAAGCTGAAAGCCCGTACCAGCAAAATTCAGGGTCAGGTGGCGGCGTTAAATAAAATGCTGGATGAGCCCCATGAATGCGCGGCTGTTCTGCAACAAATTGCCGCGATCCGCGGCGCGGTGAATGGCCTGATGCGGGAAGTGATTAAAGGCCATCTGACTGAGCATATTGTTCATGAAGAAGATGTTGTGAAACGTGAGGCCGATCTGGACGTCGTACTGAGCGTGCTGAATTCTTACGTGAAATAACCTCCTGTGCCGCAGGTCTGATCACGCCAAAAGGGGCCGAAGCCCCTAATGCCGATCGTTTAAGGATCAGTTGACCGATCCGGTGGCTCGTGTAAAAAGGGTTCATGCTCATCATGGACCCTT